>NZ_QNRR01000015.1 GCF_003315205.1 Roseimicrobium gellanilyticum | reverse complement strand
CACGTATCCATGAGCGCTCCTCCCGCAATGGTCACTTCGAGTTTAAGCTCATACCATGGTAAAATACCCCGCATTTTCCTTCATGGCATTGGGCTTCAGCCGAATCAGGATCGGGTTGATATGTTGCAGCCTATTCAATTCGGCTGAAGCAGGAACTGTTTTGTCACCGACCAATACTCGACTCTCCCTGGCTGTCGGCTATCACCCATTACGCCCAGCACCCGTTTGCTGGGCGTTCGCTGCTCTACTTGGTACTCACTTCACCTTTGGCCCGCCTTGTCCTTGCTTGGGTTGGCTGTCGCGGTGGCCCAGGGAATCACGCACGGAGGGTTGCGGAGGAGTCACGTCTTCCACGTCACGCCTGCGTGCACGGGTCTGCCCCTGCTCGCCTCCGTCCATTCCCTGGCCCCGGCCGCGAGATTGGCCGAGGTCGATGCTATCCACCCGCTGGCCCCGGTCACGCCCACCAGCGAGGTCGATCCCGGCCAGCTCCTCCATGCTCAGTTCCTCAATTTCCATTTCAGGCTCGGGTCCGGGTCCGGGTCCCGCCTGCCCCCGCTGCATGACTTCCTGCTCCTCCAGCTCTGGCCAATCGTCATCTCCACCCACCTGTGCCTGTGACACACCAGGTTCTTCCAGGCCATCCACATCTACGTCCACCTCAAGTTCCTGAGGCGGCGGAGGAATGTCGAATTCGTTGCCCACTTCGAGCTCATCCGGAGGAGGGGGCGGGATATCGTTGTCGAGTTCATCCGGCGGCGGTGGCGGGATGCGCTCCGCTTCCTCGCGGATTTTGAGTCGCTCCTGTTCTTTGCGTGCTTCCTCCTGCCGATGCTGCGCGGCCAGGACAGTGGTGCTGGCGATGACCGCTTGCGTATTGGTCGGTGGCATGTCCAGAGGCGCGACGGTGCGGCTGTCATCGAGCTGCTGCTGGAGAAGGTCGGCCTGCTCGGTGAGCTCCTGCGCCTTTGTCTTGCCGCCCACAGAGGACTTCATGCGGTCACCCACCGTGGGGTTCAGGCGAGCGTGCTCCGCTTGCTCCCTCAACTCAGGAATCCGCAGCTCAACGTCGAAGTTGTCATCCACGAGATCTGCGGCTTCGCCGAATTCCTTGGTCGCCACAAAGCGTCTGAAGGAATCCCTCGCGATCAGGCTGTTGATCTCGTGGTGGCACTCATCAAACATGTTCACCGTATCCTGACGGTTGAGCGTTGCGAGGTTCTCCATCCTCCCCTCGAACTGGCTGAGATTGGGTGCCGCCAGGTTGACCTCGCGGGTCGCGCTCTTCTTCATGTAGTGATCATAGATGCTGGCCGCCTGGTCCTTCAGGGCTGCATCGGTCACACTGGGGTCGTTGGCCTTGTTCCGGAAATCATTCACGGCGCGAATGAAGGCCATGTTTTCCGAGGAGTACTCCTTGGCCAGGTGAGCTTCGTAGGCACGGAGCATCTCCGGGTAGACCATGATCTGGAGCACATCGGGCTCTTCTCTATCGATGATGGGCATGGCAGTGAGGGTGAAAACCGGTGGAATGTGGAAGTGCTCACGAGGTGGGGGGCGCACCTGGCTGGCCGGGCCGACACCGAGCGGCCTCAATGTGCAATTCGGGAGAAGCAGCGTGAGGTTATGCGTTGCTCCGATGTTTTCTCGAAAAACCCCGGCCCTGCCATGAATACGGTTTTTGCCTATGCTTGTGCCGAGGGCTCGCAGCGATGGATGCCCCGTTGAAGTCGAGAGAGCGAACGATGACTGGGAGGATTTGGGTAAAAACACCCCTGGCATTTTGAATGCCATTGGCATGCGAGGCTCTAGACTAGAGCGGTTTAAGTTACAGTGTAGCCATTTTCGTATTGGGGCGCGCCACCCCAACCGCGACCAGCGGTCGCAGCCACAGTTACGGCCTGAACCATCCGCCACGACAGTAAGTCTTGGTGCTACTGTGGCTGCGACCGCTGGTCGCGGTGCGGAAAGTCACCCTTGATCCAGGGCCACGACTTTGTTTGAACCGCCTTGGAGGAGTGTAGTGGTGCCTGAGCATGAGCCCATGGAGCCCTGAAGTGATGCACCATCACCACAGGCGTTTCCCACCGTCACCGTTGCACCGCTCGCGTCTCCTTCCTCAATCCACCCTGCCATCCAGCTGCGCCTTGGAGAGGCGCAGTGCATTCCCAATCACGGACACGGAACTCAGGCTCATCGCTGCGCCGGCAATCATGGGACTCAGCAACCAGCCGAACACAGGATATAATACACCCGCCGCGATCGGGATGCCGAGCGCATTGTACGCGAAGGCGAAGAAGAGATTCTGCCGGATGTTCTTCATCACGGCACGGCCGAGATGGATGCTGCGCGTGATGCCCAGCAGATCGCCTTTCACCAGGGTCACATCGGAGCTCTGGATGGCCACATCTGTGCCGGTGCCCATGGCAATGCCCACGTCCGCGGTGGCAAGTGCAGGTGCGTCATTCACACCATCACCAGCCATGGCCACCACCGCGCCACTGTCGCGCAGTTTTTGCACGTGCTGGCTTTTCTCCGCAGGAGAGACACCACCGTGATACGCGTGCAGTTCCAGGAAGCGGCCCACGGCCTCTGCCGTCTGCTGGCTGTCACCCGTGAGCATCACGACATTCAACCCGAGATGCTTCAACTCCGCGACAGCCTCGGGTGTGGTCTTCTTGATGGCATCGCTGATGACGAGCATGCCGGCAGTGGTGCCATCGATGGCCACATAGATGACCGTGGCACCGCCGCTCTGCAGCTGCGTGGCCTGTTCATCAAAAGCTGATACACCACGTACGCCATTCTCCAGCAGCCACTCCGCCTTGCCCACGAGCACCTTCTTGCCCTCCACCTTGCCGGAGACGCCGCCGCCGGTTGTCGCGGTGAACTTCGTCGTACGTGCGCTCTTGAGCTTGCGTGCCTTCGCAGCAGCCACCACGGCCATGGCCAGGGGATGCTCACTGTGAATCTCCAGCGACTCCGCGATGCGCAGCACTTCATCCTCCGTGAATCCCTCTGCGGGATGTACCGCTTGCAATGAAGGATGTCCCTCCGTGAGCGTGCCCGTCTTGTCCACGACCACGGCGCTGGCCTTCTCCAGCTTCTCCAGCGCGGCGGCATTCCGCACCAGCACCCCAGCGCGTGCACCGCGACCCACGCCCACCATGATGGACATGGGCGTGGCCAGACCCAGCGCACACGGGCATGCGATGATGAGCACTGCCACGGCATTCGTGAGGCCAAAGATCCACCCGCCCGGTTGTGGCCCGAGCCAGGCCCACAGGGCAAACGTGATCATTGCCACGAGTACCACCACCGGCACGAAGATGGACGCCACCTTGTCCGCCAGACCCTGGATGGGTGCGCGGCTGCGCTGCGCCTCTGCCACCAGCTGCACAATGTGCGCCAGCATGGTGTCTGCGCCCACGTGCTCTGCCTTCATGATCAGGCTGCCCGTGCTCCCATTCAGCGTGCCGCCCGTGAGCTTGTCCTCCTTCTGCTTGTCCACCGGCATGGGTTCACCGGTGATCATGGATTCATCCACCGCGGAGTGGCCTTCGAGCACCACACCATCCACCGGCACCTTTTCACCGGGGCGCACGCGCAGCTTGTCGCCCACTTTCACCTGATCGAGCGGTACCTTTTCATCTCCTTTGGAAGTGACGCGCCACGCGTGTGGTGGCGCGAGATCCAACAGCGCGCGGATGGCGCTGCCGGTGCGCTCACGTGCGCGCAACTCCAGCACCTGGCCCACGATGACCAGCACCACGATGACGGCCGCCGCTTCGAAATAAATCGGGATGCTGCCCGCGTGCGAGACCAGCGCCTCGGGGAAGACCTGCGGCGCGAGCATGGCCACCACGCTGAAGACATACGCCGCGCCCACACCCAGGCTGATGAGCGTCCACATGTTTGGATTCCACGTGATGAGGGAGCGCCAGCCCCGGCGGAAAAACGGCGCCGCGCCCCATAGCACCACCGGTGTGGCCAGGAGGAACTGCATCCAGCGCGACACCGGCCCATCCACCCACGTATGCTGCAGGGAGGGAATGAGATGCGCCATGGCCACGAGGAAGACCGGCAGCGTAAGTGCCGCCGTGACCCGCAGGCGGCGGGTCATATCCTGCAGCTCTGTGTTTTCTTCCGGTCCATCCGCGCTGGCGGTGACTGTCTTCGGCTCCAGCGCCATGCCACACTTCGGGCACTCGCCGGGGTGGTCCTGCTCCACCTCCGGATGCATCGGGCAGGTGTAGATGATCTTGGTCTCCGGCTTCCAGGCAGGATTTTTCTCCAGTGCCATGCCGCATTTCGGGCAGTCACCGGGCTTGTCCGACTCCACACCGGGACACATCGGGCAGAAATACTTCGCCTGCGCAGAGGGCTTCACCGCGTGGTCGCCGTGATGATGGTGGCCGTGGCCATGCCCGCCGCCGCAGCAGGACTTCACCTGCGTGTTTTCTGCTTTCGCCGCTGCCGCAATGGCTGCCGGCGTGGCGGGCGCAGGGGCGGGAGAGAGCTCGGGGGGCTTCGCAGCACTGGAGCAGCAGTCATGCTCGCCGTGCTCCTTGTGGCTGTGATGGCTTTTGCCCTTCGACTTGGCAGTGGAAGGTGATGAGGTCTCGTGCTGCCGGTGGCCGCTCGCCTTTTTCCTGGTTGTGTGCCCGTGCTCCTCCGCCGGTGCGGCTGCGGCGGATGCAGTGACAGTGTGCACCTCGCCCGCAGCCTTCCCGCCGCTACAGCATGAGTGCGTGCCGGGATCTGCAGGCGACTTCTCGGTGCTTGTAGCGTTTTCTGGAGATTGCGGTTCTTGGGATTTCTCAGCCGGGGGATGCATGTCTGTAGATGGGATACGACTGGGCCTGGCACTGTGGAGGGGCCGCCCGTCATTACCGCACACGCACGAGGGGCCGTTTTGTTACCGATTTGGAAATCGTATTTGATCTTAGCCCGGCGTGGAGGTGAGTCCAATAAACATGAACAGTAATCTGCTCCTAAATCAGCGTGAAGCGTTCGAGGCCTTCGTGCGCAAGCGCCTCGGCGACCCGGGGCTCGCCGCGGACGTGGTGCAGGACTCCCTGCTCAAGGCCCTGCGCGCGGAGAAGCAGCCCACGGAGGATGAAGGCGTCGTGCCGTGGTTCTACCGTATCCTTCGCCATGCCATCATCGATGCCCACCGGCGTCGCGAAGCCTCGGCGCGTGCTCTTGAGACTTACACGCAGGAGGTGAATGCTGCACCTGATGCGGAGGAAAAGCGCGATATCTGCCAGTGTGTGAAGCCACTCATCGATGCCCTCTCGCCCGAAGATGCTTCACTCCTGCGTCAGGTAGATATGGAGGGCGCTTCGCCGACTGACCTCGCCGCACAGCACGGCCTGCGCGTGAATACGGTGAATGTGCGTCTGCATCGCGCCCGGAAAAAATTGCGCACGCAACTCGAAGCCTTCTGCCGCACCTGCGCCACGCACGGCTGCCTGGACTGCGACTGCGCGCCGCCGAAGGAAAAACGGCCGAGCTGAGAAGACCACTCCTCGCTCAGTGTGCAGCGCTGCTTCACTTGAAAGAGCCCTCAGCAGATCTGAACCATCCCTCGTTGAATTTCGGCTGCGATGAGATGGGCGTTCCTGCGCTTTTCCAGTTGCCCTTCAGTCCCCACAGGAGCACACCCGTCCCAGTCACCATGGTGTGCACCACTCTCACCTCCGCATCTCCGGATGCTGACTCGCTGAAGTAGATGGTCTTCCCATCCACCCGGTCAAGCCAGGTCATGTTACCATGCAGCGCGGGCATCAGGCGGCTCACATTCTTCGGTGCTTCAGTGGACTTGAACTCTTCGCTGAAGGGAACCCAGAGCGCCCATACCCACACCGTCTGCAGGGTCTCCACCCTCAACGTACCCATGGTGTACGGAGTCCTCACCGCGTCGAACTGCGCATGCGCCTTCGTTGCCTGAGACTCACCACTGGATTGAACTGTCAGGCCGAGGTGCTCGAAGTACCGTTTGTCCCAGTCGAGCGTTTGTTTCAGAATCTTGGACGGCACGCTTTCAGGGGTCTCGCACTTCAGGAGATACATCGGGAGCTCCCAGCCTTCGCGCATCAGGGCGCGGGAATCCACCGGGGTCATCGTCATGCGTTCCTTCACCGGCGCTTCAATGCGTATCTCGGGAACGCCGGGCCGCAGATTCTGCGAAAAACATGGGGCTGTGATGCACAGACAGAGCGACACCACGGCAAGTCGGGGAGGGGAGGCTGCGGAGTCTTTCATGTCAGAGGGAAAGTCAAAGTGGAGGTTCCCGCGGGTTTGTCCACCATGTGCCACGTCGCTGGCACCCTACTTCTTTGTCCACCAGTCATAGTATTTCCCCAGAGGCTCTTCCAGCGGTGTGTTTGATCGCAGCCAGGCAACAGGCGTGCACACCCAGTACACCCAGTCCGGCCAGCCCTTCGACAGGGACTTGTCCTTCGTCCATGCAAGCAGCGGCCCGCAGGCGAGGAGATAGAGCACCGGCAGTATGGCCAGGATGAAACTCAACTGGTAGGCGTGGCTGTTGCGCGACTCGGATTCACTCATGCCCGTCAGTATGCCACGATGGCACCAGCGAACGCAACATGGATAAGACATCGAGTCAATCGAGAGCGCTCACCGCCACGATGATCCAGGATCAACTCTCCCCAGGAGGTATCAATTGGGAAAGACATCGCGCAGACCCACGGAGTGGGAACGCCTCGTTCCCGAACTGTGTCGCACCTCCTCCGATCCATCCATCCTCGCAGAACCGAATGACATCATCAAAAAGAAGGAGCATACATGACAGATCCAAGCGCTGTGACGCGCAGCGTCCCTGGGCTGCGCGCAGCCTGCTGCCGCTTTCCCTCAGTGCAGCCTGCTGCACGCCATGCCGCGACGAAGTCGCCAAACCATTCTGGACACACACTATCCAACGAAGATGCATCGCCATCATCGCACTCACGCTTGGTGCAGGTGCGTGCGGAGCACCGCTTTGGTCGGGAGCTCGTGGGGACGGAGTTTCCTGGAGATTGGGCCACCGGTCTGACGGTCTCCACGCCAACCAAAGTTTTGAGCGCAGTACCTCTGTCAAAACGCAAAACTTCAATGCGCTCCGGGCTCAGTACTTGCCCCCCTTAAGCGCTGATTCTCGACGCAATCAATATCGCCTCACACCATGTGGAACACCGTGAGACGCATTCCGCGAGCCAAACTCAACGGAGCAGTCCGTGAGACAATTCGAGATGACAAGACCTTAACCTGACGTCCTCCGCGAGTTAGTTCAAGAGCACCCCCGGAGCGCAGGCCTCCCGTCAGCCCCGGCACCCCACCATCCCGGACGCAGGTATTCAAAGGCCCTCAGGGCTTCCCAAAGCCGCAGTCACGACTGGCACCTGCCTGCCGTTCACATCCACTCCATCACTCCCGCTCCTCCACCTTCAACGTCAGCACCGCACGGCACTCACGCCACCGGCACCAGAAAAAACATTCTCGCCCAATTCACCCAATCTGCACTTGTCTCGCAGATCGTTTTGCATACGATTTCACACATGCCCTACGCTGACCCCGTGAAACGCCGAGAAGACAAGGCACGCCGCATGCGCGAGCGTTACCAGAAGGATGCCAAGCATCGCGCCGACAAGCGTGCCAAGGTTCTCGCGCACTATCACGAGACCAAGACGGATGAAGTCCTCGAGGCCAAACGCCGCCGTGCCCGCGCCACGCGTCCCGAGCCAGCCTCGAACGTCTCTGTCGCCGTCACACGCCAGATCCGCGGCAGCAGCGAAGAGTGGCGCACCTGGAGCGATGCCCAGGAGGCCTCCGGTCTGAACTGGACCGAATGGCTCCGCCGTGCCCTCAATGCCTACGCCGCACGCCGCACGCCCAAGACCAAATCCTCCGCATAGGGGGCAATGGAAGTCGTGTTGGATTGATTGCCACCCAGCAGATGCCAGCGCTGCTCCCGGATGTGATCCAGCAGCGCCACATGGTTGCCTCCGGCCCGCTTCAGCACCACCAGGTCACCCAGCTCCGCATCGGCCGTGTCCACCTCATGGCCCCAGTCCAGCCATGAGATGGCGCGGTAGTACGCCTTCGGCACACCGAGTCCCAGCTCCAGACACCACAGCCCCATCAGGCAGCCGCACCACGCCGTCTTCGAGTCATCGCCATCCAGCCAGCGTGCCGCCGTTTCAATCGCCAGCTTGATTCGCGGATGCGATACGCCGCCCGGCGCCTCAGCCATGCCGAGGTCCTTTCGCGCATGATGATAGAGTCGTTCAGAGGTCTTCATATGAGTGTGTACAAAAAATAGATAAGCGACACTTCGCCCTGATGCCTGTGCCTCACGAGAACTGCCACTATCGCCACAGACCCCTGTGCGATGAGCGTCAGGATGATAGGGGAGAGGTGCCGAAGGCCCTGGACTGCGCGCAGCCCTGCTACCGCTTTCAGTTCTTCAGCATCAGTCTCCGAAGTTCCTCTGCGTCTCCGCGTCTCTGTGTTGAACCCAATGCAGCCAACCACACCTGGCACCTCCAGAACCAACCTCCTCACACCTTCTCATATCCATGGTGCAAGGCCCCATCGAATGCAGATAAAACCCAAGCCCATCACGATCTCACCCCTGATTTCTTCCAGAACATCCATCCCAACGCTCTCACCCCGCGGTACATCATGCGACGTTGCAACGCGCCCACACCCGCTTCGCGCAACATGCGGCAAAAGAGCGCATCTGCCTCCGCCCGTGTCCACCGTACCTCATGCATCGGCTCCCACTCGAGGTGGCCATCACTCCAGATTTCCTGCACGCCATCCGGCAGCCTGCCTGCATGGCGGTACATCACATCATGCACTAGCGCCGCGGCACGTTGTAGTCCATCGCGCTCGATGCCTGTCAGCGTCCACAGAGGCCGCGGCACACTCGCACCGTCGTAGGCAAATCCTGCTGCAATCTTCAGTCGCCGCCGCACCCCACTCTTCTCCCATTCATAAAAGTAGGGCGAGTTCAGCCGGTACTCCCAGCCACGCCGGGTCAGAAAAGGCCGGATATCAGGTTGCTCAATCAGGGCCATCATCGTGTTCCTCCTTCGCCTGACTCACCTCAGGACTGCTTCGTCACAGAGGTGGGCGGCTCGGCACGCGGCGTTTGCAGCCGCTCACTGACCACGCTCTTCACCACACTCTTGAAGTAGTCTGTCTGCTCCTGGATGAGCGCCGTCAGTGCCTCCATCCCCTCCGCTGTGCGATTCAGCGTCTCCAGCATCCGCTGCTCCCGTGCCGCACTTTCCGCCTTGTGCTCCGCCTGCTGCCTCAGGAGCAGCCGCACCAGAAACACCACCGCAATCAGCAGCAGCACCTTCAGGCTCACATCCTCCCAGCTCTTCGCATCGCTCGCAATGTCCCCCAGCATCGCCACCGTCGCCACACCAGAGGCCAGCATCGCCTTCCCGTGCTCATGCCAATCCTGCAGCACCGCTATCAAAAGTATCCTCATACACTCCTCCCGCTCCCAATCTCAATTTTTAGGCCCAGCCTCATATTCCCCGATCTCAAATCTCGAATTTCAAATCTGAAATCTCTGGCGCTCACGGCATCACCACCGGAGGCGGTGCAGTCGCGGGCACCACACCAGGTACCTCCGCGGCAATCGCCTGCCCGTGCGCCGCCGCGTTTGCCCCAATGGCCTTCCCCTTCAGCGCATTGTCAGAAACATGTTTTCTGGTCGACTCCTTCAGCGCCACCTGACTCGTCGCCTCCGTGGCCTGCGCCGTCACCGTGCCAAAGTAGCTCGTGGCCAGCGTCCCCGCCAGCACCGCCCCATCACGGAAGGATTTTTCATGCTGGTGTATCACCCCGTATCCCTTCCGGTAGGCTCCCTTCCCGCCAAGGCTCGCATACGTTGATGACTTTCCCTCGCCATCCCGCTCATGCATGATGACGCAGGACGAAAGGCATAGACACACAGCGATCCCAAATCCCCAGCGGTTCGGATGGCAGGACCAATTCATCGCACACCTCCTGTGTTGGCATTCGACCCCACCACACCACCTGCCATCACACCGAGAGCCGCAGCCATCGCTGTATCAAAAGGGTCAGCCGCCTGCGGGACCGAGGAGCAACTGCAAAGCGCCATAACCGGCGCCAGACTGATGAGTAAGATGAACGTTCTCATGATTTCTGTATTAGGGTGATATTCCGAAACTAAGGTCCCGCCCCCACGGCCTCCACACCCTCAGACACCGCGCTTCCCGCCCGCTAGACCGCAAACCCGCTCACCTAAGGAGTCGCCTCTGCATTTTCAAAAGACGCTGCCAGACGGCTCGGAACCAGATTACTCTCAGCGTCCTGGATTTGAGACGTTTTGCGAGTGGTCGGTACAGTAGTATATTGTAATGAGTTTTCTGGTACCCGTCAACAACTGTTTTGGATGAAGGTATGGAGTCTGTAAGCGACACTTGACCCGTTCGTGGTGGGGAGGTGGGCCCACCTGTCACATCATCGCCCACACTACAGCGTCATCGTCACCCGCGTCCTTGGTGAGTTTGTGTGCTTGTTGAGGCTTGCAAAATAGACTGACATGTTTTGGTCTGTCGTTTGAACCTGACTCGAAGTTGTAGTCTGAAGGACTGTAGGAGCCCAGCCCAGAGTTAGGAGCCTTGGCGACCGACACCCTGCGTAGACGTAAAAGACACTCGGACCCTGAAGGGATCCAGGAGAGGGTGGGTCTGATTCGAGTGTTTGGCCAAGTCGGATAGCACCGAGAATCTGTCTGTCTTTTGCGCAAGCCGCAATAGAACAAGTTCCCGCCTCAAGCTTAGCTTGCTTCGCCGCTTGCGCTTAATTCTACTTCAACATTCCGCGGAGCGCAGCCGCCAAGATGGTTGATGCTTGCGAAGCGATCGAGTCTCGCCTACGGAAGAATTCACCGTGCAGAACAAAACACCCATAGCTCGACGAGAAACCCAATACGCCGTCGCCAGTGTTCTGGCTGCCGCAGCAGGAGCCTTGCTGTTCTTCTACGGCTATTATTCTATGTTTCCCCGGGAGGCAGTCGATCCGGGTCTGTACACGAGGCAAATGGCCGCGCTATGGCACGTCCCTTTCTTTGACGCGATTCCCCAGTCAACGGCTTACAAGGTTTTCCTCCTGACGCTGGCTCTCGTTTCCACAGGGCTTGTCGTTTGGGGGCTGGTGCGGCGAACTCAGTCAGCTCCCACGTCTGTGTCGGATTCGGGCGTAAAGTTCCCCTGGGGTTGGATTTTATTTGCTTTGTCGGCTACGGCAATCTTTCCCGCCCTGTTCACCGCTCAGGTTTCGACATTCGGAGCAGGTGGCACAGAGACTTTGCGTGCGGTCGGCCTGTCGGGTGTGCTCTTTATTATGCTCAATCTTCTTCGGCGCAAGATTGGAGCCGGCCCCTTCACTAAACTGCTGTGGGTATTGCTCGTCGTCTATCTTGCGACAATGATCATCCCGGGATTTTTGGCGCTGCCATCGCTGGAATCCGATTTGCTGTTCAAGATCGTGGACTGGCACTTCGACGCAGTGGTAGGAGGCGCTGAGCAACTTCGAGATGGGATGGTCGCGTACTCGGACATTCTCCCCCTCTACGGCTTGGCCGGCCCAGGCTTCATTGGCATGCTGGAGTTGTTGTTTGGGCGGATGGATTTTGCAGGCCACATTCGACTCGTACAAGTGCTCCAGGTCGCGTTCTTGTTGCTTGCTTTGTTGTCGTTCCATCTCTGGTCGTCACGGTCCAGCATCTTGGTATTTACAGGAGCGGCCCTGATCGGTCCCTATATGGCGACAAGTAATGGCGCTATCTTACTTCCAAACTTGTCAGGATGGCGATTTATTGGCTTGCCCCTCGCAGTGCTTTTGTTTCTCACGTGCCGGGGAGCTAGCATAAACGTCGCATCCTCGGCACTCGGTGTATTGACTGGATTCCTTCTCCTTCACTCACCTGAGATTGCGATCCTTGTAGCGGCAGGGAGCATGGTGTTCCTGCTGACTCAAAGAGGTTCCAAGCTCAGGATGGGGGCCATTGTCCGGGTTCTGACTACCTTTACCCTGGGGAGCGCGGTATTGTGGGCTATTTACCTTCTTTTGCATCGCCTGACTTTCGGAGAGATGCCCGCGAATTTGGATCGCCTGTTTGATACGCTTTTGCGAATCTCAGGCAGCGGGTTTTCGGGTTCGCCGCTGTATTATGATCCCACATTCGTGATGATGGCGATCCTTGGGGCCTATCGATGTGCTAGCATGTACCCCCGTGCTGTTAGACGAGGCCTCTCCCACCGTGAGCGTGTCGTCTTCGCCATATCTGTCATGAGTTTATTGTGGCTCGCCTACTACGTGAACAGGGCGTTTCCTGTGAATCTGTGGGCGCAGCTCTACTTCCTCCCGTTCTTGCTCCCGCGGGGACTGTTCGCTGCTTCTGTGGATTCACTTCGGTTTGACAATCCTTTGTCACGCTTCAGCGGTAGGTTCACTCTGCGAACCGTGACTGCCTGTGTTTTCATAGGCATTTTGGGGCCTCTCGCAGTCGTGGCCCATACTGCCTACTTTGTCGTCAGCCCCACTTCTCCGCTCATGCGATCGTCCTCGGTAGAGAGCAAATTGCCGGATGGCTCAGCTCGGCATTTCGTCTCCGGCGTGGCAGTGTCGTCAACCGCTGCCACCCTACTCCGTGAACGCACAGCATTCCTACAGGTTCATGAGAAGGAGGGAGTGCACGTGGTCACAAAGCTTCCCTACACTACTCGTCTGATGGCAGGCTCTCCCCGTGTCTGGGTGGTTAACCCATTTAACCAATGGAATGAGGAGGACTTTGCCCCTATCGTTAAGAACGTTCTGAAGAGGCAGCCGAGATGGATCGTCTTTGACTCGGCCAACGATCGCTTGGTCGCCGATGCGCACAAGGCCGAGAGATATTGGCAAAAAGTTTGCGACCGCTTCAGGCGCATGCTCACAGGCAAGTATCGCTCTCTCGGTGAGAATTCCGGGTGGGAAGTGTGGGAACTGGCGCAGTAGTAATCTTTGTGACTTTGTTGGTGTTTGTGCTACATGCGACAATGGCCATTTTTGGAAAAAAACCCAACCTCGAAAAGGAACGTATTGCTCAGCTTAAGAAGGAAATTGCCGTTCTCAAGCAGGTGCGGGACGTTCAAAAGCTAAAGATTGCCGAACAAAAACGGCAACTCCAAGAGTACTGGGCTCTTAATGTGCCCAAAGAGCTCGACTACAATGCTGACGCCTTGTGTGTGTGGGCAAAGAATCTTGAGTTTTTGAAAGAACCAAGATTTCAGCAGGCTTACCAGAGAGGTATAAAGTCAGGTCAGAAGATCGGGGGCGAACTCAATCGTGACATTCATATTGAATGGAGAGTGCATGTAGCGGTTTGGGCTGCCACTCATGCTCTTCGCCTCAAAGGTGATTTTGTGGAGTGTGGCGTCAACACCGGGGTGCTTTCCTTGGCAATCTGCCAGTATGTCGACTTCAACCGGTCAGGGAAACAGTTCTTTTTGTTTGATACTTACTGTGGAATTCCGGAGGAGCAGCTTGAGCATAGCACGGGTAACACAATCTACGAAGAGTGCTATGACATGGTAAAAGGCAACTTTGCTGCCTTTACCGGGGCAAAGCTTGTCCGCGGAATGATTCCCGAGAGCCTCTCTTTTGAGAATATAGGAGATGTGTCATACCTCTCTATAGATCTGAATAACTCTACCGCTGAGGTCGCAGCCATAGAGTTCTTTTGGCCAAAGCTCGTGGTAGGAGGTGTTGTATTGCTGGATGACTATGGTTGGAGGGAGGCTCATGTGCAAAAAACAGCTTTGGATCAGTTTGCGAAAAGTGTGAAGGCTGAAATACTCACGCTCCCGACTGGGCAGGGGCTTCTTTTGAAAGCCTAGGTCGTGTCTGAAAACCTCGAACAGGTCTTAAATAGTTGTACTGCGAGGCTATTTCATGACAGCGTGAAACTGTCATGAAAGTTCGATTTCTCTGGTGGGAGCCGCTGAAGAAGCGGCTCACAAAAATGGTGGTGCCCAGGTGAATCAAGGCGGACGGCCTCGCACCGACTTGGGTCTGTTATTGGACGCGCTGTTCTACCGCCTGCGCAATGCAGGGCCTTGGCGTGACCTGCCAGAGCGTTTCGGGCCGTACTCCACCATCCACGGCTGGCACAGCCGTTGGGCCAAGGAAGGTCTTTGGTCCAAAATCATGGAGGTCTTTGCGCGCCGAGTTCGTGGTCGGGTGCGCTTGGTGGATGGAACACACATCCTGGTGCATCAATGCGCCGCCAACCCTGCCGGTGGGGCTGCCGCCCAAGCCATGGGAAAGACGCGCGGAGGACGCAACACCAAGCTCATGGCCCTTACCGATGTCCGAGGTCGATTGGTCAACACAGCACTCATTGAAGGACAGGCTTACGAAGGGCGTCATGTGGTCAATCTGATCAGAGAGGGATGTAATCTGCACATCGTGGGGACAAGGGGTTTGATGATGACAAACTTCGCGACACGCTGCGAGCCCTTGGTCATCAACCGTGCTTTCCCACCAAGAAGAACCGCAAACATCAACTGCGCATCCCCAAGAAGCTGTACCGCACTCGATACCGGGTGGAGAACTTCTTCTGCCGCTTGAAACGCTGGGGCTGTACAGCCACCAGACGCGACAAACTCGCCCAGAACTTCCTCTCTCTTATTCACTTCGCCGCAGTCATTGACTGGCTAAGGTCTTGAATACAGGTTTTCAGACACGACCTAGCCTTTCGGCTTCACGGATCTCCGCCAGCAGTTCGCCTGGTTCCTTTCCAAATAACGTCTTGGCCTCCAGCACCTGCTGTCCCTCACGCCCGTGCACCGTGAAATACGCCGTCAGTGGACCTTGTGATGTCGCAAGGCTTGTCACGATGGAGTGCGCCTTGCGGTCCCAAGGACTCACATAGACAAGCATCGGATAGTCCATCGCCTCGGGGAACTTCTTCATCACTTCCTCTGTGAGTTCCGAGTGTTTGCCGCGCTTTTTGCGAACCTTGCTCAAGCGGATCCACATCGGCAGGTCCGGCACCCCAGCCTTCCGCAGTACCTCACCTGGGCGTCCCATATCCAAAATCGCATTGGCCGGAAGCCGTCCTTTGACCGCCGCGTCCACGTTGTCTGCAAAAGGCACAGGCGCTACCGCAAAGGAGACGCCATCTTCCTCCCACAACTTTTCTCCAGGCTTGAGAGCGATTGCTTCGTGGGCATCTGGGCGCATGTCGGATGAATTGAGAGCGGTCATCTCCCCATCACCCATCCCCAGCGACCTCCTCAACGCCCCCTCCAAATCAGCATCCAGCGTCCCCGCACGCCGCATCTCCTCCAACTCCGCACCACGCCGCCACACACTGCGGAAGAACGTCTCATACGCCTGCATCGTCGGCCCAGCCTTCGAGCCCATGATGTCCGCAAACATCTCCCGGAACCCCTTCTCTTTCCAGCGTGCCAGCGTCGCCGCATCACCATGCTTCGCCCTGCCTACAAAGTAGTATTGCCCCAGGTGCGACCACGCCTCCTTGATATCCCCATCCGTGATCTGCGCATCCTCAGCCGTGCGGAAGAGCTTCATGCCCGTCCTGCGCTCCACATCACGCAATGTGTCCAGCAGCCACGTCCGCTTGCGCGGATCCCGCATCATCACACTGGCATCACCCTCCAGCTTCTCCTCGATGAGGGTGAGGGGCGTGGCACCCTGGTAAAGCCGGATGGTCGTTCTCGCCACCCCCTCCTTGAATGCCGTTCTGGATATGCCCAATATCTGTCCCGCCACCTCCGCGTCAGGCGCCTCCGGCGCCATCGCCTGCGCCATGTGCAGCGTCAGGCCAGCAGGTGTATCAGAGCATCATTCCTTGGGTAGCCCGCAGGGCCTTCGAATACCCATTCAGCTCACGCTCCACCTGCACGGGCTGACGTTCGACGCGACTAAAGAGGCGCTGAACATTGCCGGTTAGGTCATTTCAACAGCACGTGCCCGTCTCCATCCACCTGCACACGGATGAACCCAGGTTCCATCTTTTGTGTTTCTTCGGTGGTGATCGCGCAGTCCCAAAAGTTTTTGTCCTCGTTTTTCAAGAGGGAGATGTGAATCGCGTCAGCAGCTTTCACGCCTGATTCCGTTAGTGCGAGCTCGAGTATGTGAATGGGATTGTCCATTGTCTGATTCGATATTGTATTGTCCGTGTCCAAAAAAAGTGGAACCACATTCAACTTGTCCGTTGTGATTGCACCGATGAGCTGTGGGCAGTAGAACTCTCGCAGAGTTCCTTTGAAGGTGTAACTAGCGCATCTCAACAATTCGCGCACCATGTTCATCCACTTGCACGCGGATGTGCCCGGGTTCCATCTGCTTGGACTCCTTCGTCGAAATGGAGCATTCCCAAAGATTTTTTACTTTGTCCTTGTAGATGACAATTTCGGTTGCGTCAGAGGCATCAATCTCTGATTTCGTCAGCGCAAGCTGAAGTGCTTTGATAGGATCGATCATTTCCCTATTTTATATTGATGGGTTCTTGGACCGCATTTGTTGTAGTAGTGTAGAGCATCTTCAATGGCGCGATCAATTTCCTCCTCGGTAAAGCGATGCTCGTTTTTTGCAATCTGATCGAACACATACATTTCACGGTCATATTCCCGTATTTTGTAGTACTCCTCCACGGAGCCCAATTGGGCTCGCATCGTAGCATGGCACAACTCATGAAAGTAGTCAAAGTAGGTCGCGTCAGAACGCAGGTGCATCTGGCAGGTTGTCGGGTTGAAACCCGCTCGAGCTGTGAAGTCCTTTAGATAGGTGTCTGAATTTCGCACCAGGGTCCACTTCGCTTCTCCGTGGGGCGTGAGCTCTGCAATTCTCGTTTCGATTGCCTTCAACATGCCTTCCGTCAGAAGAATTCCCCCGTAGTTGCCAGTGCCTCGAAAGGGGGCGGCATCCATCTCTCCCAAAATTCGGTCTCTTCTGACCGACCTCAGCTTTCCTATCCGATTGTGCAGTTCTTCTGACGAAGTGAGGCCGGTAGAGGTCGCGTTGAGATGCTGCTCCATAGATGGATTGGGCACATCTGGGAGCAATGACATCGATTGACTTCCCGCTTCACTTGTAGTAGTATCTTGTTGCGCTCCTGGTTGAGGTGTCTGTGCCGTTTGAGACTGGGGCTGCGTCGGAATCCCGGCAGCACCGGGACCCCCTTGAGGGGCAAGGCCGGGGTTACGTCGAACATGTTCGACCAATGCGCCCTCGAATTCAGTTTTGCTGAGTTCGGGGGCGTATTGCGTTACCACCCCATACTGGTCCTTCACCGCCCCATCTTCCACAATGACCATGTGGACACCTTCTGCGTAGCTGCGGAAGTAAAAGGTCTCCTTGCCATTGGTCACACGCACTTGCGCGTCCGCAATGGTCTGCATCACGGATCCAATCCAGTCCAACTTCTCGGGATCAAGCGTTCTGTTTTCAGTCTTGGCAGCATCATTCTCCCCAATCAGGTGCGCCGCTCGATTTTCCATCGGATCTGCAAACCTTCCTTTCGACTGTGGATTTGCCAGGAGGACCTTGGCACCCCATGGATCGGAGACTTTCTGCATTTGTCCGAGCCACTTTGCCAACCTTTGTACCAAGACCTCCCAGGTACCTCGTTTCAGTGCAAATGACTTTCTGTTATCCTTGAGCTTGGGTAGGAACTTCTTCGCCGAGTTCCACGTGTGCCCTCGCTTCACCTCCTCCCACGACCCCGGCTTATCCTGCCGTTGCTTCGGTAGCTCGGCAAAGGACGTCTCACCGTTATTTTCTCCGAGTGTTCTGCCCTCTGCATCGACGTTTCCTTCACCGGCCATCGAATTTGAGCTGGGGGAAGGTGCACTGCTCAACTCATCACCCATCCCCAGAGACCTCCTCAGCGCTCCCTCCAAGTCCCCATCCAGCGTCCCCGCACGCCGCATCTCCTCCAACTCCGCACCGCGCCGCCACACACTGCGGAAGAACGTCTCATACGCCTGCATCGTCGGCCCAGCCTTCGAGCCCATGATGTCCGCAAACATCTCCCGGAACCCCTTCTCTTTCCAGCGTGCCAGCGTCGCTGCATCACCATGCTTCGCCCTGCCTACAAAGTAGTATTGCCCCAGGTGCGACCACGCCTCCTTGATATCCCCATCCGTGATCTGCGCATCCTCAGCCGTGCGGAAGAGCTTCATGCCCGTCCTGCGCTCCACATCGCGCAGCGTCTCTAGCAGCCATGTCCGCTTGCGCGGGTCCCGCATCATCACACTGGCATCACCTTCCAGTTTCTCCTCAATGAGGGTGAGGGGAGTCGCACCCTGGTAAAGCCGGATGGTCGTTCTCGCCACCCCCTCCGCATCCTCTGGCTCAGGCGCCATCGCCTCCGCCATATGCAGCGTCAGCCCTGCACGTGGAGCACAACACAGTGCTCTGGATAGCCCGAAGGGCCTTCGAATACCCGCTCAGCTTACGCTCCACCTACACGAGCCTGACGTTGGACCTTGCTCTTGCATGAAACATCAGTCGTCACTGCTATCACCAATCTCCGATGGCGTTGGTTTCGCAGTTTCAGCTTGTCGTTTTGACTCCTGCTCTTCCACCATGGCCAGATCCTTGTCCACGGCGTCAGGTGGATCATTGGGAACATAGGGGGGTGGCTCCTCGGGCTCTTCTCCTCCGATATCGAAATCATACAACCATCGCTTTATGAGTTCGTCGATGTGTAGGCGGCTGTAGTCTTCCTGCCACTTAGGAGAAACGTCAGACGCCGCGGCCCGCCGAGCGGCGAGTTCGGACTCGCTCGGCAGAAGTCCGTGTTGACGGCGGTATGTCAGTCTCCAACCCGGGCCGTGCACCTCATCCAAGCGACGTTCCGCTTCCTCCAGCGAGACCTTCATAATCGCTGAAGCTGTTCTGATGCGCCGTGCATCACTTTCCTCGTAGGTCATAGCCATGTTACCATATATACCAGTGTCCTCCAGCATAGTCAAATTTCGATGCTTAGTGGGACAGCTAGCGAGTAACGTACTACGAGCGTGGCCTCGGAGCATTGACCCTTGATACTAGGGTGATTTTCCGGTCTGATCTCTGGATTGTGGCTCTTGCAACCACTGCTTCCAGCGCTTTCTTGTGTCGTTGTCCAATCGAGACATCACTGCTTTTCCGGGCGTCCCGTCCGGCAACCGCAGGATTTGCTTCGCTTCTTGGATAGCCCAGTTATTACGTTGTTGCTGATTCAACCCCTTGAGTTCTTGGTTGTTCCCGCTCAACACTTCCTGCCAGAAAATCGCTTGTAGTTCCAGGTCAGGCCGTGCCAAACGTTCGAGCACCACAGGATCGAACCGTACTGCACTACCCTCGGAAAAGTCGCCTGGTTCCCCTGCTTTCCCACGGTTCCGCACTGCCTCACGAAAAGTCTCAACGACGGCCTTTCGGCTGCTGCCAATGAAGTCACCGGCAGTGAGCGAGAGATCCCCACCGCCTTGAATTCGACCCAAATTGATGACCTTTGGCATTACACCCTTAATTTCGTCATCGTTATACCAGTATTCGATTGTCACGCGCGGTTCATTAGCGAAGTGTTTTGCGATGGTGACTATGCTCTTCTGCGCGTCGAGATGTGCTTGGGGAACATCGGTAATCGGCCCCCACCGTCCCAGTTCGTCCGCACGATTAACGACACCTTTCAGTGCAAGGCCAATAGGTCGCTGAACATACTGAATATCTACAGTCCAGCCATGGTCTATTGCATATTCAATGCTCTGGATAGCTTCTGCCGTGTTCCTGAGAGTACCATCAAAGACCAGGTCGTAGTCCGCGATCATGGCATCATCAACCACAGTACTTTTGCCTGCTCCAACTCCTCCTGCGGTAAACAGTATCTTTGTCCTGCCATTGGGTGATGCCAGCTCACGAAACAGCCGGTCTGCCGCATCGATCGCCGCGGCGTGGACCGTGGCTCTCCCGTAGTCGATACGCCACTCGCGACTGGTCCGATAGTTCTCGTCAATCATGCGAGAAAGATCCGTGCCCAAAACCTTCCCGCCTTTGGTTTCGGGAATCTGTCGGTAGATCGCGTCTGCGTGCTCCCGATCGTCAATGAGATCCTTGAATCGACTGTCATGGGCTGCGAGTGCGCCCTTGAGCTTGGTGCTCCTCCAGCCCTCCACATTGATTTTTCCAGAGGCATCTCGCATGGGGCTTGGAGCTCCCAACTCCTGCGGCCCCAGCGAGAAGGAAATCTCGCCCCAGTTGTCACTGAACTCAGCGCCAAGATCAGCGGCTTCTTCCTCAACGTGGAATACTTCTCGTCCTTGGATAGCACCATTCATTATATCGGTCATTGGAGCTTCCATTGGAAATTGGCTCAGTGAATCGCTGGCATCGTTCTCATCCGTGGTATTCATCGCCGAAACCTGCCCCCCGTCCATCCCCAGCGCCCTCTTCAGCGTACCCTCCAAATCCCCATCCAGCGTCCCCGCACGCCGCATCTCCTCCAACTCCGCACCGCGCCGCCACACACTGCGGAAGAACGTCTCATACGCCTGCATCGTCGGCCCAGCCTTCGAGCCCATGATGTCCGCAAACATCTCCCGGAACCCCTTCTCTTTCCAGCGTGCCAGCGTCGCCGCATCACCATGCTTCGCCCTGCCTACAAAGTAGTATTGCCCCAGGTGCGACCACGCCTCTTTGATATCCCCATCGGTGATCTGCGCATCCTCAGCCGTGCGGAAGAGCTTCATGCCCGTCCTGCGCTCCACATCACGCAATGTATCCAGCAGCCACGTCCGCTTGCGCGGCTCCCGCATCATCACACTGGCATCACCTTCCAGCTTCTCCTCAATGAGGGTGAGGGGAGTGGCACCCTCATAAAGCCGTATCGTCGTCCTCGCCACCCCCTCCTTGAATGCCGTTCTGGACATGCCCAATATCTGTCCAGCTACCTCAGCATCTGCCGCTTCCGGAGCTGTCACCTCCGCCATATGCAGCGTCGTATCATACTCCCCATCCTCAACAACACGTTCCTGTGCTGCGTTCGTTCCGGATATACTATCGGATACCGTATCCAAAGACGTGGCACCAAAGTCCGCATCCGTCACCAGCGTATCACCCGCCTGCCCGCGCTGCTGCACCTGCTTCCTCGTCGCCAGCCCCGTCTTCACCGCCCGCTGCGCCATCATCTGCTCCGGGGAAAACTGCAGCGCCACCTCCCGGCCCGCCTCCATGTCCTCCTGTATCTTCGCAAACACCTCGCGCATCTGCTCCGTCATGCGCATCCCCCCGGTGCCCCGTCCAATCCCGCATCGCCGTCACGGCCTCTTGCGCCGTACGATAACGTCCCCTGCTCCCATCGTCGAACGTCAGTTGATAACTTCCATCCCCCGCGCGGCTCAGCACAGGCAGCGCTCCAATCTTCTCCAGCTCGGACACGGCCACCCCGCGCCGCTGCGCCTCCTCCCGCAGCAGCAGCGCCGCCGCATCACGTTGGCGTATCAGGTTCGCCCCATCGAGCTCAATGCGCCCCGCCGCATGCTCCTCGCGCATCATCGTATCCACTTCTCCCCATTCGTCCCTTCGGGCGGCATCGGAAATGCGCAGCGCGGATTCCTCGGAAAACCCCGCCGCCTCCAGCAGCAGCGGATGCCTCGCCTGCTCCCGCATCGCCCCCACCTCCAGGGAAGTGCCCACCCCATGCCCCACCACCGTCATCCAGATCACCGTGGACACCAGCTCTGTATGCCCATCCTCCCACCCTTGAAAGGCCAGCTCCCACGGCGCATCCGCCACGTCCTTGGACAGCGCCGCCACCAGCTGCTGCGTGTAATACGGCGCGAAGTGTTGGGCCTTCTCCTCACCGTACTCCACCACACTCTTCGGTCCCAGGATCCACAACCCCTTGAGTTGACCGGCCCACGTCGTCGCCGGCGTGCGCGCCAGCTTCAGCAGGTTCGGCAGACGCCCCAGCAGGAAGCGGTTGGACACCGTCTCCACCAGCGCCTGTCCCGGCGCCGTCCATATGGCAATCGATTGCGCCCATGCCCGGGGCATCCCCGGTTGCTCACGCCGTATCCGCTGATAGTTACCCTCGGCGAACTGCCCTGTCATCGCCATCCAGCCGAGCGGATGGAAGGACGCAAGCATCTGCGGCGCAGAGCGTACCATGCCGTAGAATCCTGAGGAAAACCAATTGCCCTTGATGGGATCGATCGTTCCTTCTCCGATGGCATGCATCCGCGCGAGCATGTCATCGAAGTCCAGCGCCTTATCCACTTCCGCCCGCAACTCTCTCAGGGAGTCCGGATGCGAGGAAACCGCCCGCCCGTTCCCGAAAATATCCACAAAGTCAAACGCGGAGGCCCTCCCTTCCTCCACCTGTTTGATTACGCGATCGATATTCTCCCTCGCGATCAGCAGCTCGTTCCTCTGGCCAACTAGAAACGTCCCGCCCACCAGGTCCACAATGCCTCTTCCAAGTGACTCCGCCGTCTTCTGCGCCCACTCCTTGTAGTCCCCATCCGGAGCCCCTCGGACCATGATGGCATTGATGACGTCCTCCCGATCTTCCTCAGGCACCTTGAGCATCCGTTCCGCGACGACTCTCCAGTCCGACCCCGCACCCTGTTTTACTCCCATCAGCACCTGCAGATCATTCACCGTGGATATGATGGCATCCTCATGGGGCATCAAGCGAAGTTCCAGATTGCTATGAGCGCCGTTGAAAGCTGTCTGAAACCTCAGGAGCTCATTGGGATATAGATCCTTGGCGCCCGGAATCGCGCCTATCCACCTGTCGAAGGCGTCCCATTTTGATTCACCTTTGTAGGCCGCCGAGATGGCGGCCGCCCCCATGCTTTCTGAATTCGCCTTCTCAAACTCGAAGATCTTCCTCTCCTCATCCACCTCCGTCTTCGCAAAGTCAAAGAACCGCCCCGCATCCGTCATCCCTGGCTCATCCCACACCTCAGACCCATAACCGCTCATATACAGCCCCAGGTGCTCGCGGATGTGCTGCTCCGGCGCCGAGGGCATTCGGCGCTTGATGAACTGCACACTCGCTTCCTGCTTCCTGAGCAGGTCCGCATCGTCCACATAGCGCGCTGCCGTTCCGACCAGCGGATTCATCCTGTCCACATTCTTCACGTCAGAGAAGAGACCGAAAAACTGCTCCTCCTCGCGCATCTGCTTCTCCAGGAGGTTGGGAAACGAAAACCCCACACGCTCGTCCTGCTGTCGCTTGTATCGGGAAAGGTAATCCTTCGCCTTCCCCTTCTCAGTTTCAGGCAGCAAATCATAGAGCCCCATGACTTCGAGGGCGTCTTCTTCAGAAATGAGTGGCAGTGCCATGTCTACTTGGAAAGGATGGAGTTCAGTTTCGTCGTGGCCTCCTGCGGCGTGAGTGGCGGCAGGAGGGGATTTCCAGCGCTCATATCTCCCGGTCCCGCGTTGACGTTCGGGAGGTTCGGCACCATCCCGCCACCGTGGCTCACCGGGGCGCCGCTCTGCCTGTAAGTCGCCGGTAGCTTCCCACCATGTTGCCCGATGAGTACCAGTAGCCGCGCCACCATCTCGTCCGTTGTCTTGAACAGCCCTGCTTGCTTCTCCCGTTCAAGGGTGCTCCGAATCGCCTCCCTCTTGTCAGCCAGTTGCGCCTCCCGCACCTTGTCGACCTCCATCTCGTAAGAATAGGACTCTGGCGCCTCTTCATGGTACGTCATGCTCCCAATCCTCCCGCCGGAAATCGTGAATAGCATCTGGTTGAAGGTACCGGAGTCCTTCTCCTCATACCGCTCTGGGTCCTTGATGAGTATCCGTTGCCCCCTCGCATCCACCTTCGGCTTCAGATATTCCCCAAAGACTTTCAGGTCCTCCACGTAGTGCTGCAACAGACCCGTCACCGTCCCCATGGGCAGCGGATCGTTCACGCTGGCAGCCTTCTTGCGCTCCTTCAACCGTGAAAGCAGCCGTTCCTTCTGCGGACCTTCAAAGGTCAAGCCAATCGTCGTCTCCATCGCCGCCGACAGGCGCTGGTCCGGATCATCATTCGCTCGATACGCATCGATGGTCGTGACCGCTTGTTCGTATGTCAGCTTCCTGTTCGTGGAAACATTACCGGCAATGTACGCCTGCACGTCCGCCCGCTGCTCTGTGGACAGATAGCGGTTTGGGTCGAATGCATCAATGTCATCAGGATGGATGGGCTGGCCATTGTTTGAGGTGACGTACTCCACCACATCTTCGATAATGTGGATGCGACGGTCTTGGAGCGCCTGGTCGGCGTAACTCCTTGCCTTCTCGCGACCCCGCGTGTCCAGCCACGGGAAATGCACGTACTTGCCATCCGCACCTCGCATATCGAGCTGCTCCCGCCCAGACTTCGGATTCGCATCGATCACCTTGTACAAGCCGTCCCCACGCTCCATGGCATCAATCGCATCACCCCGCGCCTGCGCCTGTTCCGGAGTCTGGAGCTTCACCTCGGTCCGGCGCTCGTTCACCGACCTCATCCCTGCGAAATTCCCCTGCTCCCGGTGCACCCTCTCCAGATTGTCCAGGCTCATCGAAGCCCTCTGCCGCTGTTGAGTCATCGCCAGAGAGGAAATGCGAATCTTCCCCGCCACCTCCATCCGCTGCAGTCGCATCCCGATGTGATGCTTCGCATAGGGACTCAAGCTCCTGTCAGACTCGAAACCCTTGCGCAGGCCCGCCACCTCCTTCTCCCATCCACTCACCCAGCTATCTTCACTGGTATCACCCGTCAGCCCATTCTCATAAGCTCCGAGGGACTCAGTCATCTTCACGTCCGCATCCGCAATATCGCCCTCGTTCTTGATCTTCGCCGTCTCTTCGAAGACCACCTTCATCGTCTTCCCCAGCGTCTGCAGCGCCTGCCCCCACGCCTCCCCCGCCACCCGGTCGCCTTCATACATATCCTTGGGCATCAGAGGCTGTTGATACGCCTTCGCCGCAGTCTGAGCCAGACCTCCATAGTCCAGTTGCATCCGCGCCGTCGGCACCCTCGAAAGTCCCTCTGCTGCCGGCACCGGCAAAGCTCCGCCATTGTTGAATAAAGGAATCGTAGCCATGATTCGAATTCGTTAAGCACCAGCTCACGCAACCTTGGGCGTGCTGGACGTACTGGGCGCGGGCTTCGTCGTTCCCAAATACCCACCCTGATAAGCCATCGTATACCCGGACTGGAGCAGCGTCCCCATGCCGGACACCAGCCCCGCACCCGCTGCACTCCTCATCCCGGACGCCGCATTCAGTCCCGCCAGCGACTCATATTTCGCGCTTCGCAAATCCATCCGCGCCTTGATCGGAGCCAGCGCACCTTCCGCCCGCAGCAGGGACGCCTGCCCACTGTAGTTCGCCGCACCTATCTCCCCGCCATAGCGCTCCACCTTCGCATCCCACAGCAGCGCCTCCCGTTTTGTGTTCGTTGTATACCACGCATCATTCAGCGCCAGTTGCATCGTCCGCGCAGACTCCGCCAGCACCTCAATCGGCGACCCCGCCGCCGCCACACCACTCTTCGCCACCCGCGCAAACGCGATTGCCATATGGCGTCGATGCTCCTCCCGCGTCCGCCGCTGCTCCTCAGTGCCCTGGAGCAGCACCGACTGCGCCTGCTGCTCCAGGTTCCGTGCGTTCACCTCCGCCGCCTGCCGCGCCATCGCCGCATTCGCCTCTGCCTGCCCAGCTTGCGCCCTCGCGTTCCACTCCGCCAGCGCCTGCTGCTGCCGGATATTCTGCGCCTGCACCGCATAGTTATATCTCGCCAGCGCCTCCTGATTCCGCGCCGCCTCCTTCTGCGCACTGTACTGCATGCCCACGCCGACAGCACTCGTGGCAAGGCCCCCGATGGCAAGGTAAACTGCTGCTGCTTCCCAAGTCATATCAGTCGATTCTGGTGAAAAGTTTATAGTGAGGGACGTCGTGTCCCTTGAATCCAAGATTCCGCTTCGCCTCGCGCGCCAGCGCAGGAACGCAATATCCGAACATCAGTGCGTGGGTGTCCTTCGTGCATGCCGCGATTGCCCGAATCACATGCTCAAGGGCCAAACGCGCCTCCGCCAGGTTCAAACCAGGCCTCGTGATCAACCACTCCAGAAAACACACCCCGATCCCATACGATTGATAGCAACATGCAAAAGCCATCGGTTCACCATCACGCTCACACACCAGGGCGAGGGGAGGAATCACAGTCTCAGGAAGGGGCCCCACGTTGTGCCCCTCACGCCACTCCGAAATCATCTGATAATCCCCGACCTTCTCCCCATACTCCCGCGCCCTCCACACCCCTCGCTCCTGCTCGTCTTCCTTCATATCGACACCTCCGATCTCAAGCCCCACACGCTGCCCTCACCACTTTGCATTTTTCATCTTTCATTTCTCATTTTGCATTCCCATCCCCACAACCCGCTGGGCCAGCAAATCCATCACCCACCCATCCTCAGTCTCCGAAGTTCCTCTGCGTCTCCGTGTCTCTGCGTTGAACCCACTGCACCCAACCCCACCCATCACCCCCAGAACCAATCCTCACCACTTTGCATTTTTCATCTTTCATTTCTCATTTTGCATTCCCATCGCCACAACCCGCTGGACCAGCAAATCCATCACCCCACCCATCTCAGTCTCCGAAGCTCCTCTGTGTCTCCGTGTCTCTGCGTTGAACCCACTGCATCCAACCCCACCCATCACCCCCAGAACCAACCCTCACCACTTTGCATTTTTCATCTTTCATTTCTCATTTTGCATTCCCATCGCCACAACCCGCTGGACCAGCAAATCCATCACCCCACCCACCCTCAGTCTCCGAAGTTCCTCTGCGTCTCCGTGTCTCTGCGTTGAACCCACTGCACCCAACCCCACCCATCACCCCCAAGAACCAACCCCAACGCCCATTAGCGGTCCAAAAACAAAACCGTAAGTCATCAGTGTACCCTCAGATTCTTTGGCTGTCCCCTGATGTACCATTCTCCCTGACTTTCCCCACCGTCGCACTGCTCACCGCTCACCGTCCCCACCGAATCAGCTATCCACTGAAAACACACACACCATCGCCAGCAGATTCAGCGGCTGCGGCTGCCTCTGCCGTATCGCCACCTGCACCCCCGTCGTATACGGAGCATTGATATCCCACTCCATATCATCCGTCCGCAGCGGCGGCGCCACCCCCAGCACATCCTGCGACCTCCGGAAGGGAATCTCCTCCCACAGCCCCGCATTCGGATTCGGCGAAATCTCCGCCCCCAGCGACTCATGCACCGAGAGAATCATCTTCACCGGGCGGAACAAACGCCCGCGACTCCCTCCATTCTCCAGTTGCAGCTCAATCTTCGTCGGCTGCAGCAGCGGCGTAAAGGGAAGCCCCACCACGACCACCTCCGCCGCGCGATCCAGCGCGATGCTCCCACCGCTCACCACCTTGCTCACCTGCGTCGCCCCATCCGCCCGCACAGACACCACCTCACCCTCCAGGTGTCCCAATCCCGTGATCGTATCCGTCGCCACACCGCTGTACGTCCTCGCACTATCCATGCACACCAGCCCCGCACGATTCGAATAATCAAACTGCGCCATCGCCGGTTGGAAGCTCTCCAGGTACCGCACCGTCTGCCCCTCGATCGTCCGCTTCACCACGAACCACACCTCATCAGACGTCCCATTCGCCGAGTAGTTCACACTCACACTCTCAAACTCACCCTCCGTCTCATGCACATGCCAGCCCGTCACCTCATGCTCCCGCTGGTACGTCAGCCCTATCAGCTTCCCATCCCCCGTCACCGCCCACAAAATCGCATCCCTGCGTGATTGGAACGCCGTCTGCTTTATCCCACCCTCCGTCACATGCTCGGACAGAATCGTCAGGTCCTGCGCCTTCAGCGAATCCTCCTCAAAGCTGTACGCCATCTCAGACACCGTCCGCCCATAGCGTTGCACAAACAGCACCACATTCTTGATAAGGCGTGCCATCAGATGCTCACTGCCCTCGCTCGACTGGCAGGACACCTTCACCGTCGTCGGCGTGATCGGCGTCGCATCAGACCCACTGTGCATCAGCCACTCCTCCGCCGCCGTCCCGATGATCAAGCCATTGCTGTTCCCCGTCATCCACTGCACCTGGCTGCTCTGCGTACTCGCCAGCACATAGTCAAAGCTCGCCTCATCCAGACTCGACTTCCGGAAGTTCTCAAAGTCTCCAATCGCCGAGCCCCAGATACGCACCGGCTCCCGCGCCGTGCCGCCATACACCACCCGCTGCTCATGGAAGGCCACCGTCCTCGGATACCCCTGATGCGGGCTCCATGCCCCCTCACTCCACAGCGTCGTCGCCGCAGTATCACCCAGGGAATTGATCACCGTGGCAGATACCTGCGTCGCACTCGTATATCCCGTGATTTTCGCCAGACCGTAAATCTTGCTGTCCACCGCCTCCAGCCACGCCCGGGCCCCGGCAGTATGACTCACATATCCCTGCACCCGGAGGCGGACGAGCACCTCCGTCGCCTCATCATAGGAAATCGGCGCCACATTGCGATCGCTCAGACTCCGGAACGTCCGCACCGTCTGCCACGTCGTTCCGCCATCCTCACTCCGCTCGATTTCCACATTCGAAGCCCACGTCCCCGCCGTGCCAAACTCCCACGACCCGATGACACGCAGCGGAGCACTCACACCATTCGCATGGAGACCGAGGTCCGTATACGCACTGCTCCTCCGATGTGCCACCTGGAAGTACGCACCCACATGATTCGCTTGAAAGATGCCCGTCGAGGCCGTCAGCGTGATGCTTCCAGTCGTCGCAGAGGGCGTGATCGTCGTACTCGTCACGTTCTCATCCAGCAGCGCCGGCCAGTCCCACACCACCTCCACCAGCGTCCAGTGATCATCCGCCAGCCGTGAAAGCTTCCTCGGCGCATACTTCGGATGCACCAGATAAATGATGTCATTGATCTGGGTGAACTGAATCTCAAACAGATCACCATCCTCGTAGGGGGAGGGGAGCTCATAAATATCCTGCGCCACCCACCGGCTCGCCCCCAGATCCGTCGCAAACACCGCTGCCGAGGTATGCGCCGTCACACAGTAGTAAATCGTTCCGCTCTCCGAGACATAATTCCCCACCGCATAAGGCGTCCCCGTCACCCAGGCACTCGCACTCAGCTTCTGCACCTGCTGCCGGTTGGACCAGAACCGTACATACCCATCTCCCAGCTCAATCTGGAAACTCGTCGTCCGCGAAAAGTTGAAGGGAATCAGCGCCGCCTTCCTGTCCCCATACTTCGCCGCTCCCATATACTCCGTCCCCGGTCGCGAAAACACCCCGCCCACTGCCCGCGGAATGAAATTCCTCAACCTCCTGCACCCCGTACGGTACTTCCCCGTATCCGCCCGCGCATCCATCAGCGGCGAAAGCTCCCCGCCATTGAAGTTATTAATCAACTGATGAATCGGCCCCGACATAAGAATATTCAGTCCTCACTTCCAAGTTCCCTGAACCTTGTTCCATCTCCCTAAGCGCAGCCCAGCCCTACTGACTACTGACTACTGACTACTGACTACTGACTACTCACCAAACCTCCCCATCGCCAAATCCGAATCCTCCCACATCCCAACGCGTCTCGGCCTCGACTCATTCGCATCTGTCTGCCTCGCCCGCGCCATCGCCTCCTTCGCCTCCCGCGTCAGCCGGTCCTTGATGCCATCATCCTTCGTCAGCTTCGTGCAGATACGCATCGCCAGCCGCAACGTCAGCGCCTCCACAAACAGCGGATCAAACAAGTTCGCATCCGTCACCCGCTTCAGATACACCACACTCGCCGC
The DNA here is from genome assembly GCF_003315205.1 of Roseimicrobium gellanilyticum. Classification (NCBI taxonomy): domain Bacteria; kingdom Pseudomonadati; phylum Verrucomicrobiota; class Verrucomicrobiia; order Verrucomicrobiales; family Verrucomicrobiaceae; genus Roseimicrobium; species Roseimicrobium gellanilyticum. The sequence goes on along the minus strand of NZ_QNRR01000015.1, from coordinate 127,423 downwards.
ATCCTCATCCGTCAGCAGTACCAGCCCACCCGAGGGCCCATTCGCAATCTGGAAGTCATCCTCCGTCTGCCACGCATCCAGCCCGTTGAACTCCACCAGCCGGATGAAGTCCGCTGGCAGTTGATACTGATATCCCCAGCCAAACACCGGCTCCGTGCTCAACGCCGAAAGAGCCGCCAGCGTCCGCGCAAAGTTCCACGGATGCATCCTCAGCAGCGCATCCCTCGTCGGCCCAAAGAACAACCGGCACACCGCAGCCTGGTTCGAGGTCTCATTGATATCCGTGATGCTATAGCTATCACCCACCTCCGCCAGTGCCAGATTGCAAATCTGCGTATCATTCATACGTCAAAGTCCTCCTCGTTCTCGATCCAGACGCAACTCCACCATCACCCATCAATTTCAAATCCATGCCCAAGGAGCAGGAGCGTCTCGTTCCCGGCGTCACATACCCCTGACCATACCAAAGCCTCAGAACCCCAAATTCACCAAAACACCTTCCCCATCCAATCCTTCAGTCCCTCAGTCTCCGAAGTTCCCTCTGCGTCTCCGTGTCTCTGCGTTGAACCCACTGCACCCAACCCCCCCCAAGATATCCTCACCCAGTCAGAAGCCCCTTACTGCTTGGCAGCTCCGCTGCTTTGCGACGAACCCATCCAACACCAACTCTCCACGCCCACCCAGGAAAAAGGCGCCCCGCATAGCGCACCCCTCACCCAAAAAGACACACCACACGGGGCACCCACACCACCACCAACAACAAACCAAGAACTAAGAACTATCCTACCCCAACGTATACGCCACGTGCCACACCTGGTCGTGCGTCGCCAGATTCGTCACTGTCGTCGGCGTAAACGTCACCCACAACTCTTCCGTAAACTTGTAGGGATTCAGAAACGCATCCCCCTTCGTCCCCGCCTCGCTGAAGGCCTTCCTTCCCGCCGCACCACCCAGCGCCAGCGCCGCACCATAGCGGTCATCATCTGCCTCGTCGCCCAGCTTCCCCGTCAGCGCATCACCCGGATCACCATGGTCCACCGAGCACAGCGCCGGAATCACCCGCGCTCCCTTCGGCAGCTTCGCCAGATAGATCACATCAGACGTCGTCAACGCCGTCACCGCAATCTTCACATCCACATAGCGTACATCCCCACCAAACGCCCGGAGACTCGGTGCCTCCGAGAAATCACTCTCCGCTGCCAACTGCCCCGCCGCCAAATCCGTATACTTATTCGCCATATTCGTTCTTCAGATAAAAGTTCGTACCCTTGTCCCGTGTCCCTTATTCCTTGTCCCTCTCCTTACGGCGACTCATCGCAGTACACCCGCACCACCTTCTCATTCTCCGAGCGCACCGCACCCAGGCGACCCACCGAGCGAATCTGCTTCGCATGCCGCTTGTCCGGTCGCACATCAATGTAGCTGTTGCGTGAACCCTCACCCAGCTTCACCGCCGACTTGTGCCACGCAAAGCAGGAACGCACATCCGTGCTCACATTGCGGCTCAGGCGCTGCGTCGGAATCCACGTAAAGCCCATCCAGTAGCTGATCTTCCCGTCCTTCAGCGCCATCAGGTCACTGAAGTCCCGGCTCGTCGCCTCCGTGATGGCCAGCAGGTCATCCAGTTGCTTCGCCCCGTACGCAAAGAAGCGCTCACTCTCCGGCACCTCATTCACATTCAGGATGCGCGCCGCCTCGCGAATCTTCGCAAACGTCAGCCCGCTGTTCGCCGGCGCACCGCTCGGCACATAGTCCACCGCGATGGATTGACCAGCAGGGAAGGGGTCCGTCGTCGTCCCATCCTCACCAATGTACCGCGTCGCATCGAAGGCCGCGATGATCATATCATCCACCTTGCGATTGTACGCCATCGCCATATTGCGCACCTCGTCCGAGTCTGGCAGCACAATCTGCCCCAGCTGGCGCTCATCATCCTCATCGAACGTGATCACCTTCTCAAACTTCCGCGCATACAGCCAGTACTTCTCACCCGAGGTATCGCCATCCGGCGTGTCACCCTTGCGGGTCGTCACCTCGTCCATCTCATAGTCATTCAGCAGATTGAATGACTTCCTCTTGCCCGTCAGATTCCCACCCGGCATCACCGCCTGGCGCAGCCGGCAGTCCATCTGTTGAGCCACATGAGTCCAGTTCCTTTCGAACTCCGTCGGGTAAAATTGCGTAATATCCAATGACATATCGTTATCTTGCGAGTTTTCTGGTTCCGCTGCTCACGCACCCGCCACCGTCAATCAGGCCATCACATCGGCCACACTGGGGCAGGGGAGGGAAGGGGACACAGACATTCCAGTTCCTGTATAGATTCAGGGAGCCGTCACTCGCAGTTGTCAGCACCCGCTGGCTGCTGGATGAGGCAGAAAAAGTCACCGCCACCAAGTTGTCAGAGCTTCATGGCCCCGGCTCAATAGCAGCACCCCACACTCATAACGTGTTTTCTGGTCCCGTGCAACTCAAAAATCATGAAAACATACCCATCGCTGTCGCTCCACCACAAAGATGCCCCCGCGGGGAACGGCACTAGCCTTAGTGCCGGCAGTCAGCATGCTGGGTGCGGAGCCTTGAAGAAACGTGCGTGACACCACACTCGCCTTCAAGCATCCGAACTCAAATCCTGCCCGCCGCCTGTCGCAGACAGGGCAGCTCACATGCCGGAGGTATGACAGCCTGTAGCCGGTGGTTGAGCGTACTGATACCACCGGATAAGGGAGAACAGTCATCGCATCCCGACGGCGATGCCAGCGTCGAGCCAAGTGGTACAGGGCGTCCACGCCCTCCCTCGTTTCCGAAGGTATGTGTTCCACAAAATGCGTGCCACAGATGAAGTGGTTGATTCCTCACTCACACCCACCTTGCCATCCCAGCGCCCCCGGCATACCCTTTCACAGCCGAGGCCACATCCCCTGCAGCGCCACCCATGTCGCCCACCCGCGTCACCCTACCTCTCAACCCCAAGGAATTCCTGGAGACCTTTCGGCACGCCAGCTATGCCGCAGATCATCCCGACCCCGAGGCCGTGAGGTCGCGTGTCCTTAGATTCGGCAGACTGTATGACAACACCTACACCTTCGAAGGAGAGACCTTCACCCTGCCGGATACAGAGCTCGCCCTCTTTGGCGAGGCCGCTGAGCGCCTCTATGCAGGAAGACCGCACGTGTTCATCAGCTTCATGCGTCGCGCCGTCGCTCTCTTGACCATCGTACTTGAGGGCGTCCCCGAGGACCTCGCGCTCGCAGAGCTTCCGGATACCACCTTCCCCCAGGTCTCTTTCCGCCTCATCTTCGCCGCCGCCACGGACTACCTTGACGAAGTCAGCCCCGGTATCTTCGACTTCAACAGACCAGCTCTCTTCCGCGCCGCCCACGCCATTCACGTCCTGCCTGTCAGGTAGTGGCAACACCAATCCCCTGGCAACATCCCGGCCTCAGACTGGTGCATCCGATGATCTTGGCCCTCTGCCGTTCCTCGTCGCCTTCCAACAGTCTATCATGTCGCTCACCAATGAACCGGTGGAGAACCGCTGCGCCGGTTTCCTGAGCAGGCAGGCGAAGGTGGTGTGAAACTGATGCACGGCAAGCCGTTCCCCCATCCCCGGGGAGCAACCTCTTCCAACGGTTTCCTGCGCCACATCCGGCACTCACGGCATGGATATCCATCAGCTTCCATGAGTGGTTGACCTCAAGCCACCTCCCAACATCTCAAACCACCCCTGACCCTTCCCCCCAGCGCCCGTTGGCGTCCATTAGCGGTCCCCTTTCATAAGCCGCTCAACGCTCACCGTCGCACCGTCGCACCGTCGCACCGAAACTACCCCATCCGCAGCCTCCTTATCTGCTCCGCCACCATCGCCTGCCTCTCCGATCCATTCGCCCCGTGATAGTCCCCATACAGCGGATTGGACTTGTTCGTCTGGATATCATCCGCCTGCTGCTGCCGCGTGAGCCTCAGCGCACCACTCCCGCCCGTCTCCTGGCGATCCTCGCTTACCAGCGACGCCATCGCATGCAGCGCACGGATCACCGTCGGATTATCGCCAATCGCCGGGTCATTCACATCCAGTCTCGCCATCGCCGCCACCCGCTGCGCTCCCTGCAGATTCGTCTCATACCGTTCTCCCCACTCACTCTGCAGCCCCTGCACCAGCGCCTCACGATGATTCACAGCCTCGGTGTGATAGCGCGACACCGCTGACATCTGCTGCCCGTTCCACCACTGCACCAGCTCCTGCGCCGCCGCTGCCGGGATGTGATGTTTGTGCGCCACCGCCGTAAAGCCCCGCACCATCTCCTCATTCCAGAGCTCCACCGGCACATCCTCCGGCCTCGCAATCCCATAGCCATCCGGCTTCTCCGGCACCCCAAGATTCTTCCTCCACGCCGCCACCTCCTCCGGCCTCGCCTCCGGCCCCGGCGGTTGCATCCGCTGCCCCAGCTTCTTCTCCAGCTCACCATACGATCGCAGCACATCCTGAATCGGCGTCCCCTCAAACTTCCGGATGGATCCCGCATAAGGCTTCAAATCATCAGACAACTTGGCAGAAAGCCCCTGCGCAAACTTCCCATCCACCACCCACTCTCCCGAAACTCCAGCAGTGCCACCACCACCACCATTCCATCCCGCACCACTTCCATGGTTCACAAACGAACCATCCTGCTGTTGTTGCCCACTGCCAGTCGCATCTTCACTCATATCAATATCACTCGTTGGTTATTTGGTTTGTGATCAAAAAATAGAATGTCCCTCGCATTCGCAAAGCCCACCTTGAACTGAATTCCTCCCGCCAGCCTCAAGACTCACCATCTCCCACCACACATCCCCATCCCAAGGCACCGCCACAGGCCAAAGGACGGGGGACGCCCCGTTCCCCACCGCGCACCATCACCCCACTCCTCTGAAACCCTCTCACCACTCACCCCGAGAGCTGTTCACACCATGTCACATCCTGCAAATCAGGCTCGCACCCCCTGGGAGGACGAGCACCTGCCGCTCATGGATGAACGCGCGGAGGGAGCCATGGACCTGGCGAATCAACTCGCGCAATACGGCGGCAGCCTGGCGTCCCTCTGGTCTACCGCTCGGCACACCAATGAACCGGTGGGGAGCCGCTGCGCCGGCTTCCAAATCAGATGGGCGGAGGCGGCGTGGAACCGGCATGCGGAAAGCGCCAAGCACCCCAATACTCTCTACCTTCCCAACGCCTCATCCTCAGTCTCCGAAGTTCCTCTGCGTCTCTGTGTCTCTGCGTTGAATCCAATGCACACAACCACACCCATCCTCTCCGCCCACAACCCCACAACCCCTCAGCACCTCAGCACCTCAGCACCTCAGCACCTCAGCACCTCAGCACCTCAGCACCTCAGCACCTCAGCACCTCAGCACCTCAGCACCTCAGCACCCGCTGCCCCTCTATCCCTCCCTCCTTCACCCCATAATCACCCTCGGCTTCACCACCACCACCTCATCATCCTCAAAATCCGACACCGGCCCCATCGCATCATCATCACCCATCACACCACACCGCACCACATCATCCACCTCCGGACAAACCCGATTCCCATATCTCCTCCTAAACTCCTCCGGCCGATGCTCTCGATACCATGCCATCACCTCCGGCGTCTTGTCCCCCATCGCCGGGTCCGTCGGCACAGGGCAGGGGAGTACACCCACCTCATCCACAGCTTCTGGACTCACCTGCACCGCACGCCCATCTACCGGTCTCTTCGCCACGCCGCCCACACCCTTCCTCTTCTTCCCCTTGGTGATTATCTTAGCCTTCGTCATATCAAAAAAATTACATCCTCTCCGCTAGTCGTCGCCTCTACCACCGTCTCACCGCTCACCGCATCAACCCCGGCCCACTTTGCGTTTTTCATTTTTCACTTCTCATTTTGCATTCCCCTTCGATCACCGCCGCACCGCTTATGCCCCCACCACCACCGGCGCCTCCTCCATCTTCCCCTTCGCCGACTCCATCCTCTCCATCACATACCTCACCACCGCTGCCGACCCATCGAAGTGAATCCCCCCAATCAGCGCCGCCACCGCATTCCCCTTCGTCGCCACCGCATCAAACCTCGGCCGGGTATGAGGAAAATGTTCACAAAGGTCCCTCAGCACCGCCTGCCCCTCCTTCGTCCCAAACACCCTCGCATACATCTTCCCCAACTCCCTTTCCTCCTCCTGCCTCCTTCTCAACCCCTCTGCCGCCAACTCCGCCTGCCCCAAAACCGGTATACCATTATCCATCATAAAACATCAAAAGATAGAGTCTCCCTCATCAAGCCCTCTCAGGCTATCAACTATCAACCTCAGCCTCCGGTTCAGTCTCCGAAGTTCCTCTGCGTCTCTGTGTCTCCGCGTTGAACCCACTGCACCCAACCACACCCACCCACTCCAGAACCAACCCCACCGCCCTCCGAAATCTGAGATCTCAAATCTCAAATCTCAAATCTCAAATTCACATCAGCCCCATCATCGGCGAATCCTTCGGAATCTTCCCCGCATTCGCCGCCGCCCGGCTCATCTGCTCCATCATCTCCGCCTGCTGCATCTGCTGTTGCGCCTGCGCCCGCGCCGCACGCATCGCCGCCACCTCATCCGGGTCCCGATGATACTCCGGCGGCAATCCACGATTCCGCGCACTCCCGCGAATCATCTCATCCAGGTTGAAGTTATCCATCACATCCGGCGCCATCTGCGCAATCGCCCCCGCCAGATTCAGCACACTCCCCACCGCCGTATTATCCGCCTCCTTCAGCGCCAGCGCGATTCTTGAAGAGAAGAGCACCTGCGGCTCCGGGATGAAAAGATTCCCCCGCCCATCATCACTCACCATCTCCTGCGGCGGCGGCGGCAGAATCCCGCGCCGCAGCAGAATGCGGAAGAAGCGCATCAACTGCGCCGTCAGCCACTCCGTCACCAGCAGCGTATACGTCGCGGAGAACTGCCTCGCCTGCTCACCCACACGCGCCCGCACCTCCTCCGCCGTGATGTTCGCCCTCTCCATGCGCGAGATCGCCAGCCACATGTTCACTTGGAAGAAGGCCTCAATCTGGCTCCGCTTCTGGTCCGCGCGCTGCACCCCCAGGCCATAGTCACCCTCCATCCCCCACGCCTGCGGCCTCGCCGCATCCCCCGTCGCCGGGTCGAACCACGTGATCCCACCCGCGCGATAGTCAATATCTCCCTTGAACCCCGTCGGAATCAGCAAGGGGGGATTAGCCTTCTTCTCCGCCAGCACATCCAGGCACTTCTGCAGCAGATTCAGCTGACGCATATCCGGCAGCGCCATAAAGGCCGGCGAATATCCATACGGCGCCGTCTCCTCATTCCCCTCCCACGTGCTCCATCGCGACACACTGAAAGGCATCTCATCATAGCCAGAGACACGCAAGGGTTGCTTCGCATCCCGTTCCAGCCACACCGAGGCATACGGCTTGTTCCGACCATCCATCTTGCCCAGGATGCGCTCCGCCTCCGCGCGTGGATACACACAGTGCAGCACCGTGAATTGCGTATCCTGCTTCCCGCGCCCCGCATCAAAGCACTCCCGCACCTTCGCACTCGCCACCTCCCGGCCAAACTTCTCCACCAGCTGCCGCGCCGTGAAGCGCCTCTCAAAATCCAGCGAATCCACCACCCCATCCGCATTCTCCGCCATCGTGTATGAGCCGATGCGATGATGCCGGAACACCACCGGCACATTCGGATCCAGATCACTCTCCTCAGAGTACAGGCACGCCGTGCCAAAGCACGTCCGGTCACTCACAAACTCATAGGACTGTGGATAAAATTTCGAGGCGCTCAGGTAGAGTCTCACCAGCCTCGTTGCCTGCTGACACCACTGCTGCACCCGGAACTCACCCGCCATCCCCGGCGGCGGGTCAAAGGAGAACCACACCTGGTCATGCGGGATGATGTCGGACGTCTGACCCCTCACCGCCACATCCAGCGCATAGTACCCGCTCCCATCATAGATCTGCGCCTCCTTCTGCCCATCCGGCAGGTGACTGCTGTTCGTGATGCTCGCCTTCCTCGGACAGAAATAGTCCGCAATGACCTGCCACTGTGCATCCCATGGCGCCCGGGCACTCTTCCGCGCCTCATACGTCGCCACACACTCTTCCACAATCTCCTTCTCGCTTCTCATCAGATAAAACAGATAAAAGTTTCAATCATCACCGTCCACCAACAGCCTCCCTTCAGCACCCATCGCTGAACATCCTCCCGAGCCCTCGTTGCACCTCTGATTCTAACATAAAGTAGGGAAGAGCTTAAGCAGGGGGCTGACATGAAACACAGCCACTCAAGGAACCAGGTCGCTATGCGTCTTGGAGTGCGGTGGCACAGGCCTCCCTTGAGGCCGCGACACCGCTTTGAACGGAGCGCTTCTGTCCTGATACCCTCGGAAAAATCTCTCATACGCCCTCTCGATTCACCCACCCTCACATCGACGGTTCCCAACGCTGCCACACCCCACTCACCAAGAAACGCCCACGAGTCCTCAGTCTCCGAAGTTCCTCTGCGTCTCCGTGTCTCTGTGTTGAACTCACTGCACCCCACCACACCCATCCACTCCAGAGCCAACCCCACCACCACTCATATAAGCGTCCCGTTAGTGTCCATGAGTGGTTCCCTAAACGACGCCACCCCCTTGATTTCCACCCAGCAGCGTCCCACCACCCAGCACACTTCCGGACGCACTGCCGCCATATCCATATCCTGACCCATATCCATACCCACCCGTCTCACCCGCCAGCACCGTCTTGCGCAGACCCTTGCGCCGGTTCATATCCTTGCGCGCCTGCTCATCCGCCTGCGCCACCTCCGCACTCGTCGCCGTCGGGGGTGGGGGAGGAGACGGTGCCGGGGCCGGAGGAGGCGGAAGATGAATCTTCGGCATCGGCGGAATCTTGATTGGCTCCTGCTTCGGTGGGGGCGGTGCCTGGCTCCTGCCCCCGCCAAAGTGATACCGCGTCAGCTTCCCATTCGGCTGCGTCTTCGCATAGTTTGTATAATCATATCCATCGATCATTCTCATAAGCCTGCTGCCTCACCTTTCTTTTCGATACCTGTCCATCACCCTTGGTCATCCACCCAGAATCGTATCGGACCCGTACGGCTGCGAAAGAGCCCCACCACCCGAGAGCAGGGTTCTCTTCTTCCTGGGCGCCATCGCACCTCCTTCCGCAGAGGTGGCCGCAGGCGCAGTCCGCTGCCCGGACATCCCTGTTCCCGCCGTGGTGCCTGCCTGCTGCGCAGGTGACTGCCCTGCACCCTTCGAGCCCTGCAAGTTCCCCTGGCCATACGGAATGGTATATCCCAACTCCGGGTCCACCTTCTTCACCCCCGCAGCCTTCTGGTGCGCCATCAAGAGCACCGCACGGAAGAAGTCCGGATACTTCTGCACCTTCGTTGGCTCTCCCGGGATCGTCTTCGGCAGCTTCGACCCGCCACCGTGGTTCAGCCTGTCCAGGCTCCCATCCGGCCTGAAAGAAGGCATCGTGATAAACCCATCAACACTCATAGTCACACGTCAAAACATGTTTTCTGGTACCTGCCCATTCTAAGCTCCCCAATTCCCCTGTCCAACAAAATCTTCTCTCCCCCCCCCACCATCATGCCCTCATCCCGCCGCATCCAGGCCATCCCTTGCAGTACAGAGGTCTGGACACCTTCAACGTTCTTGAAGTATCGAATTCTGGCTGGGTTAGGCAGATGACAGAGTGAAATCAGGTCGGTCTCTCATTGTTCACTTTTCATTTTGCATTCCACCCTCCGTCGCCCAGCCGCCTTCCTCCCTCCCTCACCGGAATCATCACATCCAGCCACCAGCGTTCATATCCTCTTAGCACCCCCTTCGCAAAAGCCTTCCCCGCCAGCCACTCATACGGCACCCGATAGGTCTTCACCCAGCCCTCCGGCTTCGCCCCACGCTTCGCGTACGCGATCGAGAGAGGCCATCCCGTCGTCACACAGATGGATATCGGCGGCACACTCAGGAGATACACCATCACCACCACCACACCCAGCCATACCCACCTCTTGAAGCGCGATGGCGCATACGGGTCCCTCATCCACGCTTCCGGTTTCGTCTTCATGCAGCTGCGACAGTCCAGAATCACCAAAGAGCAAACTCCCTCCCCATCTATCTGCATCCTTGTTTATCCAATGCCGTGAAGTGTTGAAAAAATGCGGAGTCACAGGTCAGGCTAAGCCCGAACTGGCAAGTCCCGTGAGATGACCGACCCGATTGGCCCCATCATTCGCCAAACAGCACCACGTTGCGCGGAGCGCTTTGGAGTGCGCGTGCGAAGCACCGCTTTGGCTGGGGAACTCCGGACCCGGGGCATGCGGCTTCAAGTCTCGCACCCGGCATCCTCCCACAGAGTTCGCACCGCACCATTGCATGCTCACTCCTTCACATATCCACAATCGAACTCCACAACTCCTTTGAAACGACTGCCGCATCAACTCCTTTGAAACGACTGCCGCATTCGTGCCCTGAAGGGGCACAGGAGCCCAGCCCAGGGTTAGGGAGCCTTGGCGACCGACACCCTGGGTAAACGTAGAAAAAAGCTCGGACCCTGAAGGGGTCCAGGAGAAAGTGATAGCCCGTGGAGTGGCAGCATGTCCCGTTCGCCACAGCGAGGAGAGTGCCGGACTCGCCCGCTCATCGCACCTCTTCCACCTGCACGTCATACACCCGCTCATAGTACCATATCTGGTACTGCGTCATCGGCCCCTCCAGCACCCGGATGCGCACCAGCCAATCCCAAAGCTGCAGATAGCGGTGCAGCCATTCCGGCCTCTTGCTGAAGAACGTGCCTCCAGGTGCAGCACTCATCGCTCGATGCTCTACCATCGGAGCGCTCAGCACATACAGCACCACCAGCATCACCCCCGTCGCAAGCATCCACACCATCGCTTTGCCCACCCGGCCACGCTCCGCCCGCGAGTCTGCATCTTCTTCCGGGGTATTTCTCATAAGTGACGTGAACGAACCTCCCACTGCCCCCGTCCAAGCGAGACAGCCCCACGCACCCACCCTACAGAGTCGCGCCTCCCTCATCTACCTCAAAAGTCCTTCTCGTACTCCATTCCCTCCTCTCCGCACGCCATCTCCCCCACCACTTTGCATTCCTCCCTCCACCGCATGAACACCTCAGCTCCCTTCCGCCAATCCAGATCCAGCCCCAGCTCCCGACTCTCACTTCTCGGCCTCCTGCTCATCACCGGCCTCATCCTCAGCGCCCCCACCAGCGCCATCGCCCGGCCAAAAACATCAGAAGAGATCACCTTCGCCGCCCTTCAGGGTCGCGTCTGGATCCTCGCCCTCGTCGATTTCCTCCACGACGCCAAGCTCAGCGAGAAAGATCGCAAAGCCGTCTACTCCCTTTACCTCTATCACGAGCTCAAGGTCGCCGGCCTCGAGTCCGAGCATGCTGCCGCCCCACGCGCCGCCAATACGGAAATCTACCAGCGTACCCTCGGAGCCGAGTTTCAGGCGCGACTCACCCAGTCCATCCGCGTCCCCTTCGAGCGCCCCTATATCGAAAACCCCAGCCTCAAGGCCACCGAACCCCAAAAGGTTTCCATCGAAGTTCACTTCAGAAAACTCGTTGAACCCTTCCGTGCAACCGACAAGGACAAGCTCCATACCCCCGAGTGGCTCACCGAGATGGAACTAAGCTCCGTCCTCATCAAGGATCTCAAAGCCAGCCTCCGTGAATGGCACGACGGCAAGATCGTTGATGAAGACGAGAACGAAATCCTCTACGAAGCCGTCGAGAAGGATTTGGAGCGCGTCATCGACCGCATCGATGAAGACGAAGACCTCATCGACGAAGCCTGGAAAATCGCCGCCACCGAATGGCTTGGACAATAGCGCTTGGGTAAGTCGGTAGGGCAGGGGACCAGAGCATTTCGAATCAAACCATTGCCGTGGCCCGGAACAAGCCGGGGCCTCAGCTTGCATGCCGGAGGCATGGCAGCTTGTAGCCGGTGGTTGAGCGTAGCGATACCACCGGAAAAGAAAGAGTATCATTCGCATCCCGAAGGCGATGCCAGCGTCGTGGCAAGCGGGGAGCGTGGCGTCACACGATCTCACTTGCCACCCCTGCCGACTGCCCTCGTTGACACTCACATGCTCAGAATGTACTTTCTGGTACCATGCATTGCAATGACAACGCAACCGTTGAGCCGGTTTTGGACACGCTTTCGAACGTAGACCCGCCACTCGCCAATCAGAAACTCGAAGCCTTCGCCCAGGCCGTCTCCATTGGAGAAGATCCGGTCGGAACCTGCCTTCGCCTCTACCGTTGCAGAACGGGTGCCACCGCGAAGAAGAAAGCTGCACAGCTCCTGGGGTCTCCGGCCATCACCGCCCGCATCACCACCCTCCGCCGAGAGGCCAGTCACATCGCCACGCATCAGGCGCATTTCAGCAAGGCCGACCTCATCGCCTTCCTCGTGGAGACCATCCAGACCCCCGTCAGCACCGTAGACCAGCATCACCGCCAGTGCCAGGAGTGGACCCGCGACGAGCTCACAACCAGCGGACGCCGCCCCAATGCCGTCCAGGGGCAGAAAACACAGATGGCGTCCTCGGACTATTCCAGCGCTGGGAAGAGGACCACCTCCTCGCGAGCCAAACCCTCCACAAAACTCGCCGCACCCTCAGAGTCCACCCAGTCCGATGCTACACCACCACCTCCCATCCTCCTCCGTAGCAAAACCAAACTCCCCAGCAAGCTCGATGCCGCCAAACTCCTCGCCACCCTCTGCGGCTGGCAGGCCCCCTCCAAAGTCGAAGGCAACGTAAGCCTCACCTCACCCGCCGTCGAAGAAGCCCTCTCACGACTGCTGAAGTGAGTAGTCATCGGTCATCGGTCATCGGTCATCGGTCACACTCCGCAACCCGCACTCCCTTCTCAGTCTCCGAAGTTCCTCTGCGTCTCTGTGTCTCTGCGTTGAACACCCGCAGCCCAATCCCGCCCCAATCCCCCTTAGCGACTCCGCTGCTTTGCGACCAAATAAACCGACGCACCACTCCCATCCACCAAAGACACCCGGCAACGCCCCCAATCAAAAATCATCAATCACAAATCATAAATAGCGATGCTTGCCGACAAACTCACCTCAGTCCTCTCGGATAAGGCCTGGCGCCTCCGCCACCTTTACCTCATCCTCCCGGAGGATAGTAACGACACTGGCCTCATCCCCCTTGTCCTCCGCGCTGAGCAGGAGACCTTCATGCAGGCGCGTCACACGCGAAACTTCGTGCCCAAGGCGCGCAAGCTCGGCATGTCCACCTTCATCGTCATCGACTACCTCGACGAGTGCCTCTGGAATAAGGACACCCACTGCGCCCACGTCGACTTCCGCAAGGATGATGCCACCAAGAAACTCGCCATCGCCCGCCTCGCCTGGGAGCGTGGTCCCGAGCATCCCAATCCCGCCATCGCCCAAATCTGGCGCGGCCTCCACGCCAAACTCAAACTCGTAAAGTCCAACGACTCCTGCCTCGCCTGGAGCAACGGCAGTCATCAAGAGGCAAACATGTCCTTCATGGGTGGCACCCCGCGTCGCCTTCACATATCTGAATACGGACCCCTCGCCGCCCAGCGACCCGAAGCCGCCGCCCGCGTCCGTCAGGGTTCCTTCAATGCCGTCCCTGCCACCGGCATCATCGACATCGAGACCACCATGGAAGGCGGACCCCTGGGCGAATGTTATGAAATCTTCCGCCTCGCCTGCGATGCCACCGGCCGCCAGCTCTCGCCACTCGATTGGAAGCTCCACTTCTTCCCCTGGTATCACCATCCCTCCTACACCCTCCCACACCACGCCCCGCGCAAGCCCGAGACCGAGCGCTACTTCCGCGAGCTGAAATCAAAGCACGGCATCACCATCCAATTGGAACGGCAGGCATGGTACGAGCGGAAGGCCGCCGAGCAGCGCGAGAGCATGTACACCCAGTTCCCCTCCACCGCGGATGAGTGCGTGAAGGCCACCACGCGCGACCCCATCTATCCGGAGATCACCACCCTCCGCACCCAGGGCCGTGTGAAGGACTTCAGCCACGAGCGCAGCATGCCCATGTTCACTGCCTGGGACCTCGGCATCAGTGACTACACCTCCGGCTGGCTCATCCAGCCCTCCGGTCGCGACCTCCTCATCCTCGCCTGGCACGAAGGCGAAGGCCAGGGCGCAGCCCATGTCGCTGATGTCATCCGCTCCTGGGAGTCCATGTTCGCCCGCCGCATCGCCATGCATTTCCTCCCGCATGATGCGAATATCCGGGATAAAGGCTCCGGCCGCACTTATGTGGATCAACTCTCAGCCGCCGGTATCTCGCGCCACAGCATTCGCATCGTCCCGCGCACGCCCGATATCTGGACCGGCATCAATGACGTGCGGGATATCCTGCCCAAGTGTTGGTTCCACACCCGCACCGACCGACCGCGCAAGAGCCTCGAGGGCCGCGACCTCCCCTCCGGCCTCCAGTGCCTGGAAGCCTATCGCAAGCAGCCGCCCACCCCCGGCGGAGCCCTGCGTCCCATGCCCCTCCACGACGCCTGCTCGCACAGCGCCGATGCGTTCCGCACCTTTGCCGAGGCCCATGCCGCCGGCCTCGTCACCACCCACACCGGCCACGAGCCCAAACCCAAAGTCCTCATGGGCGTCCGCGGCACTTGAATGACGGAGGTTAGGCCTTCTGGCCTGACAGTGGGCGTTGGGTCTTCCGACCCGACAGCAGGCAAATCAGACACCCGCGTGACACGTAACGTAGAAGGCTCTTCCAGAAGCCTTTCAGTGGTGAAGTGCCGCTCCCAATGCAAAATGAAAAGTGAGAAATGAAACATGCAAAGTGACAGCGCATTCCCGAATCGCGTCTTGATATCCACCCTCCTTCAGAATTGTAATCTCAAATCATAGACAGCGTCCCATGTCCCGCCGCACGAAGCTCATCATCCTCGGGCTCTTCCTCGTGCTGCTGGCGATTCCTGCGATCTATGTCGCCCTTACATGGCGCATCTCCCGACCGGTGCACTTCCGGTTGATGCATCTCTATCCCGAGGAGCATCAGGATGAGTTCGGCTTCCGCATGGTCCGGATGCGCGTCGAGAATACAAACTCCATGCCCATTCATGTGTATTTTGTCCGCTTGGAGTTTACTGGAGACACTCCTGAATTGACCATGATTCCGCCAGGAACGATCGACCCACGGCATCAGAAGGAAGCCGGCACTCATGCCGAAGCTGGTGCGTTCATTCTCCCACCAGGGCGTGCCATCCTTGCCACTGCTTCTCTGCAGGCAAACCTTGTGAAAGAGGCGAAGCAGGGCAGGTTGAGCGCCAATTACTACGCACTGTCGCAGACGCAGAAGCAAGTCAGCTCGGTATTCAACTGGCTGCATGATCTGTGTCCCGCGCCCTGGTGGAGCAAGTTTCCCACGTTTGAGTTCCCCTCCGGCTCCGCTCCAGTAGAGGTGGATGCGGCATTCAAGTAACTGATTGCCCCGAAGCATCCTTATCGTCATGCAGCTCGCACCCCGACCTTCGCAGCAGCTTCGCCTCTCCAGTCTTCCATCCCATTTGATGGCCGTCTAACCTCACAAGTCTCCATGTCCCGCCGCACCAAGTTCATCATCGCCGCGATCTTCCTCGTGCTGCTCGCCGTCCCAGCGGTGTATCTCACGTACACCTGGCAACCGTACAAACCTCTGATCCTCCGTCTCGAGCACATCGCGCCCATGAGCGAACACGACCCTCTGGGCTATCGCGATATCCGCATCAGCGTGGAAAATACCAGCCCCGCGGTGATCTATCTGGTGGCCATCCTCATCGAAGTGCCGGGTAAGGAGCCGAGTTGGGCCAATCCGACCGGCATCGTCATCGAAGAGTACCAGAGCGGAGGTTCCGTCCCGACCGTTCCAGGCGCCATGATCATCGGACCCCATCGCAGGGTTCAGCTCGAGGGAGAGCTTCTCCCGGAGCACATTCGCGCTGCACAGCGCGGAGACCTTCTTGGTCATCACTATTGGGAATCCCAACCCAGGAGAACATGGAGCGGATTCCTCACGTGGCTCCACAAGCACAGCCCACCGCTGGTTCAGAACTCCATCAACTCCCTACGGCCCATTACCGACGTGGCCCCGTTGGAAAGTGAACTTGAGCCCAGCGTTCCCGATTCTGCAACTCCACATGCCAGCCCTTGACCTTCACGCATCATGTCCTCCCACGTCAGGTCACGGATAGCCCCAAGGGCCCTCGTCCACTCGTGGCCCGAGTAGCCACCCACTCACCCTGACGTTCCACCCTTGCGCACTGCAGATTTGGAATCTTTGCGCATGTTAAGTTGAATGACAGCCGTGACCTGGAACAAAGCGGGTGGCTTTCATGTCGGAGGCATGGCAGCTTGTAGCCGGTGGTTGAGCGTAGCGATACCACCGGAAAAGAAAGAGAAAGGCTATCACTCGCATCCCGAAGGCGATGCCAGCACCGTCGCAAGCGGGGTGCGGAACGTTCCACGCCCCCACCGAAATTCCCTGGTCCCTGGTTTCTTCCCAAGAATCGACATCTCCATCGGGGTAGATTACAAAAACAAATTTGCCCCCTCATGCCCCACCGCATCAAACTGGCCACGCTCGCAATTCTTGGCATCACGCTCGCCATCGTGGTCGGCTACCTGCTCCTCGCCGCGAGGGTGCGTGATCCCCTGCAGTTCCGCTTGCTCAGCGCACCTGCATTCGTGAATTCTCCCACCTTTGGTGACACGGACAGCACCCCCATTGAGATAGAATTGCGGAACACCAGTTCCTTCCCGATCGTGCTGTACTACATCGAGTTCGAAGGCCCGGGTGTCGCCGGATATGACGGAGGGTTCAGCTATGTGAAAGCGCCAGGGATGGAGCCGGAAGACTTGATTCGCTACCCCCAGATCACCATCGCAGGTCACGAAAGCCTTCGCATCACATATCACCCAAATACTCTCAACGTGCCTGCTATGGCCAAGGAGAAGCCTGACGTCCGATACAATTGGACACCCAGCGTCCTCGACAAGCTGGAGAGTTGTTTGGAGAATGGCCTGGAGCGGTACGCGCCCGAGGCATGGTCCGAACATCTCCCGCTCATCGACGTAACTACCACCCTGGTGCCGCTCGATGTCTCCAGTGTTCAGTCGCCTTCGACTCCTCCCTAAAATGCCCCAACTCCCAATCTAAAATTATAAATCAAAAAATCATCAATAGTGATGTCCCGCCCCACCAAGCTGATCCTCTTCGTCCTCCTTCCCTTACTGCTTGGGATTCCGGCGGTGTATGCCATGCTCATGTGGCGTCCGGCCAATCCTCTGACGTTCCGTATGGAGCGGGTGGAGGAAGCCGCAGCTGACGATCCGGCGGCGCTACGCACGGTTCACATCAAGATTGGGAACGCGGGCTCCACGCCAATTCATCTGGTATCTGCCAGCTTGGGAAATGGGACAGGTGAGATAGCAGGGGATCACTCCGGGCCCATCTATCCTGCTCCCTGGTTCGCTCCCGGTGGATACACGCTCACCATTCCTGCCCGCGGAAGCGTCGACGTCACCGCGCCGATCGATCCCGTCACGTTGGAGACTCCGCCTGTGGACGGCATCTTCGTCCACTACACATGGACGTCCAAGTTGAAGTGGAAGGTGACCGTCCTCTCCTTGCACCTTCGTGCCCGCCTTCCGGCGAGTTTGGAAGGCCTGGTCCCTCGCTTCCCGGCAGAGGAGGACGTCACACCCCTGCAGGCTCCCGGAAAGTAGCCATCTTCGCCCCCCATGTCCCGCCGTACGAAGCTCATCATCCTCGGCATCTTCGTGGTGCTGCTGGGCATTCCCATCGTCTGGGGTGCCGCCACCTGGACTCCGTCGCATGCCCTCAGCTTTCGAGTGGTGCCCTTGCGCGGCCCAGTGCAACGGACGTTGCAGGTCAACAAGGACCTCGTACCCCTCGGAGTCCGCGTGGAGAATTCCTCTTCCACAGCGATCTTCATCAACTACGCCGACTTGATGTACATCAGCCAGCCCGAGGGGTGGGCCACAGGCAGCCTCGGCGGCATCCGAGCGGGAGACCTGCCGGATACCACCGATGGTATCAGAATACCTGCGAAGAGTGCCATCGAGACCGTCGCCTTCGTGGCAGAGGACGAGGTGGCGATTGCCAATGCCGGGCAGATGCGTGTGCGCTACACCTGTGTCACCGATGCCAAGCACAAGGTCACCACCCTGTGCCTCTGGCTTTCCAACACACTGAATAGCATCGACGTCCTGAGCTTCGCCGGGGAGGTGCCCTTTCCGAATGTGGATCGCTTCGAGGCCAATTTGGATCCGCTCCAGGATTGATGCGTGGTATGTTGGAGGAAGCTCAGTCTTTGAGTTCCGTCGTCTTGAGTTCATCGCTTGCGAATCAACCCCATGTCCCGCCGCACGAAGCTCATCATCGCTGCGTCCCTCCTGGTGCTGCTCGCCATCCCGGTGACCTATGTGGTCCTCGCGTGGCGGCTTGAGGACCCGCTGCGTTTTCACGTGGTGGGGGAGCGCATGGAGTACATGCCCGCATATGCTGAGGAGCTCCGTGTGCTTGCGGTGGAAGTCGAGAATACCTCCGCAGTCACCGTGGGCATTCGCAGGGCCTATCTGGGGGAGGCGGCCGCTACTGCCAAGCCCATGATATTGGGGGGCATGGACACGTTGATCATCACCTACGAATCCCCTCCGCCGGTGATCATACCTGCGCACCGCAAAATCCTCCGCAAATTCCTGGTGGAAGAGGGGGTGCCCATGGACAAGCCGCTTCACGAATTCTCTGTCAAGTACACCTGGAACAGTCGGATGGCGATCCAAGCAGATGCGCTTGTCTTGTGGCTGTGGAAGGTCCTGCCGTCAGACATTGGCGGAAAACTCAAGCGCCCGGCCAGGCAATATGGACAGGCTCTCCTGGCAGCGCCTCCATGAGCATTGAGCATCTCTGGCCAGCCCGGAGGGCCTTCGAAGACCCACATCACGAGTGGCCACCCGTGCACCCTGACGCTCCATCCGAGGAGATTTGAGATGCAGAACCTCAAATCATAAAACAAGGTCAAAAGTCATAAGCACCCATGTCCTGCCGCACGAAGCTCACCATCCTGAGCATATTCGTTGTGCTATGTGGTATCCCAGCCGGTTACCTCGCCATCACGTGGCATCCTGCTTCACCTCTCACCTTTCATCTCGAGAGTACCGAGCCAACCGTGGGAAATGACAACAAACTCGGAAGCTACCGGGCCCGCCGCGTGCGCATTGGGAACACGAGCCCCGGCAGCATCGAGTTTCACGGAGCCACGCTCCTGAGCCAGGGCGGAGCCATCGTCTTTCGGGATGCGCCACCGGGCATGGTCTTGGCTCAAAGCCTGACCCAGTCCGATCGTGGAGCCAGTGTCCTGGTCATTCCTGCTAACGGACATGTAGTGGCAGATGCCCTCCTGCTTCCCGAACTGATCAGCGAGGTGCCAAAGGGGCAGGTGTGGACCCTGTACCGGTGGCAATCCTCCCCACGCTCAAGCATCCAGCAATGGCTGCTGAACTATGGGCCAAGATGGCTGACCGACCGTGTGCCCAAGCTCAAGGAGTGGGAGGAGGTCATCCCCCTTGAGGGCGGGCCATAACGAAGGCGGATGCACGTTCCATATCCAGATATCATAAGCCATCTCCTCCGGCCCACCCACGCCCACACCGCCACTTTGCATTCCTGCTCCACGCATGAGCGCCAATACCGTCGTCCTCCAGCAAGCTCTCGCCTTGTACACCAGGGACGATTCCACACGCACCTTCGAGGAGGACCTCGCCGCCTTCATCCATACCGGTCGCGTGTACATCACGCCCACATGCATCCTCCTTGCGAAGGCGGTGCCGTCTGCACGGGAATACCACGAGCCCTGGGACACGTGGGATGCGCATGAGTGCGATGCCTGGCTCGTCTGGCTCGCCGCCGGTGATCTCGCGGAGTTTTTCCAATACGTCCCGTATCCACTCCCCTGGCTCGTGTGGGCCCGGCGTGGCCGCCTGCGCAAGTGGCCCTACGAACTCGCGCGCGGCCACATCCTGCAGGAGCAGAAAACGTAGAAGGCTTCTCCAGAAGCCTTGCTCCCACCGCACCGCTCAGGCAGGATGGCCCCGAGGGCCTTCATCCATCCTCCCTACGAGTCGCCACCCACTCACCCTGACGCTCCACCCGAAATCGATCTGAAATCTGAAATTTCAAATCATAGATAGCGATGTTCCGCCGCCCGAAGCTCCTCATCACCGCCATCCTGCTGCTGGCGTTCAGCATCGCGGTCGGGGATCTCATGGTGAACTGGTCCCCACAGAAGCCCCTGCGCTTCCGCATCATTCCGCCATCATCGGAGAAACTGGAGAAATCATTCAGCGCCGGTACGGCCCAAGTCGGGGGCTACCAGGTGGACGTGGAGAATACCACAGGCGCCACCATCCATCTGCTGAGGGCGGAGCTGGTCAGTCCAGAGGATTCCGATGGCAGTCGAGTCCACTTCAGCATCGTGCAGACCATGTCTGCAGCCTCGGAGGACGATTTGGTCATTCCCCCACACGGCTCTCGTCGCCTTGTCCTTGAGATGTTCGAGGCCACGTATGTCACCGGACTTGCCCGGTCTGAAATGACCTACACCTTCCTTTCAAGGTCCAAGGAAAACTACCTGGACCTTTTGGACTATGTGTCCGGCAAATGGCCGCACACAGTCTCCTCGCGCTGGTACCCACATGTGGATGGAGATTTCGTGCCCGTCGAAGTGAGCGGGCAGTAGATCACTCCCCGAAGAGTCGGGAATCACAGGCTTCACCTTGAATGCAGATATCCACCATGCCAAATAGCCGAACTTGCCAGATGAACCCCTGCATCTTTCCTTCAATCATCTTCATGTGCTTGCTTCACGCAGCATGGGGAGCGGAGCCTAGCAAAAGTGGCCCAACGGACCAGGGGAACATGGACAGGGCAATCGAACTGTTCAGCCATGCGTTGACGAGCAAGGATCAGCATATCGTTCTGGCCAGGACTATTTCAATGGACGACGCCGCCAGGAAGTTGAAGTTGGATGTCATTGACCTGAGGAAATATGAAGGCCTGCTCAACAAGGGGTATGGTTTCTATTTCTTCGAGGTTACGGAATCTGTCACTGGATTCAGCAAAGTCTTCTTCTACGCAGCTTCGCCAGCCCACCGGTCTAGAGTGCAGCCGGATATCGGCGATTCAGACCTTTATCCAGCCATGGGGACATCCTGGTTGCTTGTCGTCCAGCCCACAGAAGCGATTGCCGATGGTGGTGACATCACGTTGATGACGCTGCCAGACATCTATGATGGAGCGTTCGCTGTAAAAGATGACAACAGACTCAGCGTGCACATTCCATCGTTTGTTGAGGATCTGAAGAGCATCAAGAATAGCATGAGTAAAGGCACGCCCGGAAAGCTCCCGGTGCTCAAGACAGGTCTGGCGGAAGGTATCTTGAACAAGGTAATGGGTAACCCCTGAACGTTTCTGGGTGGAATCTCTCCTGGATCATTTTTCGCGAGGAGCTCCGTACAAAGAAACAAGCTTCCCAAGACTTCGCTCAAGCTGGGCATTCAAAGTTTCTGTGGATGCCTGAGGTTCCATGCATGAATAGATAGCCATGTCCCGCCGTACGAAGCTCCTCGTCGCCGCGCTTTTCCTGGTGCCGTTCACCATCCTTGTGGTGGCTCTGTTCCTCACATGGTCACCCGCCAATCCCCTGCGTATCCGCATGGAGCGGCTGGTGGAGACCCCGGAGATATTGCGAAATGACGGCTACACCTACATCGAGTTCACCGTGGAAAACACCAGTCCCATCCCGGTGTATTTGATATCCCTTCGCACAGCCCATTCCGAGGAGACTGCCAACCTCCACGAGCACCTCACGTATGTGACGGCCACGCAGTTGGATAGCGACCTCCGCACGCACCTTTCCTCCGGCATGATTCCAGCCCACAGCTCAGTCGTCTTCACGGAACTCTGGCCAAAGGAAGGAGAGAGAGTGAACGAATCAGCGAGCTACGTCTGGGCATCCGCGCCCAAGCGCACCGTCATCGGCATCCTCGCATGGATCCACCGCCACACTCCCAAGTCTCTGCAGAAACACCATCTCCTCCCGCACGTGCCACCGAATGTGGATGTCACCCCCATTTCGCCATCGACCCGCCCTGACGCTCCGCTCACTCCATAAGGGATTTGCCTGGTTGAATTCTCAATTCATCAATCATAGATCACAAATAGCTCATGTCCCTTCGCATCAAGATCGCCACTCTGATTGTCCTCTTGATGCTGGTCGGCATTCCCGCCGGCTACGTCGCCCTGACCTTCCGCCCTCGTGCGCCGCTCGAGTTCCATCTGGAGTCCATGGATCCTGCCGCGGCGGACTATCCTTTGGACGGTTATCGTCCCATCGAGGTCCGCGTGAAGAACTCCAGCCCCGCTTCCATCATTTTTCATTCTGCGGAGCTGGAAGCGCCCGGCATGAGCCTCGGCAGGATGGGCTTCGGTGCAGGCAGCATTCTCGCACAAGACCTTCGCTTGGGACGTTATCGGTCGTTCCCGCCACGACAACTCATCATCCCCGCCTACAAGGACGTCCTCGTGTCCGGCGCGGTGACCACTGAGGCCGTGGATATCGCACGAGAGGGCGGTCTCGTGGTGCGCTACCATTTCGATTCGCGGACCTACGAAGTATACTCGCTGCGCTGGTTCTGGATGGTCCAGCACTTCCCGGAATTGACCAAGCGCTTTCTCCCGACTCCGAAGTCACAGAGCGAAATGACGCATCTGCAAGCCGGTGAAGCGGGGAGCACTTCGCGGTAGCTCCGCTCCTTGAAAAGTCGTGGATATATTGAGTTCGCGAATCCACGGGATTCGGCTGGCGGCACGCCTTTTCGCTTTTCACCCGGTTGGTTTTTCTCTTTCATGTCCCCATGTCCCGTCGACTCCGTCGCATGATTCTCGCCACCGGCCTTGCGCTTGCCATGGCCATCGGCGCGTATGTGGCGCTCACGTGGCATCCGCGTGCGCCGCTGCGGTTCCGGATGGTGGAGCTGCATGGTCCGCAAAATTTTGCCGTCGGTGCGGAGCGCACCTTTGGCAGAGTCGTGGTGGCCGTGGAGAATGTCACCCCCACACCCATCTATGTGCTCTCCATGTGGGACTCTGACGACGCTGAGAAGTACTCCAGGACCGTCCGCTTCGAGCCCGCTACGTTCAACCCGGTGCAGACGGCAAATTTCCGGGAGACTCCGTGGCTCATCGTACCTGCGCACGGCGTGAGCTATGCCGATTGCAACTTCGAAGTCAGCACCATCCCGCGTGCAGCCAGGGGCCGCATCCGCATGTATCACATGTGGTACTCCAGCACCCGCTACCACACCGCCTGCGCCTGCCACTGGCTGTATAGGCACAGTCCCGTCGCGTTGAGGCGCATCATCCCGTATCTCCCCATGCATCTGGATGCCACCGATATCCTTCCGCCGGCCGCCAGACCTGCCCGGGCCTCATGAATGCGCAGGATGGCCCGGAGGGCCTTCCTCCACCCGTGCCGCGAGTGGACTCCCACGGTGCCTGACGCTCCACCTCACGTGGCCTATCAGGAAGTATCATAGCGTGCTACACCGACCATCTCCCAGCCCGCTCAGGATTTGACACCGGGAGCGTCTGGCATGATGGGGTGGGGTACAGAGTTGAGAATCCCATGGACGAACCGGACCCCGCCTCCTCCGATGCCGACGGCTCATCCTACACGCGCGGGCTCGCATGGGGGCTGTGCCTGCTGGTCGCCGTGCCGGTGCTCTACCTCCTCAGCGTGCCGCCTGTGGTCATCTATGCGCTGGATGTCGCCCCACGACCTCCCGGGGTTTACGGCCCTCCGAAGTGGTTGGTCGTATACGTGGCGCCGGCGGAGTGGATGATTACCGGCACAAGTTTTGAGGACCCCATGCGCAAGTACAGCGAGTGGTGCCGCAGCATGATGGGTGCTCCGTGACCACGCCTGCAAGGAAGGCCGGCAATGCCTCAGCAAGAACTCACCCATCCAACATCGCGATGAGCCCCCGTTTGAGAGTTCTGGTCTTCGTCGTCTTCCTCATCCTCCTCGCCATCCCCGTGGTGTACGTGGCGGTCACCTGGAGTCCGGAGAATCCGCTCCGGTTCCGGGCCGTGCTGGTGGAGGGGAGCACCGCACCTGTGGGCTGGCGGAATCTGGAGATCTATGTGGAGAATGTCAGCCCCGCTCCCATCCACCTCTTGGAGTACACCGTGGGCACTTCGTACACCTACTCCATACCCCTCGGGTATAAGCCCAGGGGCCCTTTTGATAGCACGCATTCGCAGGCGCGTTTCATCCCAGCGGGAGGAGAGGTGCGCACCTGGCACTTCATCAGGGAGGCTGACTTGAAGGAAGAGAATGGCCGCTACTGGATGCAGTACGCCTGCTACACCTCGACCAAGATGCGTGGGCTGAAAGTCCTGGGCTGGGTGCACGCCCACAGCCCCCAGTGGCTCCGCGGCTATTTTCCCACGCAGCATTTGTATTATGACAGTGTGCCCATGAGCGTGCCTTCCAGAGAATGAATGGCCCCGGGGCCTTCATCCACACGGGATCAATCTCACATCAGAAATCAACAATCATAAGCAGTCGATGTCCCCCCGCACGAAACGCATCATCCTCGCGATCTTCCTCGTGCTGCTTGCCATCCCGGTGGTGTATCTCGCCCTCACCTGGCATCCGCGGAATCCCTGGCGCATCCGTCAGGTGACGGCGCAGGTTGACTCCATGCGCGGCGTTCAGGTGCTGGAGATCGAGCTGGAGAATACGAGCTCCGTACCGCTCCACATCTACGCTGCCATGCTGGAGAGAACTGCCGCCGCTGGAGCGCACGGACCGCGGGGAGTGATTCTTGCGCCCCAGGGGCAACCCCTACGCCTCACGGGTGTGGGAGTGCTAGGCCAGTACCCGATGCGGGCGCCATCGCACGGTGTGCTGCGCTTTGAGGTGCCGGTGCGGGATGCGGCAAAGGACCTCGCCTCCGATGAGCTCTGCGTGGGATGCGTCTGGGCGTCGAATACGAAGCACTATGCCCTGATGGTCTGCGGATGGCTGGAGGAGAAGCTGCCCCTGCGATGGAAGCCGCTGGTGCCCATGCCTACCTTCGGGAAGGATTCAGTCCCGCTGAAACCTGGTCTTCCGAGCTCTTGAGTCCTCTTGAATCGATAGGAGCGGGCCGCCCGGAGGGCCTTCCTCCACCTGCGCCACGGGTAGACACCTGCTCACGCTGACGTTCTGCCCGCAAGCCTTTATGGCGGAGACGTTGTACAAACCGATGCGAAGGCGGGACGGTGTGGCTTGCCGATAGGCTGTCTTTGTGGAACACCTTCGGCGTGGGGCTTCAGCGTGTGCGTTGTTGAGGGGGATGGCGCCGTCTTGTCATTCGCATCGAATATCTCTTCTCTATGCGGCAGTTTCCGCTCAGAATCTCAAGAGGCAAAACTCGCACGTGAATTCCTCCTCCTTCCTCAAGCGGCCTTCTTTCAAACGCATGGCCTGCGTGGCTTTCTGGACCGTCATTGTGTCCGTGGTGATGTTCAGAGCTTACAGCCTCTTCATGCTGCCAGCATTGCTGAGGTTCGGCATGCCCCGCGACCTGTCATGGTGGACCGAGCCTTTCGTGATTGAGGAGATGCAGGAATCTGGAGCACTCATCGTCCTTGCGGCCGCTATCTGCGTTTTCCCCTGGAACGACAAGCTGTCGTTCTGGGGCATTGTATTCATGCTGATCCTCTGGCTGGCGACACCCTATCGATTGCCGGGTTGAGGCGTGCATTCTTTGCACCACTACTCACCCCTTCATCCCACTCCTGAGATTCCTCCACGCCGCATAAAACTGGGCATGCGTCACCACGGGCCGGCGCTGCAATGCAGCCGCTTGTATCAAGCGTGACCACGCTTCCTCGCCGTCGGCGGGGCATTCCCAGAGGTGCAGGGGGAACCACATCCGTACCAGCCAGTCCTTGCAGTTGCGGGTGAACTTCTCCGGGCGGCGTGCGGGCACCATCGCACGGTGTGCTGCGCTTTACGAAGCACTATGCCCTGATCGTCTGCGGATGGCTGGAGGAGAAGCTGCCCCTGCGATGGAAGCCGCTGGTGCCCATGCCTACCTTCGGGAAGGATTCAGTCCCGCTGAAGCCTGGTCCTCCGAGCTCTTGAATCGATAGGAGCGAGCCGCCCGGAGGGCCTTCCTCCACCCGCACCACGGGTAGACACCTGCTCACGCTGACGTTCTGCCATGAAAGGTTGCCACAGATTCCTGGCAAGTCTCGTGAGGTGGCCAGCCTGGTGTGGTGTCACGTACGTGACCCCCTCCATAGGATCGAATCCTTTTGCTCAAGAATGTGTCCACCTCCTGATGAGCCAACCATTTGGCAGAGGCATCGCACAGGCCCAAGGAGTGGGGGCATTCCTGTCCCCATGGGAATCCCAGCAGCGCGTCTTCACATCAAGCGTCCGCGAGGTGCCATGGTACTCAAATCGGAAGCTTCATCGGTAATCGGCTGCGACACCCAAATGGGGGCAGGAATGCCCCCACTCCTTGGAGGTGTGCGATATCTTTGCATGATAGCTGAGTCATCTGGAGGTGGACACAAGGACTCGACATAGTGAAAGCAACATATGTGACGCCACACGAGTTGTGTAATTGTCATCCTGTAAACGGTGGCTGGTCGAAAGGCCTCGCCTCGATAGACTCACGTGGTCTGCTCGTGTCACGAGACGTTTCAGTGAGGCATTTGCCTTGAAGCCAGTGGTCAGTGGTCAGTGGTCAGTGGTCAGTGGTCAGTGGTCAGTGGTCAGTGGTCAGTGGTCAGTGGTCAGTGGTCAGTGGTCAGTAGTGCTCTGCCACTGTGTGGAATATCCTGCACTCTCTGCTGTCACATGGATTCTGATTTGAAATTTGGGATTTGAAATCTCGAATCATCGGTCATCAATAGCCTCCCATGTCCCGTCGCGCCAAGGTCATCCTCTTTGTAGTCACCGCTGCTGTGATCGCCCTTTGGATGGGATATGTAGGCCTTTCGTGGTCTGCAGAGCGTCCGCTGCGCTTCCATGTCATCGCCCGGGTGCCGGAGGAGCAATCTGATGAAGCAGGTGCCTCACGCACTCCAGAGCTCGAGGCGGTGGCATTCGACCTCGATGTGCAAAACACGCAGCCATTTCCCATTCATCTCGGGCATCTCAGGCTCATTGCGCCCAGGAACCCCAAAAACTCGGACCCTTTCGCTGCCGGTGATCTTGATCGGAAGACTGTCATCAGCATCCAGGACCTGTGCACAGTGTCCAACCATGCCCGACCTCTCCCGCCACCCATCCCAGCCTATGGTGTGATGCGCGTGCGCATGTGGACGGCCCCGGGAGTGGCGCACCAGTTTCGCGATGACGAGCTCAGCATGCTCTACGTGTGGATCTCTGCCACCAAGGGCCGCGCCTATCGCATTTCTTACTGGATTCGCGAGAGGCTGAACTGGGTGTATAGATTCACCTTCATGTCCGCGGGATTCGAACTCGACTATGCTGACCTTGAGGCACCGGCCCCCGGGGATGCAAAAGGCGCCACAGCAAAGTAACGGCGCTGCCCGGCTATCGTTCCCCAATTTGAAATCCCCAATCATCCATCTCGATGTCCCGTCGCACGAAGTTCATCCTGTCCGGCCTGTTTCTCCTGCTCCTCGGGGTCCCTGTGGTGTATCTGTTTCTCACATGGTCACCGGAGAATTCCTTTCGCATCCGGGTGGATACAGCCACGCCCATGGAAGCAGGGCCGGCCACGGCAGGCGGTGAGGCGCGCGTCATGCTCTCCTTGCTGGTGGAGAATACGGGCTCTGCTCCCATGCATCTCCTGGGGATTTGGCATGAGGATGACCTGGATGCCGCATCGGACGCCCGCGTCCGGGCCTCCATGAACTCGCCTCTCCACCTGGCGCAGATCAAGGCGTGGACGGCAGAGACGATTCCGCCGCACAGCACGCAGCGCACAGTAGTCCTCGTGACGCCGGAACAAGCTGCCAGCGCCCAAGCAGGGGGAGTCAGGGCCGGGTATGTGTACATCTCCCAGACGAAGTTCCGTTTTGTAGAGGGGTGGATGTGGCTTTTTCGGCGCTGGCCCCAGCACACGTTCTGGCAGCATAGCATGCCTGGGATCGCATGCTCCCTGGGCAGCGGCGTCATCGAGACTGCGGGGAAGGGCACCCCACCGGCACCGTAGAAAATCTTTGCCACCAAGGTGGCCGATCGCGTGCGAGGTGGTAGCTCTGTGATACCGATGTGATCGAACCTCCCCGGCCTCGCCAAGAACCAGAGATCTACTCCATGTCCCGCCGGACCAGACGTGCCCTCATTGTCATGCTGCTGCTCGTGATCGCTGCAGGTGGCATCTACATCGCCCTCACGTGGAGCCCACACGAGCAGGTCCGCATACGCGTGTTTCCGGAAGCTCACGAATCAGACTTTGTCGGCTTTGTGAAGCATCACATGCTGGTGGAGAATACGTCCTCCGTGCCTCTGCATGTGTATGTGTTCAGGCGGGACGGACCCTTCGAGCACTTCGGTGTCCCTTTCTACTCCATGCTTTCCCGGGAGGACCGCATTGATTTCCAGCAGGACCGGCACGACGTCATTCCTCCGCGTAGCACCCTTCCCACGGAGCTGTTCACCAAAGGCACCCTGTCCGCTGCTGCACCTCCCGAGAGTCTCCTGTGTGCCTACGCTTCCTCCACCAAGGCCCTTGCCATTCAGTTCCTGGACTGGTGTTATGATAGCAGTCCCGCGTTTCTCCATCCGATCATCCCGGAGGTCCGCCCAAATATCCAAGTCGTCCCCTGCAAGCCCGCGCCATAGCCAGTGCCGCCTCCTTCCATGGATATGCCCACTCACTCTGACGTTCGAGCCCTCAAACTGTCTTCTCCATCTGTCCGCGGGTGACTCCGAATGAATGATTTGAAATCATCCATCTCAAGTCATACATGACCTATACCGATGTCCCGCCGCACGAAGCTCATCATCCTCGCGATCTTCTTCGTGCTGCTCGCCATCCCCGCGGTGTATCTCGCCTTCCATTGGCATCCGCGGAGTCCGCTTCGCTTCCGGGTGGTGGAGACTGCACTGCCACCCATGGCCTACTATCACACGGACACGCAGGTCACCGTGGCCGTGGAGAATGTCACCTCCGTACCCATCTATCTCCGGTACATGACCATCCCGAGTCCCGCGTGGGCTCCCCATATGCGAAAGGTGTCTGGCGCCGTGGTTTCCCGGGAGCAGCGGGCGCACAAGGCCGGACCGCAGGAGAACTACCTGCTGGTGCCCGCGCACAGCACCATCCATACGGCGGCGTTTATCCTCAATGAACGCGTGGAGGATGCGAGAGCCGGGAAGCTGGTGGCGGAGTACAAGTGGATGTCCGTCGGCAAGTTTCTCATCCACTCCGTCTCGCAATGGATGGTGCGTCGAGTGCCCAAGAGCATGTCCCGCTTCCTGCCCGAGCCCGCCCTCGGAGTGGATGCGACCTCCCTGGAGGCGGTGGGGCCTTGACCCTGCTGCTGCTTCCCGCGTCCCTTGATGCCTCCATGTCCCGCCGCGCCAAGCTCATCATCCTTGCCATCTTCCTGGTGTTGCTCGCCATCCCGGCCGCATACGTCGCGCTCACCTGGTCGCCGGGCAATCCCTTGCGCTTCCGTCTTGAGCCGGACACGAGCCAGAAGGATGGAGGGACATTCATCATCGCCATTGAGAATACCAGCGCCACGACCGTCGAGTTCCTCTATCTCTGGTCCTCCTTCACCGGGGACCTCTCTCCAGACTCGAGCGGCTTTCGCCAGATGAGCAGCCCGATGTTTGCCAGCATCCCTCCACGCAGCACGCATCGCACCAGCTTGCGAGTGACGCGCGCCGAGCTGGATGCGTATGCAGGAAGGCACTGGGTCGAGTACATGTGGCGCTCCTGGGTGAACGCGCAGGCCGTGCAGGCTGTCAGCTGGCTTCGCGAGCACTCTCCTGCATCCCTCCACTCGTATCTGCCATATCCTTCCTCAAATATCAACATGGCACCCGAGCCGTCGATGCCATGAGTGTCTCTTCCATGGCGTTTCACCGGCTTATTGAGGCTTGCTCAATAGACTGACGTTGGGTGGAATGTTCTGCCTTCCTGAAGACCGAAGGTCTGCGATATGCCAGCCCAGGGCAACGCCCTGGGATAAGTGGCAAATGAACAGAGCCCTGAAAGGGCGAAATATGGGCGCACCTCAGGTGGACGCTCTGTCACGCCCTTTCAGGGCTTGGATGTCTGGGCCGTTTTCCCAGGGCGTTGCCCTGGGCTGGCATATCTCAGGCCTTCGGCCTGGAACTGCCTCGCGGATGTGCATTCGAAGTCAGTCTATTGCACAAGGCTCAATAGTTTCTGACGTGGTTGTTGACGCGCTACCCGGCACAAGCAGCTGTGTGCTTCTCCACCCCTTCAGGGTGGGATGTATTTGTGTACACCACCCAGGGTGCCGGTCGCCAAGACTCCCTAACCTCGGCTGGACTCCCGCAGCCCTTCAGGCGGCAGTTTCGAAGATGCCGTTCGACGGCGTTCTGTGAGTTATGGCCTCATGGGATTGGCGTGGGCAGCTTGTCCCGGAGGAACACTGGAAGGTAGCCGGTGGTGGAGGGAGCCTCAGCGACCGCAACCACCGGATCAACAAGCCAAATATTCATGCGTCCCGGATGGGACGTCGGGAAAAGCGCCATAAACTCCCGGCACGAGAAAGAAACCATGGCCGCCTCTTCCGCCGTCCCATCCGGGACGGAGTAGCTTTGGCATCCATGATCCGGTGGTTCCCGGCCTGACTACAGGCCTCCACCACCGGCTACCTTCCAATGTCCCTCCGGGACAAATACGCGCATTTTTTAAATGCGTCATCAGTGACAGGTTTAGCTAAAATGCTCCAAGGTAGCTTCGCGCGGAAGACGGCTCCGTTGACAAGAAAGAGGTGCATCAGTGCCGAAAATTTTTCTACTGACATCCCGCGCGCGTCATGGGAGAATGCCGGTGTAAACCTGCTGATGGCGTCATGTATCTTTCCCGACGTAAGAAGCGCGTCCTTATTGGGATGCTTGTCCTCCCGTTGTTGCTCCTGGGCTCTGCATGGGTGTATCTGAAGCGGGAGATAGCCAATCCCCTGCGCATCCAGGTGGCCTCCAGGGAGTATCTGGGTGTGGGCGTGCTGCAGGGGCATCGCTACCAGATTGATGTGGAGAATCCCAGCGATGCGCCGGTGCATTTGCATAGCGCCTACATGAGCCCGGTGCTGCCGGACCCGGAGGGGATCTCGCCTGGCGGGGGCTTTCAGCCGGTCTCCATACGCGGCATGGGGTCAGATATCAGCTCAGCCACGTCCGTCTCCGTCTGGTATCCCATGGTCATTCCACCGCGCAGCACCGCCCGACTGGAGTGCCACTTCATCATCGGTGACAAGGAGCCCCACATCGAATACTACTGGGCCTCTGAGCGCCGCTACCGGGCGCATGCGTGGTTTGCCCGGCAGAGCCTGCTTTTTGGAGAGGGGTTCGATACGTATTTCACGTTCTTCACTCCGCGGCAGGCCGGGCTGACTCTCGCGAGCACAGGTCCTGCGCAGGGACATTGAGTGAGACCATATGCACCGCCGACTGATTTTCGCCGTTGCGCTGCTGGTGGTCCTGCTGGCGGTCTTCCTCGCGTATCGGACGTGCATCACCTGGTCGCCGGTGGAGCCGCTCAGCTTTCGCGTTGTCCGTGATCTCGGGACGACGGTCCCTGATGCGAAGTGGGGGAGCCTGCGCCTCTATGAAGTGGAGGTGAAGAACAGCAGCGCGGCGGATATCGAGATCGTGGGCGGGCCATACCTGGTCTCGCGAGGTGCGGGAAAGGTCCGTATGACGATTTACGGCACGGTGGAGTCGCTCCCGACTCCCCGGCAGAAGTGGGTCGTTGGCGCGGGCATGGTACCCGCTCGTAGTACCCAGCTGTGCACGGCGCATATCAGGGCCGGGAATCAGACGGCGTTTCTCACCGACACCGGGACGATGGTGGAGTTGCGCTGGATATCGCGGACGAAACTGAAGGTCATGTCGCTGGTGGGCCATGCGCGTGATTTATGCAAGAAGTTCGACCTTGAGCGTCTGGGCTCTCGCATCGGGAAGCCATCCTTGGAAGTGGCGCGCTGCCCGCTGGATGCGCCTGTCTCCACCCTGCCTGCAGCGAGTGCGCCTGCCAGCGGCAGGTGAGAGGAGATAAGGTGAGGTGAAGGGGCAGGGGCAGGGGCAGGAGCCGGTCGGTGAGAGTGCGCGGAACGATTCGCGCGTTCCTTGCCCAGTGCGTGCTCCCTGCGATGCTCTGCGGTTCTTGGAATGGTAGAGGATCTTAGCTTGAATGATAGTCGTGACTTGAAACAAGGCGGGTGGCCTATCATCCCTTCGGGATGGTGGTAGAATGAATGCCTTTGGTATCAATTGAACTGCTCTAGATAACTTCCTCCCTTCATCCATGGCTGACTCCTCACCACACCGCGCGTCCATCATGGGCTGGTCCTTGTCCGTCCTCGCGGTGCCGGTCCTTTATCTGTTGAGCGTGCCCATCCTGTGGGAGAAATATGCCGTGGAGCTGAAGAGAAGTCCGGCTTGGCTGGAGGCGTACGTGCGGCCGTGGGTGTGGCTGGGGGATCACACCTTCCTCCAGCCGCTGATGGCAGAGTACTCCTACTGGGTTCACCAGAAGATGACAGGAGCGGGCCGTCGGCCTTCACCGTGAGCACCCGCCTGTATCCGGCGCGGCTCCGCGCCATCGTTGAACGTTTCTTTTCTTGCAACGATTCAGTGAATGGTGCACTGGGTGGCACGAGCACCCTGCAGCGAGCGTCCCTCCTCACGGCCTGACGTGGGAAGAGTCCTTCCATCTCGAGTTCCACATTCCATGAATTCGCCTTCCTCCTCCGCCTCGCACCGGGCGAATCAACCGCCCCTCCGGTTTTCTGGTTACTTGCTGTCCGCCATCGCACGGCAGACACCGCTGATCTCGCGCCGTACGAAGCTCATCCTCCTCGCGCTCGTGGTCATTCCATTCCTGTATGTGGCGTTCACGTGGGCGCCGCATGAGCCGCTGCGCTTCCGTATCGTCGAGCCGCAAACTGCGACCGCGACTTCCACCGCCACATCGAGCGCTGCCTTCACTTCCGTCGGCGTCGTGATTGAGAATACGAGCGCCACTCCCGTCTGCCTCTTCAAGGCGGACCTGACCCCTGCGGCGTCCACGGGGGCAGGTGCGGTAAAACCGGTGCCTCCAGACTCGGCAGGCCGGGTGGGTCTCTTCCACCCCATGGAGCATCCGGAGAGGCAGATGGAAGACGGGCGTTCCATGATCGTCATCCCCGGCCACAGCTCCGTTCAGATATCCGCACGGGTCGAGCATGAAAAGCTCGCTGAGGCCACGGCTGGCGGACTCCAGTGCCAGTACCGGTGGATGTCAGACACCCGTCGCAAAGCCGCCGCCGGCCTGCGCTGGCTGCACGCCTCCGTCCCCCAGAGCCTCCAGTCGAAGGTGCCCGTCCTCGCGGACAATTGGAATATCTGCCCCTTGCAGACTGCGCCCCGGTCCTGAAGTGGGATGAGGTGATGTGATGGGGTAGGATGTGATATGGTATGAGGCGCGCAGCCGCTTGAGCATTTGGATTGAGGCTGTAGTGTCCACCTCGATGTCCCGCCGCGTTCGCATCGTCATCCTCACCGTCTTCATGGTGTTGATGGGCGTGGTGGGGGTGGACATGGTGCGCGCCTGGCGGGTGGAGAATCCCTTGCGCTGCACCATCGCGGCAGATGCGGACATCATCACCCTGGAGAATACGAGCCGATTCCCGGTGATTGTTTATTCGGCATTCACCACCAATGATCCCATCGGCTCCAGCAGACAGAATATCTCGGCACTCCTCTTTGCGGCCCAGTCCCGGAAGGTGAAGGGACGCAAGCCCTATGAGCTCATCCCACCCGGTGGACGCTTTCAGCAGAAGGTCGGCCCCGTCATCGACTCCCGCTCCCTGAGAAGTGCAAACTCCCGGGTGAGCTACGGCTGGAACTCCCGGCCCCGGCATGGCTGCCGGGTTGTCTATTATTGGTGCCTCGATCTCCTGCCCAAGTCCTGGCGCGCCCGCCTTCCGTATCCGCAAATGACGAAAGGCTCCGCGCCTCTGCTTCCCGCCGCGCGGAGTGAGGGCTCGGGAGATTCGCACACGGCCGGCTGATGGGTGCTGGTGGGGGGTATGGATGTCATAGCGGTGCAAGACGTGCAGCGCACCGCTTTCTACAACGCTGGCAGCGCATCACGCGATGGGTCAGTGATTTGGAGTGCCGCTTCCTCATGCTACATGGCAATCGTGAGGCAACCACATGCGGTTGTAGTATAGTTTAGACTGCTCCAAAATCGCCCTACTCCTCCTCATCCCGCATGTCCCTGTCCCGTCGTGCCAAGATCATCCTGTGCGGAGTGCTCGTGCTCCTCGTCCTGCCGCTCACGTATGTGGTGTGGCTGTCGGGCACGCGTGAGCCCTTGAGATTCCGCATTGTCGAGGACTCGCGGCACAAAAAGCTGGATCCGAACTACGGGGGCTCCATCTTCCTGGTGGAGGTGCGCAATGAGGGCCGCGTCGATATGGTGCTGAGGCATTCATTTCTGCGGAAGCCTGCGAATCCTCCCGCGCAGGTGATGCATTTCCTGGATATGCAACACACGCCGCCAGGAACGTTTGCCGCGCTCTTCGACGGGGAGGCTCCCATCCCCGCTGGGGGCACTGCCTGGTTTACTGCCCACGAGGGCACGCAGTCTCCTGAGTGGTTCTCCCGAGATGAGGAGTACGTCATCACTCATATCTCGATCCCGGCATGGAAGCACCGCCTGAACGAATGGCTGCTCAAGGTGGAGAAGGAACTCCCGGCATTCCTGCAGGGTGACTGGGCCATTCTCACGGTGCACCTTACGGAAGCACCGCTGGATGTGTCCCGGCTCCGTGACTATCCACCGCCTCCCTGAGGTGTTGTCGCGGTGGGTGCATGAGGGCTGGGTGGTAGTGCTCCGCATGGGTGTCGCCACGCCAGAGGCTAGATCGTCACGTTGCGGATACTTTGTCCGCGCCTCTTTTTTCTTCCCACGCATCGTATTTTCATCACACTGGGCCGGTGACCCGCCGCGCCAGGCTTTTCATCACCGCACTCTTCTTGCTGCCCATTGGCGCGCTCGTGGTGTATTTGTTCCTCACATGGTCTCCGGGGCATCCGTTCCACATGCGGTGGGATCCTGCCTTTGCCTGGGACTCCATCTCCACGGAAGGTGAAGGTGAGGGGAATTTCTTCTCGGTTCCCGTCCTTGTGGAGAATGTCAGCTCCACGCCCATTCACCTTCTGGGTTTGTCTCATGTCCCGGAGTCCGCCGGCACCACGCCCGTCTATAGCGCGTCTCCCCACTACCATACTGAGGTGCCCCCGGAGATCATCTGGTGGGGTGAGGAGATTCCAGCACACAGCACCGTGCAGGTGCACACCTCCGTGCTGGTGGGATCCATGGGCGCAGCGCGTACGAAGGACTCCGAGGTACAGTACCTCTATGTCTCCCGGACGAAGGCCTGGCTCATCAAGGGCAGCTTGTGGGTCTCAGCGCGTCTGCCGGCATCCTGGCGTGAGCACGTGCCTTTGGTCAATGCGAACGCGGGCGCCATGACGATTTCGCCTCCGAAGACCAGTGCACCACCCGCTACACCATGAGCGAGAGGCGAGCCCATGCATTCCACCGCACCACGGATAGCCCCGAGGGCCTTCGCCCACCTGCGCCACGAGTGGTCTCCCGCTCACCCTGACGGTCCACCCAAGGCAGGTCTCAGTTTGAGATAACAAATCACAAATCACAAATCATCAATCATCAATCATAAATATCCCCCATGTCCCGCCGCACAAAGCTCATCATCGCCGCGATCTTCCTCGCGCTGCTGGGCATTCCTGCCATTCATATCGTGCACGTGTGGCATCCGGAGAATCCGCTGCGCTTT
Organism: Roseimicrobium gellanilyticum; assembly: GCF_003315205.1. NCBI lineage: Bacteria > Pseudomonadati > Verrucomicrobiota > Verrucomicrobiia > Verrucomicrobiales > Verrucomicrobiaceae > Roseimicrobium > Roseimicrobium gellanilyticum. The sequence goes on along the minus strand of NZ_QNRR01000015.1, from coordinate 91,227 downwards.
CAGATGGTGGAGGAGGTGCCGTGGATGTGGAGTGACCCGCCTGTCGCAACGCACTTCAAGACCATCTTCGTCAAGGTGACGAATATCAGTGAGACGCCCATCTACATGGCATCTGCCACACTGATGAGGATGCAGTCGGCTCTCGGGCAGCGTCCTGATATTGGCTCAATCAACCTCATGAGGCCTCCGGAGATGGAGCGCACCTTTGGAGCGTATGACAGCCTCCGCGTGCCGCCGCACGGCAGCCTGTATGCCATGGGCTATGTCCCGCCCGAGGAGGTCCCGGCTCTGCGTGAGAAGGAGACCACGGGCATCACGATGGCCTACATCTGGTGCGCATATCCCCGGCTTCACTTGAGAAAGGCGTGCGAGTGGTTGCGCATACGCCTGCCGGAGGCCTTTGATCCCGTGATACCAGAGGTGGAATTTGGAAGGGACCACAGCCCGCTGAATCCACTCCCTGTGGATGCATCATCCAAAGTGCATCCACCATCTCCCTAGGGGAGGCGTCACGCGAGTTTCCACCCATGACATTGCAGCAGGCCCAAGGAGCGGGAACGCCTCGTTCCCGGAAGGTGCCGCGCGTCTCCAGGTGTACTTTCCTCCAGGACATGGCATCTCTCAAGGAGTGGGGGCATTCCTGTCCCCATGCATGACGCCGCCGCGTCTTGAGATGAAATGCACATGCGATGGCGGGTGGCGAAACCGGCCAGCCACAGTCGAGTCAGGAGATCCAGCTCCCCAAGTGATGCCACGTAACAGATCACCATGGGGACAGGAATGTCCCCACTCCTTGAACGTGTGCATGGTCAGTGGGAGATGGATGAATCCGCGAATGCGCGACACCTTTCGGGAACGAGGCGTTCCCGCTCCCTGGGCCTATGCGATGTCTCTGCTGCATAGCCAACTCGAAAAGGGGAATCGCACTCTTTGCCAGAAGGGTTCAGCATCATCTGCCAAACTTGCGTCAACCCGCGTCGGCGGCATGAATTGCGATCTCGTCATGGGCAGTGCCATCTGATATAACTGCCGAAATACATCCTGCGGCATGCTGCGGTGCTCCTGCATGCGCCGCCTGCCAAGAGCCTCACACTTCCCACGTTCCTTGCCTCTATATTGAGAAACCTTCCAGCCGTGACATGCCATGTCCCGCCACGCCAGATTCTGGTTCCTCGCCCTCTTCCTTGGGCTGGCGGTCATCCCCATGGTGTATCTCACCTTCACCTGGAGTCCGGAGGAGCCGCTGCGCTTCCGCCTTGCACCTGTGCCGGGGCAGAGCCATGCAGATGTGAAGGTGTATGAAGTGGAAGTGGTGAATACCCGTGGCGTCCCCATCCGGCTGTATGATGGCATTCTCTGGATGGACTTCGGCAACGCATCGAGCCGCGGCATTTCCGGTGCGCCTGTCTCCTCTCCAGCACCTGCACCGTTCTTTGCGCAGCTCGACATCGAGGCGACCTTGAGTGGCTGGAGCTCCCGCCCGGGCAGCGCGAAGTCGGCGCGTGGATATCGCCTCTTACCCGGCAGGGGCCTCGTCATCCCATCACACGGTGTCCGCACCTGCCGCATCCGCATGCTGGAGGGAGACGGAGTGATCTCGCAGGGCGGTCATCTCCGCATCAGATACCTCTGGATCTCGCAGCCGCGTCATCTCACCAGCAGCGCCATGTCCTGGATTCGCCAGCGTGCGCCCGCTTCGCTGAAGCCGCGCCTCCCCATGCTGAAACTCGAAGACGAGAGTGGCACCGTGGATTATCAGGAAGAGCAGCTCGAATCGGCGCCGGGAATGGGGCAGGGGAGAGTTGCCACCACCAGCGTCCGGTAGTAGCTGCTTCCTCGATGTCCCGCCGAACCAAGGTTGTCCTCCTATTGTTATTCCTGGTGCTGCTTGGCATTCCCGTGATCCATGTCGGACGCACGTGGAGGTCTGGAGATGTCTTGAAGGTCCGGCTGGATCTGGACATGGCGGAGGAGGCTCGCAAGCGGCGTCGTGATGACATGGTGCCATTGCCCGTCATCATCGAGAACACCGGTGCCAGCCCCGTGCATATCAAAAACTGCTGGATCATGACCCGCGATCATCTGGGCAGAAAAAGGGAAGCTGCCGTGGTGGATAAGCGATCGCTCAAGGACATCTGGCGCACCGTGCCAGCTCATGGCAGTGTGCGCACCTACCTGCTCCCGGATGACTTCACCCTGGCCCAGGTGGACAACGACGTCCTGTGGGTCGGCTTTCGAAGCATCTCAGGAAGCAGGGGTACGGTATTCAAGTGCGTGGCATGGGTGCCCCACTGCCTGCCGGAGTCCTGGAGACGTCACCTGCCAGTCTCCACCCTGGATGAATCCATCATCGCCCTGCCCATTCCCGCGGGCACCGCTGCTTTCTATCGAGTGAAGGCGGATAGCCCGGAGGGCCTTCCTCCACCTGCACCACGCGTGGATGCGCGCTCACCCTGACGCTCAAGCTCCGCACGGTAGGGATGGACAAACGGTGGGCACGTCGTTGATAGTCGGTGGTCTGAGTCAGTCTCCACGCACTCTGTGCCTTTGTGCCTGTTGCCTGTTGCCTGTTGCCTGTTGCCTGTTGCCTGTTGCCTGTTGCCTGTTGCCTGTTGCCTGTTGCCTCAGCCCTTCCACCCATGTCCCGCCGCGCAAGGCTTCTTATCTTCGGTGTCTTCTTCGTGCTGCTTGCCATTCCTGTGGTGCACGTCGCTCGCGGATGGGCTCCGGTGAATCCCATGCGCTTCCGGATGGTCGGGCAAACAGCGCCAGAGGGGAATGCTGGTCCCCTCAGCGCACGCACGCTCACCATCGAGATCACGAATACCGGCACCGTGCCCATCTATCTTTCGGACGCGAAGCTCCTCGCCTACAATCCCGCTCGCGGGCGTCGTCACGTCTATGCGGAGTTGGAGAAGTTCTATCTTCCCATCACCTCATTCAGCGGCGATCCCTTTGCCGCAAAGCTTGCGCCCATGCTGCCTGGCACCTCGCGACGTACGGAGGTTCGTATTCCAGAGGAGGCGGCTGCGCGGTTCGATTCCAGCGCCCCCACCATCGCCTACGTGTACTTCTCGGGGCCCAAGCAGTGGGGCTTTGACCTTTCCCTGTATCTGATCCAGCAGGTGCCCTTGAAACTCGCCCGCCACGTGCCCAAGCCGAGGACGGACAGTGCCACCACGCCGCTGGAGATGGCCGTCTCCCCACCGTGATCCGGCCACCCTTTGTTCTCCCTTATCCATGTCCCGCCGCACGAAGGTCCTCATCACCGCGTTATTTCTCGCGCTGCTCAGCGTGCCGATTGTGTATGCCATCGTCGCCTGGAGTCCGGAGCGTCCCCTCCGCTTCCGCGTCATTCCTGACGACGGTCGGTATCGTGAGTATCGCTATGACAACAGCATGCGTGTTTATGATGTGGAGGTGGTGAATACCAGTGCTGCCGCCATCCACCTCGATGGTGGCAGCATCCATGTGAAGAATGCCGTTGGAGGTCTCATGCCCGGCTCCCTTGGCTATCTGGACAGGGCCAGCGGCACGAAGCTCGCGTCCGGCCAGTACGTCGCGCTGTCCGTCCCCGCACACAGCACGGTGCGAGGCCACGCGTGTGTGCATGAAAACTTCGCTCCGCTGTTCACCTCGGGTCGCGCGGTCATCAAGTACACCTGGGTCTCGAACGTGCGCGAGCGGGCTGTGCGTGCCATGAATGCCGCCCTGCGCCGCCTGAAGAAGCATCCCACCAGCAGTGACGATATCCTCATCATGGACTTCTCCTCTGCCGATGTGGAAGTGCCCACTCCCACGCGCGTACCGGAGCCGGAGCAGCAGAAGCCGGAGCAGTCGCAGAAATAGAAGCTGCAATAATGACAGCCGATACCTGGAAACAGCAGTCACTTCGAGCAACGACTTCGGCCCGCATTCATCCGGCACGTGGAGAGCTCGCTTTGCGTCGTGGAGTGCGTGTGGCAAGCGTTAGCGCGACACCGCTTCTCACCGGAGAGGACGAGCATCATGCATCGGTGTAACGGTCCAGTTTCCAGGGGTGTATTCCCACCTGGCAACTTCGGTAGCTGGGTTCCACTCACGTTCTCCAGGACGTCCAAGGGAAATCCCTCCGCTCAAAGCGGTGTCGCGGCCTCAAGGGAGGCCTGTGCCACCGCACTCCACGACGCAAAGCGACCTGGAGGCATGCATCTGTATGCAAGGCGCCATCTCGCTGTTGAAACATCCCAGTTGTTTGACCCGACGCATGCATGTGTTACCTCGCGACGCAGTCGCCAAGCTCTTCTGGAAGCGTCATCCTGCGAGCGGGTGTCGCCATCGCTGCAGCAGGCTGTGGACTCAGGAATATGTTAGGTTGAATGATAGCCGTGACCTGAAACAAAGCGGGTGGCCTTTCATGCCGGAGGCATGGCAGCTTGTAGCCGGTGGTTGAGCGTAGCGATACCACCGGAAAAGATAGAGCATCACTCGCATCCCGAAGGCGATGCCAGCGCCGTAGCAAGTGCGGTATGGAGCATCCCACAACCCCGCTGGCACCCCTGCCGGGGAGCAAAGGGGAAAATCACCTTTCCGGTGGTGTCGCTACGCTCAACCACCGGCTACAGGCTATCATCCCTTCGGGATGGTGGGAGGATGGCTACAGTATCAATTAGAGCATTTTCACTAAAACTGTAGCCTGATTCAGGAGTACGCCGAAGGCGTTGTACACTGTGCAGCCCAAGGTAAGCTTCGCCGCGAAGCGGCAGGCGCCACCTTGGGTTGTGACATCGAAACGCTGAACGCTGAAAGCGTTCCACAGAAGCGTTGCTGGGGGGATAAATGCCCTATGTCAACGTTGGCCGTGTCTTTGTAGAACTCTTTCAGAGTTCCGATGGTTCCTTCATCTCACCCAAGGTGGCGCCTGCTTCGCAGGCTGACCTTGGGCTGGACAATGTACAACGCCTTCGGCGTAAAAACGGCTGCAGTTCAACCTGAAACGCTCTAAAAGACTCCAGAAAGCGGCAGCAGGGCTGCTGCGCGTCACAGTGTCCGGAACATTCATGTGTGGTGCCGTGCTTCTCTGGTATAGTCCTGCTCTTTTGATCTGGGTCGGTAGTGCGCATGAACGTCAGCGATACGATGTGGAAGCCGTGCCGAAGGCCCTGGACTGCGGAAGCCCTGCTGCCGCTTTCCTGAAGTGCAGCCCTGCTGCACGTTTCACCGCGACGCAGTCGCCAAGCTCTTCTGGAAGGGGCATCACTGCGAGCGAGTGTCGCCATCGCTGCAGCAGGGCTGCGGACTCTGGAAAGCGGCAGCAGGGCTGCGCGCAGTCCAGGGACGCTGCGCGTCACAGCGTCCGGATCAATCGTGTGTGGTGCTGTCTTTCTCTGGCGGTGCTGGAAGCCGCTGAGCGCCTGCCGTAGAATGGAATGAGCAAGTAGCCAGGTCTGCGATGCCCGACGCGAGGTGTGCGTGTCTGTGTGCTTGTACCCCTGTTTTTTACAAAGCAGGCACGGGGCTCGTTCGTACTCCACATAACCGTCTTTCACTTTTTACTTTTCATCCTCCGGTTTCACCTGTTCCCTTCCTCGTGTCCCGTCGCGCGAAAATCATCCTGGCCTGTCTGTTTACCGTGCTGCTCGGCATTCCGCTGGGCTATGCGTGGTTCACGTGGAGGCCGGTGGACCCGCTGCGCTTCCGGGCGACGGCGCTGCGGGAGCAGCACTACCGGAGCCGGGAGCATGTCGACTTCCAGGTGTACGAGATCGAGGTGGAGAATACGAGCGGCGTGCCCATCCGCATCCTCCACGGCGAGGTGGGGTTGGAGTACGACACCGTACTGGGTCCCATCAGCAGCTCCGGCATTGTGGGATTCCTGGGAAAGGATGACACGGCGCACTTCGCGGACCGCACGCTCTCCCACACCATCCTGGAGGATGCGATCACGGTGCCGGCGTATGGGAAGGTGCGGTGCACTGCGGGCATCTACCAGGATGCCACGGCCATCATGAGCACGGGTCAGATACACATTGCGTATGAATGGATGTCCGGTACGAAGGAGGTGATGCTGGGTGTCACTTCCTGGGTGCAGAAGCATCTGCTCGCCAGAGGCGCCACCGCGCCACCGTCCTTTCCTTCCACGGACAGAAATACCGCCCTCGTGAATGCCCAGGGACTGCACCTGCCGGCGACACGCAGCACCACACCCGCTCCGTGATGCGAGGTGGAGTGAAGTGAAGTGTGGTGAAGTGAAATGAAATGCAATCGCATCAAGTCATCTCCCATTTCCCACCTCCCAGATGTCCCGCCGCGCGAAGTTCCTCCTCACCGTCGTTGTGGTCGCGTTGCTGGGAGTCCTGGCGGTGGGCTTGTCATGGTCGTGGACGCCCGCAGATCCCCTGCGCTTCAGTGTGGCTCCGGATCAAGTGAGCCCGCTTCCGCGTGAGCACCTGAGAGGTATCGAGTATCAAAAGGTGGAAGTGCTGGTGGAGAATACCTCCGGCGTGGAGGTCGTCTTTTTTGGCGCGCAGGTCTCGTCAGACAGGAGCTTGTACATCCTTCCCGGCACTGGATGGACCTCGGGTGCGGGCTCCACACCGCAGCCGGAGGAGCGGGTGGTTCCTCCGCACGGCACGGTGCGCTGCATCATGGCGCTGGCTCCAGAGCTCACTTACGATTCTCTGCGGGAGCACCAGAGGGCCATTCACTATCAGTGGACCACCAAAGCCCGGCGGCGACTCCAGGCTCCAAGCCAGTGGGTGTATCAGCATGCTCCCGGGGCACTCAAGGAAAAACTCTCGTACCCCATCATCCTGATGACACGCACGCACGTGGCGGCTCCTTGATGGCGACGAATGGGCGGGTGCGCAGGATGATCATGGAGCGCGAGGGGATTGCAGGAGGGAAATGTCAGATCAAAAAGAATTGCCTTCGAGTGGCATGGTAAAGCGGAAGAACGGGAAACCACATTTCGGCACACACACATGATCCGTCGATGATTCTCGTGGATCAGGGTGTCCGCGATGGTGTGTCGTGAGCTGGGGTTGCGCGGGCTTCTAATAAAATTTCGCGTCGTACGTCTCTGTGAGCCCGAGCCGTACATGGGACCCGCTTTGCACGTCATCCACCTCACACCATCACCTTGCAAAAGGCTTGAAGCGATCACGCGAACGCTTCGTGCATATCGCCCGCAGAAGGAGAATGCGATTGGAAACCCAAGGCGGGATGAAACCTTATTTATCGTGAAGGGTTCCAATGAATCGCGGCGCATGAGTGATGGCACGGGTCATGCATTCTTCCGGAGTGCCCCGGCTTGCAGACTTCTGCAGCATCACTTTTCTATCTTTACCTGCACTTTACGAAACGCGCCTTCCGCCTGAGTTATTCTGCCGCAGACCGCTTCGTTCCCCCCCGTATGTCTCACGTCCGTCGCGCTCTTCTTGCGCTTGTGGCCCTTTTTGTGGTGACCACGGGCATTTCCATGGTGTACTTCATGACCAGGAAACCACCGGCGGATGCGCTGCGCTTCTCCATCGTGGAAACCACCGGGCCCCGTGAGCTCCTGCCGGGACTCTCCGGCCCGTGCAGTGTGGAGAGCATCGCGATTGAGAATACTGGCGCGGCGCCCATTCATCTCATCGGCATGTGGGTCACGGAGACGGATACGTCTGGCACAGCGGCGATCAATATCACCCTTGCGCCCGAGCCGTCGTCATCTGCGCCAGTGTCCGGTGGTCCTGCTTCTGAGGTCATCGTGGTCCCGGCGAAAGGGACCGTCTATGCCACCTCCGGTGTGCCGGTGGCAGGTGTGCTCGCGGCAAACTCACGCGGGCATCTGCGCATGAATGTGCTCTGGCAGCCGCGCACGCAGTACCTCGTGGGCCGCGCCCTGGAGTGGCTGCACTCGCGCAGCCCGCGCTCCCTGCAGCCACACGTGCCCAGCCTCTCCGCCTCGATGGATAACGTGGATATCGAATAAGGCTGGGGGACCTGTACGGGTGGCGGGCTCCATTTGCCGCATGCACAGCCGCGGCCTTGATGAGCATGATCCAGAGCTTTTCAAGTTCGTCTGTACCTGTTTCACGGGACCTTTTGAAATGCGCAGCAACGCATCACGCGAGGGTCAGTGATTTGGGGTGCTGGATCCCGCATGCGGGACAGCTTTGCGCAGGCAGCTTGCAGCCGTGAAGCCAGACCTGAGGTGACTGTCTCCCAGCATATCATTTTACATCGTGGGCGGCTTCACGCAGAGCAAGCTCTGCTCCTGAAAGCTGGAGCAAGCTCCAGCATTCCAAATTTGCCGATCCCTCATGCTACGTGGCAACAGTGAGGCAACCACATGCGGTCACAGCAATAGTTGTACCACACTGTGCCTTCGCGAAATGGCAACGGGATTGACCTTCATCTCCGTGCCATCAGGGGAGGCGTGCGCGTGTGGCGACTGGGTGGACGTGGCAGGGCGGGGGAGTGGCGGTCTGGTGGATAGGTGAACCGTGCTTCATCCCGATGGACGCGTGATACACGATTCCTGTTCCCAAGCGTCCGGCGATTCCCTACAGTAAAATGCGTCACCTCCATGCTGGGGCACCATTATCACCACCACGACTCCGGTTTGAAATTTCCAACCTCGAAACTCAAATCTGATTCCTAGACGGTCATGTCCTATCGTCTGAAGGTCACCCTCGCCGTCACGTTCGTCATCCTTCTGGGGGCGTATTGCGGGAATCTCTACCTGCAGTGGCCACCAGCGAATCCCCTGCGCTTCGTTCTCGTGCTGAACAGGACTCCGGATCACGGCTATTCTAAAAATCTCTCCACCATGAAAGTGGATGTGCTGAATACCTGCCACGTGCCTGTGCGCGTTCCTTATGTCATGCTGCATCCTGCAGGGTCTGCCCGCAGGCTTGCCACCATGGAGCCCCGCTCCTTTTATGCACTCTCCGGCTCCGCGCTGGATGCTGATGGCTTGCTCCGTCCCCAGGCCCGTGGGCATTTCTTGTTCTATGTGAATACGAGTGACCTCCCGGCCGACCTGAGCACACTCAGGGTGGACTACTACTACATGGGACGCGCCGAGATGCAGTTCAAGAGATTCTGCTCTGCGCTGCGCAATATCCTGCCAGCTCCTATGCAGGGGTGGGTGCCCGACCCGGAGCATGAACGAGGCAGAGCATCGCTGGAGGTGGAGATGCAGGCGGAGAGTCCGTGATTGGCTGGTCGATTGCGATACCACTGCATCCCCTGAAATCAGACCGCCGCAATCATCCACCTGCCACCATGTCCCGCCGCGCCAAGCTTGCCCTGCTTTCCTTCGTGCTGGTGCTGCTGGGCGTTCTCGTGGGATATGTGTGCTATATCGCGTCTGTGGAGAATCCCCTGCGCATCCGTCTGGTGGGTGTCGGGATGGAGATGCTGAACAAGGAGCCCTATTCCAAGAGCACGTATATGATCCCCTTCTACTTCGAGGTGGAGAATACCGCCTCATGTCCCGTGCATCTGGAGTACATGTGGCTGTATGCGCAGCGCCACGAGCTGGCGGCGGGCGAGCCCTTTCCCCCACCACTGCCTGGGAGGGACAAGGTCATGGTCGAGTTCAAGATGTGGGCCAACACGGAAACGATGCTGGCTGCTGCCACGAGTGATGGTGCGCACATCATTCCCGCGCATGGCACGAGCCGCTTTGAGCTGAAGGTGAGACCCTCGTACGCGAGGCGCATGGATCTCGATTCGATGGAGTTCGAGTATCACTGGTCGGATCGGTGGCGGTTGCTGGGGTATCGACTTTCCATCTGGAGTGCCAAAAAGCTGCCCCAGGACTTTCCCCGCTTCTACTTCGTCCAGCCGCTGAAGGTGGGAAGTGCGGGCGTGGAGTTCACGCGCGTTGCGTCCCCGCACGCTCCATGAGACTCTCCGCTGCCATGCACCGCGCACGTCATCTCATCCCGGGAGCCAGGGGGCTTTGTCTCCTCGTCCTGCTGCTGATGGTCGGCATCGCCATGGCGTGGAGCATCTACACGTGGCGTCCGCGGAATCCATTGCGCTTCCATTTCATCACGCAGCAGGTGCAGCCTCCTGTCCCCTACGAGGCTCGCAAGAGCCTTCTCCTGATGCAGGAGATGGAGGTGGAGAATACCTCCGGCGCGACCGTCTGGCTCTACATGGGCAGGGTCAAGCAGGTGGATGGCGCCCCTCCTTTTCCTGCGGGAAGCCTTGACGCGCAGGTGCAGATATCCGTGCTGCCCCAGTGCAAGCCCCTGATCATTGGTCCGCGCGAGACCGTGCGCACGAAGCTGCTCATCGGTGCGCCTGAACTCCAGAGCATCCATGCGGGGAAGGGTGGGGAGGACATGCATGTCATCTACGCATGGACCACCCGTGGGAAGGAGAGGTGCCACAGCGTCTGTCGTTATCTCGCAGAGCATCTGCCAGACCGCATGGCCAGACGACTGCCCAGATTCAGCATGTGGGGAAACCAGGCCCCGCTCTCCGTCACCCACCTCCAGCCGGAGCATTCCACATCACACCCTGTGACACCCTCTCCATAGACATCATTCGAAAAGTCATCTGCCTTTCCTTCATGTCCCGCCGCAAGATATACCTCCTCATGGCACTCTTCGTCCTGCTGGTCGGCATTCCCGCGACCTACATCTGCTTCACCATGTACCCGCGGAATCCGTTGCGCTTCCGCCTCGTGGGGGTGCATCCCACGACTGACCACAGCTACTTTCGGAATGTCGTCCAGATGGAGGTCATCAATACAAGCCCTGTCCCTGTACGGCTGACCGCTGCCACCGTGAGGGGAGGCTCACTGCCCACGGGACCCATCTTGACCTCGTTCGGCGAAATCGTGCACACACACGTCTCGGGGCGCGTGGATGCAGACGGCACACTCTATCCCGGCGCCCGTATTCTGTCAGAGTCCTACGGTACGTGGCCTGAGGGCGTGAAGCCGGACCAGCACAACATTCATGTACTGTACCTCAGCCACTCCAGTACGGAGGGGAAGATCTCGGCGCTGTACTGGTCCATCGTGACTCGGCTCCCTGAGTCATGGAGAAAGAAGGCGCCAAAGCTGAGGTCACAATGGAATACGGCACCCCTGGAGATCTCACCTTGACCACTACATCGGATTTGAAATCTCAAATCATCAATCATAAATGACCATGCTCTCGCGCACGAAGCTCCTCCTCCTCGCGGTCGTGCTGCTGCTCATCGCCATTCCCGTGGCGTATGCCTGCCTCACGTGGACCGTGCGCGACCCGCTGCGCTTCCGCCTGCTGGGGCATGGTGGTCCCGTCACCGCGACGGAGCCTCTTCTTGGCACACCGATCCAGCTCATGAGGTTTGACCTGGAGGTGCAGAATACAAGCAGCGTTCCCATGCATGTCTTTACGCTGTATGTGACGAGTGATGTGCAGTCGGATATTGCTCCCGGTGTCTTTGTGCGGCAGGGCGTGACACCCACATACGCGGGCTGGCATAGGGAGCATGCTCTGCCGGAGCCCGTTCCGGCTCGTGGCACGGCAAGACTCACCTGCTACATGCCTGGAGAGTCACCCAGTGTGCTCACCACCGTCCAGCCCGGCGTCGGCTATGATGGCATGACGCAGACCCAGGTCCGCTTCATGACCTGGCTGGATGCCGTGTATGACTACATTGCTTTCATGGAAGACTACCTGCCCAGCTTCGATGGCCAGCAGGGCGCCGCGCCTCTGGAGATTCCTGGCACGCTTTCCGTGCCTTCATCACCCGTGCATGCCGTACCCGCTCCGTGAGTTCAGAGAGTCAGTAGTTAGTAGTTAGTAGTTAGTAGTTAGTAGTTAGTAGTCAGCGTCGCACTCGGTGTCCTTGTGCGTGTTGCCTCTGGTCCCTGAGAAATCAGACCCCATTCGCTCGCTTCGTGCAAACACCCTCCGCCCACCGCACGCACACCCTTGGCTGGTCACTGGCCGTCGTGGGCACCATTCTCCTGTATCTCCTGGGCGTCCCCATCATGGAAAAGCGCATCGGAATGCCTTTCAAGATAAAGGCCGTGGTCTTGTATGGGTGTCCCAAGTGGTTTCATGCCCTTGCGACACCCTGGAGGTGGACCCGCGATCACACGCCGCTCGGCAAGGTGCTCAAGCCCTACGACGCCTGGTGTGAGCGTACGTTTGTTGACGAATCGAGATGACTGACGATGCAACCATCGCGGAGGAGGGGAACGGTTCCTATCCCTCCGGCATGGAGCGTTTCATGGAAAATGCGTGCGCGTGAACGTCAGGGTAATGATACGGAAACCGTGCTGAAGGCCCTGGACTGCGCGCAGTCCCGCTCTGCGCATGAGCGTCAGGCTAAGAAACCGTGAAGGATTCCAGCAGGGAGACGGCGCAAGGGACATTCGCTCATCGCACCAGTTCGCTTTGCGTCATGGAGTGCGGTGGCAAGAGCCTCCCTTGAGGCCGCGACACCGCCTTGAACGGAGGGCTGCAGTCCAGATATGACGGGGCATTTTGGCGGAGTCCAGCATACGAGCCTCCGTGGAGAGAGAGCACCTTGGAACTTGGACCGTGATTCCGATCCATGATGCTCATCCTTTCCGCTCAAGGCGGTGTCGCGCTAACGCTTGCCACACGCACTCCACGACGCAAAGCGTTCCTTCCACGTGCCAGATGAAAGCGCACCAGGGTCGTTGTTGGATACGCCCGCAGTTTCCATCCCTTATCCTGACGCACATGCGCTCTGCGGGACCGCTTTGAAGAGTCTGCAGCCTGCTGCAGCGATGGTGACACTCGCTTGTAGCGTGATGCATCTGGATGAGCTTGGCGACTGCGCCGCTGGGAAGCGTGCAGCAGGGCTGCACTTGAGGAAAGCGGCAGCAGGGCTGCGCGCAGTCCAGGGACGCTGCGCGTCACGGCTTCCGCATCATGGGTGTATATCTCGCTTCCCCCGTGGTGCCACACACGCACACACAGGCTCTGCTGGTGTGATGCCTGTGCCCACGGTCGGACCGAAGAGTATGCATGGATCTTCCGACGCGAATTTCCATCGGGATACAGTTTGAATCAAAACGCTGTGAACACCCCCAGTGCTGGTGGTAGGCTGGGTCCGCCCACGTCCATTCACACTAGGGTTTCCATCCCCAATCTCAAATCATCAATCAAAAATCATAAATACCCCCGCGATGTCCCGCCGGATAAAGTTCCTCATTCTCGCTCTCTTCCTCGTGTTGCTCGCCATCCCGTTGGTGCACCTGTTTCTCACATGGTCGCCTGCGAACCCGCTGCGATTTCAGGTGCTGAGCCAGCGCAACCTGCCAGAGCAGCCGGGTTCGCTGGTGCACCGCGAGCTGCACATCGAAGTGCGGAATACCAGCTCCACGGCCATCCGGCTCGCGTATGCCGTATTCTTCCATCACCGGGAATTGACGAGGTCACCGTATGGGAGGCTTGAGCTTCAGCCGGAGACTGCAGAGCGCAGCATGGCGAGTGCAGAGCTTCCGGAGGAGATCCTGATTCCTGCCGGCGGAGTCTGGCGTGAACGCGCCCTGGTTTCCTGGCACAAGACGGAGACTGCAGATCCCAGCGATCTCGTGGTGGGCTACGGCTACATGTCCAGCACGCGATACTTGCTGGTAGATTGGTACTGGTCCCTCAGCAGTCTCGTCCCGGATTCTTGGAGTGGTGCGATAGAGCCAGCCACATACAACAAATCCTACGCACCCCTGGAGACCACACCGTGAGCTCCACCCTCAGCAGCGGTCGGGGCAGCCGTTGTTCCCATACTGGAGGAGAAACAGCAGTGCGGGCAGGTGCTTTGAGAAATCCGGCCCGCCGCGGGCCACACCGTGCCATCCCCACTCAAACTGGGAAATGCGACTCCAGTATTTCCGCGTGAACATGTCCCGGAAGCTGGGAACGCAATACTGGAAGACGAGCTTGCCTTCCGAGAAGCAGGCCAGCGTCCAGTCTTCGTTGTCGAGCTCGGTGTACTCGATCTTCCATGACACGGTATCACCCTCGATCTCGATGAGAGCGAAGTCGTCTCTCTTGATGGTCCATTTCCGCTGGGGCATCCCAGGCTCGTCGAAGGTGAGGCGCGCGCCGTGGCAGTAGAGGCTGCCGGCCATCACGTTGAGCGTGCCAAGAATCTCCCCCGCATTGCGAACTCTCGTGCCCCGCCGGATGGCCTGCGTGGATGCGTAGAGGCCGCCCTCGAGCTCTACAATGTAGCGTGCATGGAGGGGAGGCTTCCGGTCGACCTCGCCAAAGAAGGAAAGCCAGCGCGTGCCATAACTGTGGGCTGACCAGAACCAAATGAACTTCTCATTGGAAAACGCCTCAAACATGTCTTGTTCAAGCGTAGCATGGATCATCTTCTCCCTTTCTCCTTCTGGTGGACAAAAAGTCAAATGAAGCTTTTGCCACGGAGGTTCAGGTCTCCCCATGTGCCAGTCTGAAATCGCACGGTCCAACTTTCTAACGATAACTGCCTGATGTCCCGCCGCACGAAGCGCACCCTTCTCTGCCTCATCTTCGTGCTGCTCGTGGTGCCCATCAGCTACGTGGCACTCACCTGGACGGTGACGAATCCCCTGCGCTTCCGCTACGTGGGGCAGGGGAAGCCGGAGAGGCACCGGGAGGAGGGCATCTTCGAGTCCACGGAAGCGCTCATGGTCCCCATCTACCTGGAAGCGGAGAATACCTCCCACGCGAGCCTCCGCCTCTACAGGTGCTGGTTGATTCGCGAAGTGCGCAACGATCCCTCGGACACGATTTTCACACCCTTTGGGATGGACCAGTTGTCACCCGGTGACACCCTTCGCCGGGAGCTCCATGTCCCTCCGGACGTGGCCCTGAGCCTGGTGGGAAAGGAGATGCTCATGGACTGCGATTGGGACACGACCACCAGGGAATATGTACGCCTGTGTATGGTGGCGGTGGCCCGGTGGCTTCGGTTCCTCTTCGAGTACAACCTGCCCTTGCCAGCGGTGCACCATGACCTCATCCCCGTGGAGCACTCCGGTATTGATACCACGACCCCCGGCGAGACTCCGCTGGACATGCCCAACGAAGTGCCGCCACACTGACACGCGTACCCGCGCTACGCTCCCTGAGTGATATCTCAAGTCATCCATCATCCATAGAGAACGATGTCCCGCCGCACGAAGCTCCTCATTCTCGGGGTCTTCCTCGTACTGCTGAGTATTCCCGTGATCCATCTCGCGCGCACGTGGGAGGTGGAGTATCCCTTGCGCTTCCGCCTGGTGGAGGAGCGTGCGAGGCCGCCGGGTGACCTGGAGCGGGAGTTCATCGTCGAGGTCAGAAATCGCAGCGCCACACGCGTGGTCCTCAGCACTGCCGGGCTCAACTGGCTCAATACGGGGGCGCACGTGGATGGGGCCACCTATGCCTCATTTCCCTTTCTGCGAGACCGGGTCATCCCGCCGCACTACACACCTGCGAAGCCGGCCGCATTCACCTCCATTCCATCCCGGGGCAAGGTCTACTACACCGCCATCGTCAGGGGTGGCGAGCGGGACATCCTGGAGCGGTCTCCTCTCAATATCTATTACTTCTATCAAACCGCCTTCCAGCATCGCCTCAAGCAGCTCGGTGACAGGCTCTCGCCCTACAGTCCCGTATTCATCAGGGGACGTGTCACTCTTCCCACCTGGCGCCATGGCGATGCTCCTCTGGAGAATGTGGGCATCCTGCGCTCCGCAAGCACGCCACCGCGTGGTATCCATCCATAGTCATCTTTTCGCGAATCATGTCCCGCCGCTCGAAGCTCCTCATCGCCGCGCTCTTCCTCGTGCTGCTGGGCATACCCATCGGCTATGTCCTCTATGGGTGGAATATTCCGGACCCGTTGCGCTTCCAGATGGTGGCGCACAAAACCGAGCCTGAGGTGTCAGTCCCTGTGACCATGCACCACATGCAGATTGAGGTGCGGAACACCAGTTCCGTGCCTGTCTATCTTGCGAGTGGAGTACTCTTCCGGGATAAGGCAAATGCCGCCATGTACAATCCGTGGACTTCGCTGGAGCCCCCCGACTCGCTGACCGGCCTGACTCTGGATTTCAATGGCATCCGTGAGCCCATCTACATCCCTGCTCACGGTACCTGGCGTGGCAGGGCTCGCGGGCGGCGGCCCAATGCGGATGCCGTGGATCTCAGTCAGCTCACCATACGCTATCAATACGCCTCGCCCCCGAGGCTTGCGATCCTGCACCGCTACTGGAGCGCGTGTCTCTACCTTTCTGACTCCATCAAGCAACGGTTCGTTGTAGAATTCTATCAGCGCGCAACAGCTCCCGTGGAGCTCAGTGCTGCGCAGGGTTCGGTGAACAATGCGAAGGCTCCCTGATGGACCCTTCTTTCGTGCTCGTACTCGTTCTCCTCCTCGAAGTCATGGGTCATTGCCTTGCCAACCCTCCCTACCACCTCGCCCTCCTTCATCCCTCTCTTGATTTGAAATCTCAAATCTCAATTTTCAAATCCTAGGCACTCCGCCATGTCCCGCCGCTCGAAGCTCCTCATCACCGCACTGTTCCTTGTGCTGCTGGGCATACCCATCGGCTATGTGCTCTATGGGTGGAATGTTCCGGAACCCCTGCGCTTCCGGGTGGTGGCGCATGAGGTCGAGCCTGAGGTGCCAGTACCCGAAACCACGCACCACCTGCGGATTGAGGTACAGAACACCAGTTCCGTGCCGGTCTATCTTGCGAGCGGAGTGCTCTTCCACGATAAGACTGCCGCGGCCATGTACCGGCCATGGATGCAACTCACATCACTCGACTCGGAGGATGGCCTGCTTCCGGAGTTCGACGGGATCCGTGAACCGGTGTACATCCCGGCTCACGGTACCTGGCGCGGCAGGGCTCGCGGGCGGCGGCCCAATGCGGATGTCGTGGATCTCAGTCAGCTCACCATGCGCTATCAATACGCCTCACCCCCGAGGCTTGAGATCCTGCACCGCTACTGGAGCGCGTGTCTCTACCTTTCGGACTCCATCAAGCAACGGTTCGATGTAGAATTCTATCAGCGCGCAACAGCTCCCGTGGAGCTCAGTGCTGCGCAGGGTTCGGTGAACAACGCGAAGGCTCCCTGATGTTCACCAGTCACTATGTGGGCCACGCACCCTTGAATAACACCCCCATCCTTCGCACGGTGACGTTCCGGCTCGACATTGGTCATTGGTCATTGGTCATTGGTCATTGGTCATTGGTCATTGGTCATTGACTACTGACTACTGACTACTGACTACTGACTTCACGACACGCTACCCTGCCTCATCCCGCTCTGTTGCCTCCTTCCTCCTCCATGCTCTCCCGCACGAAGCTCATCCTCGTCGCAGTCGTGGTGCTCACCGCCGCGATTCCCGCGACGTATGCCTGCCTCACGTGGGCGGTGGAGGCGCCTTTGAGTTTCCGTCTGGTCGGGCACAGGGAGCCTGTCGCTGGGCCGGGGCTGTTCGGTGACACCGTATACAAGATTCCTTTTGATATCGAAGTGCGGAATACGAGTTCCGTTGCCATCCACCTCATCGATCTCGCGGTGACGAGCCGCAGTCATGCCACCATACCCACTGGCATGTTCAGTCATCGGGGCGTGGGATTTGGTGTCGCAGCCACGTCTGGCATGTCAGACCCCGTGATCATCAAAGCGCATGACGCCGTCCGATTCACCTATACTTCGCCTGGGAGTACGCCCGAAGTGCTCACCAGCATCCAGCCGGAGATGGGTAGCCTCCATGTCACTCACACCAAATATCGCCTCCTGGAGTGGCTCTTCCTTGTGCGGAGTTGGTGCCCTGCCTCCCTTCAGAACCGTTTCCCTGTGTTCGATGGCCAGTATGATGTCGCACCTCTGGAAATCCCCAACCCACTTCCCGCATCTACCTCTTCTGATTTGAAATCTCAGATCTCAAATTTCAAATCATAGATCCGCCACGATGTCCCGCCGCTCAAAGCTCCTCATCGCCGCGCTCTTCCTCGTGCTGCTGGGCATACCCCTCGGCTATGTCTGCTACTCGTGGCGGGTGCCTGACCCGCTCCGCTTCCGCATCGTGGCCCATGAGTTCGAGCGCGATCTGGATTTTGGCGGCAGCTGGAACTGGTATTATATCGAGGTGCGGAACACCAGCGCCATTCCGGTGTATCTCTACACCGGCATCCTCTACCGGGACAGTGCCACGGCACGGACGCAGGGACAGCACCTGTCCCTTCTCCAGGAGGCGGACTATCCCAAGCCTGCCGAGCTCTATGGTCCAGTCCGCGTACCAGCCCGCGGGAGCTGGCGTGGCAAGGCGTTTCTATTGCGGACCGAAGAAGGCCCTCCTGACCTGAGCGCGGCACATATCGTCTACTACTACGACTCTCACAGCAGGAAGGCCACCTACGAGCTCTATCACCACCTCTGCGAACTGCTTCCGGAGTCGATGAGCGAGGCGCTGCACCAGGGTTTCAATCAGTCGGCGCAGACTGCGGTGGAGAGCTCTTTTGCGAAGAGTGTTGATACCACGCCGATGCAGTAGTCAGTAGTCAGTAGTCAGTAGTCAGTAGTCAGTAGTCAGTAGTCAGTAGTCAGTAGTCAGTAGTCAGTAGTCAGTAGTCAGTAGTCAGTGTCGCGACAGCACACTTTGTGCCTTTGTGCCTGTTGCCTTCGTCTCTCTTTTTCTTCCCCATGCCCCGCCGCGCGAAGCTCATCACCCTCGGCATCTTCCTCGTGCTGCTGGCCATCCCCGTGATGCATGTGGCCCGGGGTTGGGGTCTGGTGGAGCCGCTGCGGTTCCGCCATGTACCGCCTGCGCCTGATGCCGTGCCTCTCACGAGGTCCCTGGGCACCGTCGCTGTGGAGGTCATCGCGGAGAATCAAACGGCCACGCCGGTGGATATCCTGGCCGAGTGGTATCTGGATAGTCCACCGCCCGATAGCTCCCTGCATGGCCTGCTGATGACCTCCTTGGTCGAGCAAAGCATGGGAGTGCCGGGCTACTGGCGCGTGCGGGTCCCCGCATACGGTTCCGCACGCATCCTGCTCGACCTCACCCCAGAGCGACGACAGCAGATGGGAGAGGGCAGGGGACATGTGGGCTATGCCTTCCAATCCGGGCCCAAGGCCACTCTCACGCGCGCCTCCCACTGGCTCGCAGCACGGCTGCCCAAGAGCTGGCACCGGTTTCTCCCCAAACCCTCCGCCAGCCGCGGTGCCGCTCCCATCGACGTTCCGCCCCACACTGGAAGCAAGTGACCTCGCGCATCATCATATCCTGATATACCAGACTTCTCTGCGCCCATTCTCCTCAGTACCCGGGTGCCTGTTGCCTTCGTCTCTCTTTCTCTTCCCCCCCCATGTCCCGCCGCGCAAAGCTCATCACCCTCGGCATTTTTTTCTTGCTGGGCATCGGCACTGCAACGCTCTTGTGGATCACCTGGAGCCCGGAGAATCCCCTGCGCTTCCGAGTCCTATCCGAGCACCTGGAGCACAGTCCCTCCTACAAGGAACCGCTTCGTGTCCTGGAAGTCGAAATGGAGAATACGTCCGTCGCTACGATCATGGTGCGGTACGGCTACCTTGACTACGCCCGCGATGAAGGTGACACGGGAAAACCCGCTGGCCTGGGAATGCTGGGGTCATTGATAGAGCAAAAGGCTGTCTACGCTCTTCCTGCCATCATCCCATCCCGCCGGACTATCCGGCACCGTCTTGTATTCGAAGAGGATGTGCCCAAGGACACGCCCTACCGGGAAGTGGTTGTCGACTACGCCTGGAGCTCGCGTACACGAGAGATGGTCTGGCGCGGGAGTCAGTGGCTCTACGGGGTGCTCCCGGAAAGTCTCGGCAGCCGCCTTCTCTTCCTTCCCAACAACTTCAGCACCGCCACGCTCGAACCTGCTACAGTCCAGCCTGCGGAGCGCAAGATTCCTTGATGCACTTGCAGCATGGATCATTAGCTATCAGCCACTCGTAGATACGACTGCCTATCCGGTCTCCCTTTGCAATCCGATACCCATCCCTCTCTCTCCTCCGAGCCCTCGCATGAATGCCCCCTCGTCCTGCAGAGTCCATGTTATCTGGACTGCGTCAGTAATGGGCGTACTGCTCCTGTACTTCCTCAGCGTCCCCATCTTGGAAGAGCTCACGCTGAAGGTGGTCTCTCGGAGGAGGGGGAAGATTGTCTATACCAGCGCAGACTGGGTGAATACCTATGGCACTCCGTACCACTTCGTGCGCATCGAGGGAGGCCTTGAGGATTTCTTTCGACCTTACGAGGACTGGTGCCGCCGAACCTTCAGCTCACCGGAGAGGGACACATGATAAGTTCATCCGCCACCTCCTGCCTCCCGGCTTTGAGATTTCAAATCATAGGTATCACCCCCTTCCCCCATGTCCCGTCGCACGAAGCTCATCATCCTCGGCATTTTCCTTGTATTGCTGTCCATCCCTGGGATCTATCTCTTCCTCACCTGGGAGGTTGAGAAACCGCTGCGGTTCCGTCTTGTGGGCAAGGAATTGGAATCCATCATTGGCACAGCCGAGTCGGGTGACTTCGTGCGCATTGAAGTGATCAACACCACCGCCACAGGTGTGGAGATGACCGCGGCGGGTGTGGAGGACGGCGATGCGCCCCCAGGCACGACTTTCGCTGGGATCATCCATCACATGGATGCCCGACCGCTGCCGGGAAGCAGTGCTTCCGAGAGCATGCTCTCCGCCCACGGGCACTTCATCTTCTTCATGAAGCTTGAGAAAACGGACAATCCCGTGAATCAGCAAAATCTCAGGATTGCCTATGGCTATCTCACCCGCTCAAAGCGGAGGGCGCTGGCACTGCATGATGCCATCGAGCCATACCTCCCGAAGTTCCTTGAGGGCCGCATCCCCCTTCCGGTGGAGTCCTATGAACAGACGCTGCTGGAGCCCGCACCCTGATGCTTGCACTTTCGTCTGCGCCACCTCCTCAGTTCCGCTTTAAAGTCTCAAATCAAAAATCATCCATCATCAATAGATAGCGATGTCCCGCCGCGCGAAGCTCATCCTCTCCTGCTTCCTTGTCGTGGTGGCTGGCTTCTTGGGTGGATATGTGGTCCTCACCTGGTCGGTGCGAGGGGAGGGGCTGCACTTCCGCTACACCGGCACCAGACTCCTGCCTACGATCGAGAAAGGTGTCGCGGGAGACATCCCAGATTCCCTGGTGGCCATCGACTTCGAAGTGGAGAACCCGCACGCCATCAGCATGCATTTCTGGGAAGCGCACTTGTTGGCGGGGAAAACACCCATGGCCGGCTGGAGCGATTCTGCGATGCTTCTGTTCGTCATGGAAAGCCCCGCGTACCTCGGTCAGATCCATCCCCAGGTCTCAGACACGAAGCCCCAGCCAGTCCTCGCGTTCTTCGAGCTGCCACCCGTGCCTGCGCACGGTGCCCTGCGCTACAGCGCCGTGATGACCAGGGATGCCGCCGTGGCATTCAATCCCGCCAAGGCTCATATCCTGTACAGATGGCGCACTTCCACCCAACATCGCGTGGACAGATGGCTCTTCCGATGCCGCGCCCTCCTTCCTGAGAAATATCGGAACCACCTCAAGCCGCTTGGGTACAAGACGGACATCACTCCCATCTACATCAATCCATTCGAATCCGTTCCCACCACTGCCACGAGCTCGCCCTGAAATCTCAAATCATAAATCATAAATCCCCCCCCATGTCCCGTCGTACGAAGCTCATCATCCTGGCGCTCTTCCTCGTGCTGCTGGCTATTCCCATGGCGTACGTCACGCTCACCTGGCGTCCGGTGGATCCCCTGCGCTTCCGCATGCTGAACATTGAGACACCGTCCAAGTTCCATCCGCTGGAGGTAGCGCACCGGGTTCTTTATCTGGAGGTGGAGAATACTGCTTCCACGACCGTGCGCATGGGCTCCGCTATGATCATGCACGGGGCCGAGGTGCACGAAATCCAACCCCGCACTGGCAAGCGCACCATTCTGCTGGACCGCGTTGTCAATGGCGCCATCAGCACCGATATGATGGAAGACGTGGTGCTCCCGCCGCGTGGGCGCTGGCAGGGCCGCATCCACCTGCCTTTCACGGTGGAGGAGACCTGGCCACTGGAGGAGTCCGCTGTGGGATACAACTATGTCTCCAGCAGCAGACATCGCGTCCTGTCATGGTATCGCTCGCTGCGGCTGCTTCTGCCAAAGTCCTGGAGCAAGCAGTTGCCCGAGCCCGAGGTGCACCGCGCCGCGGCCCCGCTGGAGGCCTCTGAGTGACTGCACCGCTGGGGCGAACGTGAGGTCATGGATATGGAATCTGTGCCGAAGGCCCTGGACTGCGTGGCCCAAGGAGCGGGAACGCCTCGTTCCCGTCAGCGGTCACCATGCCTGGTGACGTTGTATGTCGAGCGCCGCTGTGTTCCAACGAATGCTCCGGTGGGTACACACCATAAACCCATTCGCCCACGGGAACGAGGCGTTCCCGCTCCTTGGGCCCATGCCATGTCGATGTTCCATGGATAACCTTGTCGCATGAGCCAATTGAGGTAGTCTGGCGTCTTTCATATGGAGATTTGGTTTCAACTTTGTTTGGTATATCTCCCTTCTTTTTTTGATGCCATCCGGTCTTGTTAACCCTATCCCCACGCGACGTGCGCGCTGGAAGATTCCCAATCACAAATCATCAATCAAAAATCTCAAATCGTACTCCCCCCATGTCCCGCCGTACGAAGCTCACCGTCGCCGCGTTTCTCCTCGTGCTGCTGGGCTTGGGCATGGCGGGTTATCTGTATTTCTCCTGGTCGGCGGAGGATCCGCTGCGCTTCCGCGTGGTGGGGAAGGGGACACCGGTCGAAGCTGCAGATCCAGAGCAACGCGGTGCGAAGGCAATCTTCGTACCCTACGAGATTGAGGTGGTGAATACCCAGCCCTTCGCCATCTATCTCGATACTGCCTACATCGATATCTTTCGCCGGGACTTGCTTCCGGCAGCCGACCACTCCCCGGCCGTGAAGTCCGTGAACGCCGATGACCTGGTCGACTTGGGTGAATTCAAAGGTGCGCGGCGCGTGTGGGACGCCGATTCTCAGGCCAACTTCTATGCGTATGCGGACCCGCCCATTTCCTCCTACGGCATCATCCGCCGTCAGTTATTGGTGAAGGAGGACCTGTCCAGGGTCGTGGACTGGACGAAAGTCCAGGTGTCATGCTCCTGGGTGAGTCTTACCAAGAACCGTGTCCACTGCTTCTACGGATGGATGCACCGGCGCGCTCCCGAGTGGACCGCCCGGACCTTCAAGGACCTTCCCAATTGGGAAGGTGAGCGAACCACGGTGGATGGGCAGGCGCTGCATGAATGACATGCATCTGCTCCGTCGTCTTCCCCACGCGTCATCTGAAATCAACAATCTCAAATCATAAATAATAAATCATCAATAGAGATGCCCCGCCGCACCAAGCTCACCCTCCTCGGCGTCTTCCTCGTGCTGCTGGTCATCCCCGTGGCCTACATCGCCATGTCATGGAGCCCCGCGAATCCCCTTGAGTTCCGCTACATCGGTCAAGGAACGACCTCAAGGCAGATGATCAGCATGCCCGGCTTGGAGATGGAGCAGATATTGGTCCCCTTCATCATCGAGGTGCGGAATACCCGGCCCTATCCCATCTACCTCTGGGAGCTGAGCCTCGTTGAGAAGCGTGATCCGAGCATAGGACATGGTCACTATCGTGTGATCGAGTTCGTGCCCAGTGGTGGGTATGTGGAGAAGCCGGTGCCTCCCATTCCTCCCTACGGCACCGCGCGTGTTGAGGCCCTGGTCCCGGACGCCAGTGTGCCGCGTCTCGATATCGCATCACTCGCGAGCAAATATGACAGCATCAGCGTGACGAAGAAGCGAGGGCAGCGTGTCTGCCTCTGGTTCAATAACATGGTGTGGCATCTCACAGGCTATACCGTTGGGAAATCTCCGCAGCCAGATCGCCACATCGCTCCGTTGGAATACCACGCGGGGAAGTGAGCTGAGCACGACCTCGCTCCCTTCGCGCGCCAGGACCGCTCACGCTGGATGCAGTCGTATGTCGTCCCGGCGCGATGAATTCATCGATGGCATGGCGGCAGGCCCAGGGAGCGGGAACGCCTCGTTCCCGTGGGTGAAAGGTTTGTGGCGTGTATCTGCCGCAGCACTCATTGGAATACAGGGCGCTCGACATGCTGCATCACCAGGCATGCCGACCGCTGACGGGAACGAGGCGTTCCCGTTCCTTGGGCCTGCCGCAACACACTGGGTAATGTCAGCACGTGCACAACCATGCCTCTCCGGATGGCTGCACGATCATTCAAACTGCTCCGGGCGTGAAATCCGTCCGCATTGGCACGGTTACAGCATGGGGTCCACCAACATTCCCTGATGACCTTTGGAAAAAAGGAAGGAGAAAACATTTGCGTTTTTCCTCCCTTCCCCCCAAAAGACTCGCTTCAAAATTTCCTACCCCCATGAAATAACCCACGGCACTACATCCCCCTTCCATTCACCCATCCGCCATGACCCAAGACCCAAGCAACCTTCACGGAGGGCGAATGGAGCGTCCCTCGGAACATACTGATGGCAGAGGCGGCAGGAGAGGATGGCAGTCGGAGAAACTCGAGGGTGAGCTGCCGCCCAGCGAAGGAGCAGCTCCGGTGGAGATGGATGCGAGATTGAGCGAGATCCCCACGGATATCGTCAAGAAGGTCAGGCAGGAGGTGAAGACTGATGTCCCCGGACTGGAGGAGGCGGGTAACTTCGGACTGGAGAACGTCCACGGGGATAATGACATGCAGCTCGTGACGGAGACGGTGTATCCGTGGCCATCCGTCGCCTATATCACCGTGGAGAGGTCGGGTGGGGGAGCGGTACGCGGTACGGCCTTTTATGTAGCTCCGCGTCTTCTGGTGACCGCAGCGCATTGCCTGGAGGATGAGGCTGGCAAAGCTACCAAGGTCAATGTGTTTCCGGGGTTGCGTGCCGATGGCTCGACGGTCCTGCCGTCCAGCAGTGCGATGGCGTACCGGACTCCACAAGGATGGTTCAACAACTGGGGTGCCCACCTTGACTATGGATTGATTCTGGTGCCTCCGGCGGCAGCGCATCCAGGTGCCCACTTCACGCTGACCGTCCTTGCAGATCAGCAGCTCTGGGGGCTTCCCACGATTCTCGGCGGATATCCCTCCATCAATAACAGCAAGCGACTCATGGCGGCGGGAGGCCGGTTGGGTCCGCCCACGGCCACGGTGCTGCCTCACGTGATTGACAGTGAGAATGGGCAGAGCGGCGGTCCCACCTTCACCCTGAGTGGAGGAGTCGCCCATGCCGTGGGCATCCACACCACAGGCACGGTGGAGTTCAACTGGGCTCTGCGCATCACTCCGACCGTTCTTGCGGAGATCAAGGGCTGGGCCACCGCGTGGGGTCTCCCGTTTTAATCATCCTGATCCGACTTCATCGAGGCGAACCCATCGCAATGTTCTCACCGGCGACCTCCACCACCTTCTTCCTCAGCGCGCTGCTTGTCGCGGCGCTTCCCTGTGCATCACGCGCACAGCACGGCACTCCAGCCTCGCCCCCACCTGCTCATCCTCCGGGAGTGCAGATACCGGGAGCACTGCCGCAGAACGGGCAGGGTGGTGGTGGTGGCATACCGGGAGCACTGCCAGGAGCCGGTGATCCTGCTACACCCAATCCGTCGAATGAAGCCGACCCGGCCACGAATGCTCCGGACCCGAGGATGGATGAGCTGCGGACCCTCGTGCAAGGTGCTGGCAATCTGAAGGAGCTTCTGGTCGTGCTCAAGAGCGCGCAGAGTGATAAGAAGGCATTCGTCGAGAAGATCGAATTCTCCAAGAATGATGAGTCCCTGCTCGATTGGAGGAAGTCGGCATTCCACGTCGCATGGGCGACGAAGCACGGCCAGGACCCCCGCTCTGAGACTCATGTGAATGAGTCATTCGCCGCGTGGAGGGACAGCTTCCAGCCTGAGAACCTGCACCAGCTGATGGATCGGCTGGCGGCCGAGTACCCCGTGCGGTTCCACCTGTCTGCTGTGCCATCGGACAAACTGCCCACGCTGCACTTCTGCCCCTGGGAGGAGTCTGGCGAGCTGTACTTCACCGCGACAGATGATGAGTGGAAGAAGGCGCTGAACGTTCCCGATGACAAGACGCCGCTGAACAAGCGGTCCAATGTGCAGATGGAAGCCTACTCTGACACGCGACGCCGCGCGGAGGGGCATCCCAGAGCCATGGATGAGCTCGATGGCGAGCTGGAGAAACTGCGCCGCGCCAGACTCTTCGGCTCCTACACGGCGCCCGCGCCACCCCCGGAGAAACCTGGTGGCAAAGGTGGCCGCCAGGAATCCGGTGTGCTCATCCCCGGAGCCACCGGCCCGGCCTTTCCAAATCATCACGAGCACGTGCCGCCCAACGACGGCTCCCTGAGTGACATGGGCAGGCGGGCCCGCCTCATGCCGGATGGCAGTGATGCGCTTGCCGATGACGGAGGTGCTGGAAACTCCCGCGTTCGCGAGAGCACGCTGGAGGCCGCCCCCACCCAGAATGATCTGAACAAGGGCGTGAGCATTGGCAAGATGCGCATGAGAGCCTTCCAGCTCCGCCATGCCTCCGTGGAAGGGCAGGCCCTCACCAAGACGGGGAATGCCGCTACGGACCTCCCCGCGGAAGTGCGCATCCCCGGTGTGGCCAAGACGCTCGTGGCCATTGCGAACAAGATGTACGGCGCAGGATCGCTGAAGCTCGTCTCCAGCGGAGGTGATGCCAATTTCGAAAAAGCCCTGCTGCTCACGGAAGCCTCGCGCCTGCTGGAGAGCGCCACGAGTGCGGACTACTACAAGCCATATGCCTATTCTGGATACACCGGTCCCACGGGGACGATCGACCAGCTCCGCAGGCTGGATGATGACATTCGCATCAATGAATCCGCGCAGCTGCGCGAGGCTGCCAGTCTGCGCGAGCGTGCCAATGAATCCCGGCCCATCGAGTTCGCCGGAGGCGAGGATCAAGTCACGGAACTGCTCAATAGGCGCGGCCTGCGTGTCTCACCCACGGTGGAGAAGCTGATTCCTGAGGGCGTGCTGCGTGTGGACCCGAGCGACCTCATCCCGCAGGAGGCCACCCAGGCCACGGTCTTCAGCAGGGGGCAGGGCCTGGTCGGAGGGGAGTCGGCCGCCATGCATGAGGCTGCGCCCACCCAGGAGAAGGCGCCCGAGCTGCGCGGCGCCATCATCGCGGAACGCGCTACGAACCGCATCATCATCTGCGACCTGGAAGAGCGCATGCCGGCCTACGAGCGCATCATCAATGAACTCGATGTGCCGCCCAATCTCGTGGAGATCAGCGCGACCATCATGGATATCAATGCGAACTCCGGCGTGGAGTGGGGCGTGGACTGGGCTGGATTTGGCAAGGAGGAAATCACCGAGGCCGTGGGCACGGCGAGCTCCCTCTTCGATGGCGGTCTTCCCTTCGGCGGCATCGCATCACCGAATGGATTGAAGGTCCTCACCACACCTGCGGGCACCCTGGGCGCGGACAAGGTCTTCCATCCCGTGGGGTTGAATGCCTCCACCCTCATCACTGGTACCAGCGGGAAGCTGGCCGCACGGTTGCAGGCCCTCGCGACCGACGGAAAAGCGCAGGTCATCTCGCGCCCCGTGCTGCTCACCGTGGCGAATACGGAAGCGCTCTTCTATGATAACAACTCGCTCCTCCTGCCCGTGCCCGGCGAGCACAATGCGGACCTCTTCAAGGTGAATGCGCCGCTCGCCCTCCGCATCAAGCCCGTGGTGATGCATCCCAAGAATCCCGGCGAGCAGCAGCTCATCCTGCTGGAGATCGAGATCCAGGATGACACGGTGACCGGCGTGCCGGTGGACCCCGCTGTGGCCACACCGGTGCTGCCTGCGAACAAGCCCACCGCCTTCCTTTCTGAGAGCACCATCTACACCCGCGCCCTGGTGCGTGAGGGGCAGAGCCTGCTGCTGGGCGGGCGCTATCGTCATGCCGAGCAGAAGCAGGATGGCGGCATCCCCTTGCTGAGCCGCATTCCCCTCGTGGGATTGGCCTTCAAAGACCGGCGGAATGTGAATGTGAAGCTGCAGCGCCTCTTCCTCATCACACCGCGTCTCGTGAAGCCCACAGGGCCGCATCCACTGGGGCCGCTGGAGTCCCTGCCTCTGCCGGAAGTGTCTGGCGCTGGAGTCAACGATCTCGTGGGAGATGGGAAAACCTCTGGCAAGGCTGTGAATCCCTGAACGGAATGAAGTGCGCCTGCTCCTCTTGAATGCTGCATCCATGAGTCCCTCCCGTCCTCCCTTTCACATGCGCCTGGCATCTCTGCTCATCTTCACCGTGGTGGCGTGTGCTTCCATCCTCCAGGCAGCTCCACTGCATGACATCCCGTGGAAGCGACCGCAGGATAAGGTGACCATCTCACCACCGACGGGAACTGAGATACAGAAGCTGGAGGCTTATCTCAAAGCTATCTGTCAGGATGAAGGCATCACATTTGTCACGCAGTCCCTCGATGGATTCAAGGAGTGCAAGCCTCCCGAGGCTCCCTCCCGCAGCCTGCTCCTGTGCGACCTCCTGGCGAAGAACGGGCTCGACGGATATTTCCTGAAGAGCAAGCGCAAGCTGGTGGTGTACAAGCCCAGCCCCAAGCTGGAGAAAAAATACAAGCTGGCGGATGCCCACGCCGTCATGCTCAAGACCGCGCTGAAGTCAGGCATCATCGGCACCGAGCCCGTGCATGGCAGCGATGTCCTGACCTTGAATGGCCCCCAGGCCTACAAGGACCACGTCATGGAGACCGTCACCCTCCTCGGCGTCTGCCTCGAAGCTTATGTGGAGCCGCCCAAGGTGAATACCGCAGGCATGATACCCATGCTCTTCCCCCTGCGCTATGCCCGCGCAGAGCAGGAGAGCAGCAGCCTGCGCGCCCTCACGCTGACCACCAGCCAGAGCACCGCAGTCGCCGTGAAGGAGAGTGCCGGTGTGGTGCAGATACTCAAGACCATCCTCCTGGCGAACCCCGTCAATCCTCCCGCCGCAGGGGAACCTCTCATCACCTCGGACCCCATGCGCAATGCGGTGATCATCGTGGATTTCGAAAGCCGCAGGAGCTACTACGAAGATCTCATCCGCGAGCTGGATGTGCCGCGCCACATGGTGGAGATCACCGCCGCGATCGTGGACATCGAGGTCACGGATGGACTCGACTGGCAGAGCAGCTTCCTGATTCGCGGCACCCAGAACATCGAGAGCCGCGAGGTGCCTTATCGCATCGGCCTCAATGCTGGGAACCGGTTCTTCGATACGGATAACACCGGAAAAATCATCGGCTCGCCCTTCGACAAGGACCCGCCCGAGATACCCGCCGCACTCGGCACCGGCACCTTGGGGCTCAATCAGACCACCCTCATCGTCGGCTCCAGCTACGCCATCCTGTCGAACATCCGCGCGCTCGAGCAGCGGGGCAAGGCGCAGGTTCTCTCCCGTCCATCCGTGCTCACCCTGGATAGCCAGCCCGCGAGATTGACGGACCAGACCAGCACCGTGGTGCCCGTGGCCGGTGAGCGGCAGTCTTATTTGTACAAGGTCGCCTCCGGCCTCGATCTCGTGGTGCTGCCCCGCATCATGGACAAGGAACCGCATGACCCCCATGTGAAGCCGGACACACGGCAGGTCTACCTCGGCATCGAAGTGGGGGATGGCAACGTCACCGACCAGGAGCTCAACAATCCCAACATTGCCGTGGCTACGAATGACAACCGCGTCATCACCCAGGCCGTGGTGCGCAATGGCGAAAGCCTCCTCATCGGCGGACGCTATCGCAATGAAGACGTGAAGAACGAAGCCGGCATCCCCATCATCAGCAAGATACCCATCGTGGGATTGCCCTTCAAAAACAAGCGGGTCACGAACAACAAATTCCAGCGCCTCTACCTCATCACCCCTCGCATCATTGATCCCAACAATCCCACCCCGCTGGAGGATGAGAAGGTGAAGATGGCCCTGGGCGACCAGATGCCCGTCCCCGAGGGCGCACCCACCATGAGTGAAGTGCGCGGCAGCAATGCCTCCATCAAGGAGAAGCCTCCCACTCCTGACACCAATCCCAAGAAGAAGAAATGGTTCGCGCCCTGGAAGATTTTTGGGAAGCGCGATCCGTGACTCCGGCGGCGCCGGCTCACGCTGCTGCCCGTGGCCCGTTATCTGTTGCCTCCAGTACAAGCATTCACCTCATCACCATGTCCACGCTATTGAAGCCCTGCCTCAGACTGGCCGCGCTGGTCCTCTGCGCCGCCGCGTTCACCTCCTGCCAGAGCGTCCTGCCCTACAAGCTGGGTGGCAATCCCGCCAACCTCCGCCTCGGCGCCACGCCCATCGAAGTGAAGGAGGAAATGGGCTCACCCACCTACTTCAACAAGCACCAGAACGGTGAGGTCTGGGTCTACGCCGACTACTGGTGGACCAAGGAAATCTGGACCGCCCACTGGGGCACCTGGGAAGTCTACATGGAGGACACCCCCTTCGGCCTCCGCTTCTGCGGCTGGAAACTCATCGACCCACCCTACCAAGAACCCGCCGTCCGCAGCCACGTCCGCGTCCGCAATCCCCAAGTCACCACCGTATCCCGAAGCACCCCACCTCCCACCTATGAAGTGAGAGCGAATCCCAAGCCACCACCTTCAGTGGCGAAGTAGAGGGGAGTGAGGTATGGAGGGCCATGTCCCACCGCCTCAAGATTCTGCTGGGCTTTGTCTTGTGCCTGCTGTTGCTGGGCATGCCCGCAGTGTATATCGTGCTCTCCTGGAGCTCGATGCATGCGTTTGAGTTGCGCTACCTCGGGCAGGGCACGCCACGGATGAAGCTCTTGGACCCGGCGGATCCCTCGATGACGTCTATGGTGCCTTACCGCATTGAGGTGCGGAATGTGCGGCCCTATCCCGTGTATCTGCGCGAGCTGCGACTGGCGACCCAGGGTGCGCTGGATACCGAGTACGGCATGTACAGCAAATTCACCTTCACAGGGCTCGTCAGGGTGGAAAAGCCCACACCTCCCGTGCCGGCTTATGGCGTCATGCAGATCGAGATCGATGTGCCGAGAAACTGGATGAACTCCCATCACCTCGATCCCGCCAAACTCGTCGGCAAGGTCGAGAGCTACACCGCGACCCAGCAGAAGTGGACCGAGTTCAGCATGTGGTTCGACCGCATCACCTGGCGCTTCCGCAAGCCCGGCGTCCGCTCGTACCGGCCACCGGAATACTACCTCGTTCCCATGAAGACGGGCCCGATGAAGTGATGGAGCACGCCCACTGCCTCTCCATCACTCGCTGCCTGCTGCTCACGCAGGCTCATCACCCCCTCAATCCACCCCACCCGCACTCCACGATCCCGCCGGTCTGGGAGATGCGGTCGACCATGGAGGCGCCCACGGATTTGCCGAAGGCGTCGGCGGAGAGATTGGCTATCAGCACGGTCGGCAGGATGTTGCCGTGGCGGTGGTCGAGGATGTTCACCAGGGTGCGGTTCTCCCACTCGCTCTCGCTGCGCTCCTGGAATTCATCGATCACGAGGAACGGGGTTTTGCGATAATGTTCCAATACGGCCCATTCATCCTCCTTGCTCTGCGGGTGCCAGGCGCGGCGGATGGTGGCGAAGAGATCGTGCGAGCGCACATATACACCCGGGCTCTGACCCTGCTGCCGGCGCTGCTCCGCCAGCCAAGTGGCCATCACCGTCTTCCCACGGCCACGATCGCCGAGGATCACGAAGGTGCCACGGTTCGCCTCGATGTTCTTTTGAATCGTGCGTGCCATGCGCAGCGGAGCCTCTCTGAAATGTTCCAGGTCGGCGATGGATCGCCGGGGCCACTCCTCCGGCCACGCCTGGGGCACACGAGCCTGCCGTGGCGCCCGCTTCTTCGCCAGCTCTTCCGCATCCGCCTTTTCACAAGGCCCGCACAGCAACAGCGGAGCGCGGTTGAAGACGGAGCGCAGGGCCTCCGCCTCCATCGCATCCACGCCTTCCACAGGCCCGCCACAGCGTGAACAGCACAACAACCTCTCACTCATGCTCACAATCCTCCAATCGATAGACCTTCACCTTGTCCATGCTCACATCCGTCGGGATTTCACCGGACCGCTGTGTTCGCACATCACGTGCTGATGCTCGGACACCGGCCGCAACAGTCCCACCATCACGACTCTGCATGTGCGCTGATGGCGGTGCTTTCTGCGTCATCCCCTGGCGCCGCAGCTCTGCCTTCGTCTTTTCCAGGGCTTTGGCGTCGTCATTCCTTCTCGACCGGCAGTTCCAGCGGAACTTCAGGTAGCTGGCAAACTTCAATATCGGCCTCGCATTGCCATGCTGGTCTTTCTGGGTGTAGTCGCCCGTGGACTCATGTTGATTCCAGACGGTGGCCGCATACTCCGGGTCTACTCCATGAACTGCAGCCATGGAACGACATTGGTCCTCTGTCTTCGGCCAGCCAGCCCCCTCCGGGGGTACAGATAGATAGATATCAGGATCTCCGGGTGGGTGGTGGGTGGTGAGTGGTGGCGACTCGATATCGTGTCGCTCAATCGTCGCTGAGCGAGTCGCTATGCGACTCGATATCGCATCGCTATGAGACTCGTTCTGCGATGGCACCCGCCCCTTTCCAGCCTTGCTTCCCCAGCGTCGTTCGTTCGTCTTGGCCGCGCCCTGCCGCTTGCTGCGGATGCGGTCCCGCTGCTTCACGCGCTCCGTCTCCAGCCGCACGTTCCGCCGCTTCCCATCCGCTGCCACGGGGAATTTCTCCAGCACCAGAGGCGATATCTGCGAGCCTTTGCGATACCCCACCAACCGGGCGAGCAGATCCAGGTCCGCCGGCAGGCCGTCATTCGTCCACTGGTGCAGCAGCAGGTCCAGGTAGTCGCAGCGTTCCACCTTCGTCAGGTGCCGCGTGCCGTGCGTCCAGCGCTCGCAGTAGAAGTCAAACGCCGGCGCATCACGATGGAGTTCTTGAGTTTCACAAGGCATAAGTCGAATGGATAAAAGATGGGTGGACGGGCACGTCGCCTGGCTGGGGTGTGGTCATGGGTCATGGGTCATGGGTCACTGGTCACTGGTCACTGGTCACTGGTCAGTAGTCAGTAGTCAGTAGTCAGTAGTCATCGGTCATCGGTCATCGGTCACCGGCTCGCTGGCGAGGGCGCAGCCCGAGCCCAAGGATCGGGAGCACTCCTGCCCCCATGGGAGCCTTGCGATGCACCCCTGCATGTGCATGACGGTTGCGACTGCGGTGAGAAATGCAGAGCCAGACCCAGACCCAGACAAAGTACCGGCGGGCGCGCATCCCACGCATCGAATGCATGCGACAGTGCACCACCTTGCGCGAAGCGCTTTGGAGCGCGGTGCGGAGCCGGTGAGCTGACACGCGGACCGCATCTCGCATGCTCTTGAACCACGGATCTCCAGCATCCAGCGGAGCGCCCTCGTGGCAGCCCCTCGGCCTGCGAGCTGCCTGTATCTTCGGACCAGACATGTCAGCTTATTGAGGCGAACCATCGTCCCGCTTATCCGGCGTATGCGATGCCTCCACCGCATCACAGGCATCCCCATCCGGAACACCTGGCCCCGGCACCACATCCGCCTTCACGCACGCATCGGCGTGACGCCGCGCATATTCCAATGCCGTCATCGGCTCTGGTTGAGGTTTGGTGAGCCGATTCATCGCAACTCCCCACCTCCTTTCTGCTGCGGGGGGCGCTTCTGCATTTGCAGATGCTGCACCTTCGCCGTGCAGCGCACACACAGTCCCGGATACGGCGCATGCGCCGTGCTGGAGCAGCGCACCCCGCAGATCTCGCATCCATCATCCCTCTCCTCGTTCTCGTTCTCGTCCTCGAACGCATCCACGTGAGCAAAGAGATCGCCCATCGTTGTGATGGCCATCGGCGGGCGCATCGCATCCACCAGGCGTATGGCTTCATGCATGCAGCTCACATCATTCACCAGGCAGAGCCTCTCGATGACCGCATCCAGAGTAGGGGAGTGCAGGTGGAGTTGCGGACACGGCTGGTGTGGCGCGTGCCTGCCTCGGTATTCGTGCATCGGCGTATTCATGTTGGTAGTCAGTGGACAGTGGTCAGTAGTCAGTAGTCAGTAGTCAGTAGTCAGTAGTCATCGGCTCGCTGGCGAGGGCGCAGCCCGAGCCCCAAGGATCGGGGGGCACTCCTGCCCCCTCAGTGTGAGGACTTGGTAGCAGAGGAGATATCATGTGTGGATATACCATCACACCCAGATTCATCCTTCTCATGCGCATCCAATTGCTCTGGTAAGCGAGGGCCTTCCACCACCTGCCAGCACCCACACCACCCGCTGTGCCTGACGCTCCACCTTCTGCCGCTTCGCACCCGCCTCCCGTTACGCCGGAGGCATAGCACGTGCAAAGTCCCGCTGTGCGCATGAACGTGAGGATAAGTCGTCGAGCATTTGATGTAGCTTCTCTTGATTGGGCCGACCTCACCTTCCAACAGCCTCACCACCCCGCCCATAGGGCAACTTGTGTGGCGAAGCCACCTTGGACTGCGCGCAGCCCTGCTGCCGCTTTGGAGAGTCCACAGCCTGCTGTGGCGATGTTGACACTGGCTCGTGGTAAGATGTGTCCATAACGCTTGGCGACTTCGTCGCAGTGGAGCGTGCAGCAGGCTGCACTTCGGGAAAGCGGCAGCAGGGCTGCGCGCAGTCCAGGGACGCTTCGCGTCACAGCGTTCGAATCTGTCTGTGTATATCACGCCGTTTCTAATCCTGACGCACATGCGCAGAGCGGGACCGCTTTCCCAAAGTGCAGCCTGCTGGACGCTTTGCCGCGACGAAGTCGCTAAACCGTCAGGACGCCTGACCTTGCGAGCGGGTGCAACCATCGCCGCCGCCTGCTGCACAGCCTTCGTGGTACGCCGAAGGCGTTGCACACTGCGCAGCCCAGGGTCAGCTCGCATCGCGAGCGCCACCCTGGGTGAACCGAGCGCGGGATGAGAACGCTGGAAGCGTTCCACAAAACCCGTGCCAAGGCCCACGACATGACGGCACGAAGCCGTGCCAACGGGTGGAGCGTCAGGCACAGCACGAAGCATGGCTGCTGGCACGCATTCGAAGGCCCCCGCTTCCCAAAGATCATGCCTGCCAGCGGAAGACGCGCTCCCATCCACGCAGGTCAGAACCTCGCGCGAAATCCCGCGCGCCCAAGGGTCACTCCACCTCGCCTTGTTGCTCATCTTGATCATCATCGTCATTCGCCCCTTCACAAGTTGCTTCCTCCTCAAGCTCCAAGGTCCAAGCCTGAAGCCTCCGGCCCGAAGCCCTCGCATCTCAATACTCCCCGCCATCACCGCGCATGAAGGACTCAGCGTACTTCCGCATCGCTTGATTGAATGCCTTCCCCGCCAGCTCGGCGGACTCACACACGGGTCCTTCCAGGCTGCCGTTTCCCTCCACCTCTGCGCAGTGGTCGCACACCACATAGTAGCTGCGTCCTTCCCGGTGGCGGCCGTAGCTGCGCACAATCATCGAGCGCCAGCCACACAGCGGGCACGCCGGCAATCCATACACGGTATGCGTCTGGTGGTAGGCGACGGTGTGTGCATCAGATGCTGCCTCAGTGGCGGGAAGTGCAAAGCGCGAGGACATTGGGGTGCGGTGAGCGGTGAGCGGTGAGCGGTGAGCGGTGAGCGGTGTGACGGTGTGACGGTGTGACGGTGTGACGGTGTGACGGTGTGACGGTGTGACGGTGTGACGGTGTGACGGGTTCAGTAGGCCCCGCTTCTTTGCGGCATCGGATGGCAAGCAACGGGCGACGTCATGTTCCCCTTGGAACCCCACCGTCCTACCGCTTACCGTCGCACCGCTCACCGTTCACAGCCCCACCGCTTCCAGGTCGCCCGCCAGCTTCTGCATATCCCGGTGAAATCCCGACGGACTCGTGGTGTACTCCGTGATAGTCCGCGTGTCCGCGCCGAGCCACAGGTCCGAACGGTCCAGATAGGTCAGGCCATCGTATACATTGCCCACGCGGAATTCATTCAGCGCATAAAGCTTCCACGTCGTCTCCTGGTCGAAGTCCTCCGGCCCCCGATGCTCTCCCGGCTGGGCGCCGAGGCTCTGTGAAATCATGGACCCTGCCAGGCACACCTCGCACACCGCATCTGCACGATGCTCGCGATGCCACACATCCATATTCACCCGATAGATATCCGGCAGCGCCTCCACCTTCCGCAGGTCCGCCAGCGCTACGCGAATGAGCGCGGAAGGCTTGCCCGGGAGGGTGGTGAGTGTGCCGGCGGGTGCGGCTGTCCCTTCAGCGCATGCAGGCGGAGATGGAGTCGTTGCGATGTTCACGGGCGTCTCAGCTGCCGTGGTGGAAAGGGGAGGGGAGGAAAAGGTTTCAGTCGTGTTTTGCATAAGGGACAAAGGTTGGATATTGAAGTGAAGAAAGAGGGTTGAAGGTGGAAAGCTCCGTGACATGTGGCATGCAGCTCTGCGCGCTCACCTCCCCGCGCCGGGTGCCATGCACAGGCACAAGCACAGCACCGCAAGGGACACGGCCATCCAGACCGCCAGGGCGGCCACTACCGTCCAGAGACAGCCTCCCGGCGCAGCGAGATCCTCAGGCCGGCCTTCCTTATCGACCACCGGCTCATCATCATCCTCGTAGTCG
Source organism: Roseimicrobium gellanilyticum (assembly GCF_003315205.1). Classification (NCBI taxonomy): domain Bacteria; kingdom Pseudomonadati; phylum Verrucomicrobiota; class Verrucomicrobiia; order Verrucomicrobiales; family Verrucomicrobiaceae; genus Roseimicrobium; species Roseimicrobium gellanilyticum. The sequence continues at coordinate 54,515 of NZ_QNRR01000015.1, read as the reverse complement.
TAATCGTAATCGCCGTCGCCGTCGTCCTCATCATCATAGTTGTGCTCGTCCGCATCTTCGAAGGCGTCTTCCATTTCGTTATGTTCAGCAGCAGCGGCGGCATCATCATCATCATTCCAATCCTGGGGCGTGCTCATGGGTGTAGCGAGGGTGTAGTAGGGTATAGGATGGTGTAGTATCTGTGGGGTGAAAGGGTTCCCTTGGGGGCGTGCTGTCCGAATCTGAGATTTCAAATTTCCAATCTGAAATCCCCAAAGAGGGGGGATGCCCCGGAGGGCGCTGGCTTGTGTGGGGCGTCGTGGCCCGGGGATGAAGTGGGGCAGGACGGCGACCGGCTCCTGGAAATGACGACGACGCAGGAGTCTGATGTCGCCTCTCTCACCTGCCCATCTTCCGCAGCGGATGAAGACCAGAACGCAAGGTCCTCACCGCCGGATATCGCTCAGCGTACGTCCCTCCGGGGCAAAGGGGGGAAGGTTGATGGTTGAGAGTTGATGGTTGATAGCCTGAGGTCTGCGGAGGGCTTTCATCCTTGCTGCATTGGCATCGCCCCCCTCGACGCTTCGCATCAGGTGCTGGCACGGTCAGTTGGGGCCTCGCGCTTCTCAGGCTATCAACCATCAACCATAGACAATCAACCCTCAGCTCTCCCTCCACAGCATCCTCCACAGGCGACGGCCGAGGAAGATGGCCGCCAGCAGCATGAGGAGCGCCACTGGCCACGGCGCATGAAGGGGATCCAGCGCATGGAGAAGTTGCAATAGGGTATAGGAGGACATGAGAGGGAATGATGGAGTGATGGAGTGATGGAATGATGGAATGATGGAATGATGGAATGATGGAATGATGGAATGATGGAATGATGGAATGATGGAATGATGGAATGATGGATGGATAGGAACTGCGGAGGTTGGGGTTCCAGCCTGACTGCAGGTGTCAGGCATCCTGCCTGGCGACTGGCTGGGCCACGGAGAGCGTGCGTCGTGGGGATTTGGTGGCGAGGGCGGCGGTGGGAGTGGCGGCAGATGTCTTCTTCCTGGGTTTCAGCCCGGGCTCCACTCCGCTGGCCGGGACCTCTCCACGACGACGGCGGGAGTCCACCATGGGCAGGCCGTACTCCGCCTTCTTCCGGTCGTTCGCCGGCACCGCGCCTTCGCGGATGAGCCAGTCGATGGCCTCGCGGATGGTGAAGCCCTTGCGCCGCAGGTCCGCATACACCGGCCACAGTGGGCTCCAGCGTCCCACGGGGCCGGGTTTGCGCTTCGGCCACATGGGCACAGCCTGCTCAGCACGGGTCTTCAAATGGGTGATGTCAGCATTCATGGTGTGGGCGTGTCTGTCTTGAGCTCGGAGTTTGTGCTTCCCTCGTGAGGGTGTGGATGATGGCCTGCCGGATGGGTCCGCTCGCAGCCTGCGATGGCGCACGGGCACGGGCACGGGAGCGCGTGGTGATCCGCGTTTTTTTGCGTGGGCATCGCGTGGCGCCATCCGGCCACACACCATCCCAGATCTTGTCTGCCAGCAGCGTGGCCTGCGCATACGGCACCGGCAGCCGCACGCCGCTGCGCAGGATGATCTCATGCCGCGCCCCGCGTCCCACCCCCAGCCGCACCGCCGCGACCTCGCGCGCGGAGACGGCATAGCAGCCACTGTGAAGAGACTCAGCCACGGGCGCGGCCTCCTTTCTGCAGGGCAGCTCTCGCATCCGTCCCCGTGCCGGTGCAGGGGCTCGTGTTCGTGTTCGTATTCGTGCTCGTACTCCTTCTCGTCCTGGAATCAGAGGCCGTAGCCAGCTGCACCTTCGGCGAGCCTGCCGCTCCAGCATCCGAGCACGAGCACGAGCAGGGGGAAGAGGAACACGAGCACGAGGGCAGGGGAGCCGGCGCGTGTGGCACATACGAGTCAGAGCCCGCGGGCATGATGCCTCTGCTCCTGCTCTTGCTCCTCCCCTGGTTCCGGTCCCGCATCGCCTGGATGGCCAGCAGCCGGAGCTGTTGTCCCTTGGCCCGACCCTCCCGGCGTGCCAGAGCTGCCAGGGCCGCATGCTCCGGGGCCTCCAGCGGCGTGTTGACATACACAATTGCATTCATAGTAGGTGTATAGACACCAATAACATGGGTGCATAGACACCCGCAAGAAAAATGTTGAAGAATCTTTTCAGACGGTGTCTCGTCACCACCATGCCCAACCAGAGAAAAGCCGGAAAGCGTATGGTCGGTTTCTACGCCACCGAAGAAGAGGCCACTGCCATGATGGAGGCCGCCAGGCGCGAGGGAAAGACCCTCGCCGACTGGCTCCGCTCGCTCATCCCCGACCAGGGGAAAAAAGCCGCCGGCCCCAAGCCTCCCAAGAAGAAAGCCTAGGAGTACCCCCACGCCCGCGACGTCCGCGGCAGGACGAGGCAAGGAAGGTGACTGCATATGGAAGTGTTCACGTGAACATCATAGCAAACACACCCTCCACCGCAACCCTTTTGAGCGACCGGACCGGTGTTACCGAATGTCAGGAAAAGTGAATTGCCATTTCACTTTCCCCGCATTTCCGGGACCTCCGGGCGCACCCCATTCCTGCTCCACCTCATCCTCGTTCTCCCCACCATCTCAAATCTCAAATTTCAAATTTCAAATTTCAAATCTGAAATCCGTCAGGGCAGCCCGGAGGCCCTTCGTCCCCCCGCGTCCGGCATAGCTACCTGAAGGGGACTGACGTTCCACCTCTTCCCCGCGTAGCACCACCCCTCGCGAACCTCCTGCCGCTGGCGACGCGTTGGCACACGGGATGAAGGACTCGAAGCCCCCCCGCGCATTGGAAAATCGGCGCGTGAATCCTGCGCGCTTGATTGGGAGCTCAATACGTTGAACCGTCCTCCCATGCATATCCTCGATACATGCGCACTCCAGTCCATCCCCCGGGCCCGGCTGGTGGAAGCACGAGGTCAGCGCGACATCGCCATCTCCACCATCTCATTTCTTGAGATCTTCAGCCACCTGGAGGAGGCGGGGAAATTTGATCGTGTCCGTGGCAATGTCCTGAAATGCCAGGTGCCCCGCATGCTGCATGATCCCTATGCCGTGCATGCCATCTCCTGCGGACTGGGAAGCCTGCTGCATCCCAGCCGGTTGGAGGACAAGCTCCTCTTCGAGCGCGTGCTTGAGGTCCTGTCGCAGAGCAACACCCTGGAGGAATTCTATGCACAGCAGGTCCAGGCTCCTTCGGGAGAAATGGTGAGCTGCCAGGATGCCGCAGGGAATACCTTCCGGATGCTGGATGAGATTCAGAGCGAGTACGTCGAGTCCATCACGATCAAAGCACGGGAGATCCTCATCAATTTCTCCTATGCCGCCAGCGATCTCATCAGGGAAGAGGACATGTGGACGCTCGCGAGCAATGATATCCGCAACATGACGGATGGATACCTCGCGGCCCTGCCTGAGGCGGACCGCCCAGAGCGTCGGGAACTGCTGATGCGTGTGGGCTATTCCCAATTCATGAGAAGCGTCTACGACTACTACCGTGCTGCGCACTACTTGCGGGCAGCTTCCAGCCGCACGAGGCTCTCGAGCGAAGAGGACGTGACTCCAGCCGTGCTTCACATCGATCCCAACGATTGCGAAGACAGCATGATCTGCATGCATCTGAATATCGATACCGCGAACACCTTGGTGACAGGGGATAGGAGAACGCTCCAAGCTCTCCGCTTCGCAAAGCAGGCCCTGCAGAATGAGTTGCGGTCATCCCCCCTGCAGTTTCACATCCAGAGCGAGCAGGAGTTTCGCGACGGTCTCTCCCAGGCAGAGGCCGCATGATCGGAGGAGGGCAGGGCAGGGCAGGGCAGGGCAGGGGATTGGCCTGAGGCCCTTCGCCCACCTCCAATATGATCGCCGCCCACTCGCATTGACGCTAGAGCGGTTTAAGTTACAGAGTAGCCATTTTCGTCTTGGGGCGCGCCACCCCAACCGCTGTGGCTGCGACCGCTGGTCGCGGTGCGGCAAGTCACCCCTGATCCAAGGCCACGACTTGGTTTAAACCGCCCTAGACCGGCGTCAGTGTCACCTTTGCGTGGAATGTCACTTCTTTGCCTGCCGCTCTGTCCTGTATTTGACGCCCCCGGTGATCAAAAGAGCCAGCGATGTCAGTGACATCAGTGTTGCCAGCCAGTCTTTCGTAAGTTGGAACTTCACGACATCCCTCCAATCGCCGAAGTGGGGCATGTCATAGTGCACCGCCGATTGTAGAATGAAAGCGAGGAGAGCTGCGATGAAGTACCGTTCATAGGGTCTCATGGGTGCTGGGAAGAAATGTGTGGGCTCGCCATCCTCACGGCAGGTGAGTTGCCTGGTCACGGTTGTCACGCCCCTTGGCCATCAGATTTGTCCATCGCGAGCATGTGTGTCGGCCGCTGCCGGCGCCGTGTTCGCGGATGCACGGCGGAATCTCACCACCCCTGCCGCCACCATCAAGCCCGTACCCAGATACATGCCGATGTTCCAAGGCAGTAGTGCGATCTTTATATAGTAAGAGGGTGTTGGCTTCCGTATCGTTTCACCCTCCGCATTCAGCATGGGGTGCCCGTGAGCATCCAACACCGGAGGAGGCAGGAACCTTTCCCCAGGGGTACCAATGATCGAGGGCACACACACCACTGTGCCCACCAATAACAAATCAAGCGCACGTAATTTTCGAGCGCGTAGTTCCCCCGCCTTCTGCGTTTGTTCCTGTGACTGCGCTGCGGACTCTGAATGCACGGGACTTCCTTTCTCCGGAGATTTCACGGACATCTCACGCTACCACGACCGCCCTCCATCATTCAAGAACGGCGACATCGAAATTGCCTTGATGCTGCATCGCTCGACCTCAGCACAGGACAGGACAGGGCAGCCCGGAGGCCCTTCGTCCACCCGCGTCCGGCATCTCCACCCGCATCGGCTGACGTTCCACCTTCTTCCGGACCGGCACGCGATACGTATCTGGCGCTGACAGTCGCCTATTCATCTCCATTGCTGTCTTTCACTCATGCGCATAGGCAGGTCATCAGGGCCCGGAGGAATCTCAGCCTCTGACATCAATGCATGAGAGACCCTCCGGGGGGGAGATTCCGTCCCGTGGGTCCCTCAGAAAGTTGGAGAGTGTGAGTGAAGGCCGCATCCTCCGGGAGGAAATGAGCCCGCTGCAGCCGGGTTCATGCCGGGCCGGAGAGCCTGCGCAATCCATTCTTGCTTTGGTAGAAGTCGGGTGTGTCGCCCTGGCCGGGAACGGCTCGTACGACTCCTGACTTCAAGAAAGAGTGATGCTACACCGATGAGTTGGAGCATTTTCATTGAGACTGCAGCCGTCGACAGGAAGAATAAAGGCGTATTCGTCCCGGAGACTGTAGCCGTCGATAAGGAGAATAAAGGCAAATTCGTCCCGGAGGGACGCTGGATGGTAGCCGGTGGTGGAGGCCTGTAATCAGGCCGGGAACCACCGGATCATGGATGCCAAAGCTACTCCGTCCCGGATGGGACGGCGGAAGAGGTGGCCATGGTCTTTTCCCCGTGCCGGAAGTCTATGACACTCCTCCGACGTCCCGTCCGGGACGCAAGAACGTTTGGTGCGTAGATCCGGTGGTTGCGGTCGCTGAGGCTCCCTACACCACCGGCTACCATCCAGCGTCCTTCCGGGACGAGCTGCCATAGGTCAATTCGAATTGGCTATGGCTTTATTTAAATGCTCTAGTTAGGACTGGAGAGTTCCGTTTTTATGTGCTGAACAAATGGCCCCCCTTTCAGGTGATCGATCGTGCATGACAGAATCCACGGTGTCGTAGGTCCCTGAAGTCCCCGGGGAAGACGAAATGCCTCGTTGTCCCAGAACCTCGGAGATGCTGTGCCCTGGGAACCTGATCGAGGCCTGCTCTCGCGGGTGCTCCGCCGCCAGAAGAGGACATCCGTTTGCAAACACGTTAAGGAGGAGGACGGTGACAATGGAGGTCGCTTTCATGTTGGTGCTCATAGTTTTTGTTGATTGAAGTTTGATGAAAAGATTTGAACTGGCTGTTTGCGTGAGGCCGGCGAAGCCTCACGCGGATCGTGAGGCCCCCACTATTCGCGGGGCAGGGGGCGGGGCGTCTCCAGCAGGCAGAGCGCATAGGCGAAGACGTACTTGCGCTTGACCATCTCACCGGTCACCTTCTTCGAGCGCGGGCCACGGCGGGTGGGAGCGGCGAGGGAGAGCTTCTTCTGTGCCTCGATGATGCCGCTCCACTTGGCGCGCAGGTTGTTGATGCCGGTCTCATCCATGGGGCCGTAGATGGAGGTGATACAGCCGCGAAGACGACCCTCCATCTGCGCGCTCACGGCAGATGCCAGGGTGTCCTTCACGCGGATGTCATCGTGGAAGCGGCCAGACTCCAGCTCCCACACACCACCCACGATGCCATAGTGGGCGTCCAGTTCATTCGTGGGAGGAGTCACGGGAGCGCGCTCCTTCTTCTTCTTCTTCGACTGTCCCTTGAGTTCCTTCTCCTCCGCGTTCACGGCATCTTCGAAGGGCGTTTCGGACAGATGCTTCAGCGGTGTGTAGAAGCGGAGGAACTCCTGTTCGCTGAGTTCCGCGATCCACAGGCTGCTGGTGGTGTGGGAGACTAGCAGGCGCAGCATGCGGATTTCGGGGGGGGTCTCGTTGAAGTGGCGGGCATCAATGTGCTTCTGTGAAACGTGATACTGCTCCGGAGCAGTCTCCGTCACCAGGCCCATCTTGATCCAGATCTTGATGAGGCCACGAGCGCGGTCGCGGTGGATGTCCCGACGGACTTCGTCCACTTCACGTTCCTTGATGCCGAGGTCCTTTTCGCTGGCGTCGATCACATCCTGAAAGCTGAAGCCGGAATAGGCATGTTCGTTGAGGAACTTGTCCGAGAAGCTGAGGGTCATCTTGATGCTTTCGTTGGCGATGTTGTTGATCTGAGCGGGGCAGCGGTCGAGCACGGCGGCCTGCTCGTTGACCGTCAGGCCGCAGGCTTTCAGCGTGGCTACCACTTGGGAGCGCGTGGCCTTGCTGTGTTGATCCAGGCCCTTGAGGGCGATTGTAATCATCTCTGACGGACTTGGACCGTGGGGACCTTCAGGGGAGGTATGTGAGATCATGGATTTGGGTAGGATGGGGTGACTGTTTTGGTGGAAGAGATCTCTGCCGGATTCCGGTGACCATAGCTCCCATGCGGGAGCTGACGGGAAACTCTACTAAAGTAGAAACTGGAAAAAGGTTGTGTTGTTGGTGCGCACGGATTTCCACAGACAAGGACTGCGTTCGGAGTGTTCAACGCATTGTCGGTGATTGATTGGCCCCTGTTTGATCCAAAGAACACACCCGCGCTTTTGTGAAAGAGCGGGTGTGGGAGGAGCGTTACTCACCGGTTGCCGCTATTGCTTCGTGGTTGGTGTGAGGCCGCAGAAATTCTGCAGAGCTTCCATGGGAAAAAGCGGCCCCGGATCGTTCTTGCGCAGCGGAGCAATGTCATCGTGGCCCACGATGTCCTGGAACTGGTACTCCTCGTGAAGCATCGCAGCCAGTTGGAAGCAGGTCTTCAACTGCGCTTCAGAGTAGTTCTCCCAATCCGCGGTCAGGCCGTTCTTGTGCGTGGCCCGGGTGACACCATGTGGGGCTCGGTACTTGCCGAACAGCAGGCCTTGCTGCACTGCATTGCCGGCATTGGCGAGTTCGATGCCGATGGAGCATGCATTCAGGCCGCGGACACCCTTCCATATGGAAGGGCCCGCGTGTGCACACATGCGGTTGCACGGGCGGCACTGGAGCAGCTCGCCATCGCGCTCAATCACGAAGTGGGCATTCACCCCCTTCGCCTGGGGCTTGTTCCACCAGGCCACGGAGCTGCGACCGGACATGCCGCAGGTGAAGTGAACTACGAGGAACTTCGGCACCGGCATCAGCTTGCCACCAGGGATGGAGAGTTGGGTGGCCTCTCTCACCAGTTTATCGCTGCTCAGCGAAAAGCTGGAGCGGGAGGGTGCGTGTGCATAGGTGCCGTCGCAGACATGACCAAGAGTCAATCCGCTCAGGAGGGAGTGGAGGAAGTGCCGGCGGCTCATCAGTTCGCCGGTGGTATCAATCTTTGCAGTGGAGAGAGGAACCATTTTTTTTATAGGGTGGAGTTGTTATGATTCCACCCAGAATGGTCTTCCCTTCCGTATTTGAAATTCCACTCCAATGGCCATTCATTCACCATTTGGATGGAGTATCCACTCCGTTGGAGTAATGCCGGATTCCCAGCAGGATGGGGGTGCTGCCCCATAGCGGTCTCTGTCTTATACGCGCGATGGGCTGGGCGCAAGGTCGGGATGTGCGAGATATGGATCTCCTGGGGCAATGAATTTCAATCGGTATCCACCTATGTCAGGATGTAGCATCAAATATCACCTCAGCGTCATCCCTGTTCCACGGATTCCTCTTCATTCGAAATGCTCTAAGGCTTGCCACCGCGATTGCGTATGAGTTAGTGCCACTCCCGTTCATTCGCCGCACCCGCGACATCACGCCTCGGATCATCCACTCCCATCCCTCTCTATCCATATGAAAATAGCATCAGCCTCACATTCCCATCTCGTCACCCGCCTCACGTTCTTCCTCACCAGCGCCCTCCTGCTCACGGCCACCACCTTCACCCACGCCGCTGAGCCCGCTGCCACGGACTGGACACCCGAGCCAGGGTTCAAGAGCCTCTTCAATGGAAAGGACCTCAGCGGCTGGCACTACCAGGGAGAGCCCGACCTCGGCACCGCCACCAAGGCCACCGATGAACGCTACAGCGCCAAGGACGGCATCCTCGCCGTGAACCCTGAGGACAAGGCCAAGGGGCCCAAGCTCCGCCAGCTCTGGATGCTCGAAAACCTCCCGAAGCATTTCGTGCTCAAGCTCCAGTTCCGCGCCTCCGTGAATGCCGACAGCGGCATCTTCATCCGCGACATCAAGAATCAACTGCAATGCCGCGACTACCTCGTCGCCGGTCCCTTCAAGGAGCTCAAGCAGTACAAGCCCCAGGAGTGGAATGACATCGAGATCACCGTCACCGGCGGCGCCATCAAGGCCACCTGCAATGGCGAAGTCCTGCCCGCTCCCTTGAAGATTCCCGAGTCAGGCCCCCTCGGCCTCGAAGCCGACCGCAACCTCATGGAGTACCGCCACATCCAGGTGAAGGAACTCGCCGAATAAACAGGCACGGCTTCTCATTTCAGATCATCGCCCAGTCCGTAAAAAGCTTATCAGGCTGCCTGGCGTCCCCGTGAGGCATTGCCAGCCTCACGTGCGGTCGCAGGGTCTCCGCGCGGGCGTCTTGCAGAAATGCAGCCGTCCCAGGCGGGGACCTGCCTGACTCAGGTCTCCCTCGCCAGGGTTTCTTTCACCGCCTTCCTCTCCGCCTGTGTTCTCGCAAGCTCCCTGGACTTCACACCCCAGTAGGCTGAAAACACCCAGATGCCGAAAAACTCCACGGCAAAGACGAGGGCTTTCTTGTATTCAAACAAGTTCACCATGATGAACGCAGCGACCGGGCTGGCCACCATGGCCCATCCCAGGATGACATAGAGTCTCCTGTACCTTTCGCGCTGCTTTTTATCCGTGAGAAGGTCCAGCGTATCCTTCGAGCGGAAAATCGCCACATAAGCAATGCAAAGAAACAGCAGCACCGCGCATGCTCCGTGAACGGAGAAGGTGAACCCGAGAAAATCCAGCTCACGCCCCTCGAAGCTCGCTCTCCAGCTCGTGGGAAACAATGCCACACCTACCGCGCAGAGTCCGGCCAGGTTCAGGGCATTGTTCTCGGCCGACGTGAATCCGCGGTAGAGGAAGAGCATGACACCCACCACAAACAGGAGACCGACGAACCAATCCCTCATGGTCCCTTCATGGGGGTGCGTGTGGGCCTTGTCCATCCACTCTTCCAGCTGCCCTTGCGTTGGATTGGGATGCTCCATATCAAATTTCGCCCGGCTCACCCGTTCATCCGCCTGGGATTGTGGGCTCGCATGGTAGTAGGCGCTCATGGAACCCTCCAGGGTGAGCCCGTGGAAGCGGCCCCCCAGAGCGAGAAGCACCGGAAAGATGATACCAGTCACGGCCAGCCCGATGCGCAGATACTGGTAGGTCGCCAGGATGTGCTTTTCCAGTTTGGAGGTCATGTGGAATGTCATGGCGTGATCTGTTTCGGGTGAACAAGCACCACATCACGCGTGTCCAGATGCGAAGGAGCCTCACGAAAGTTACGCGATGCAGTATCCGGGTGATGTTATGACGGCACTTTCCTCGGGCAAGGGGAAATTCGTGCTTTTTTCCATCGTGCGTGAAACCAGTCGCCGATACCTCGGACCAGAAACTAGGAACCAAGAACCAAGAACCAAGAACCAAGAACCAAGAACCAAGAACCAAGAACGATAGCTGTCACACCAGAGCCTCGTCTCACATACATCCCCAGCCCAAAGTTTATCACAACGAGTCCCGATGATGAGGACGATGATGATGAATCCCAACCCTCCACCAGTCTGCTGTCATGAAGCTCTGCCTTTTCACAGTTCTCCTCTGTGTGGCCACGGCGCCCGGCGCTGAAGACCACTTCACTGCAGATGATCGGCGGATCATGCAGTACCTGAAGAGTCTCTCGGACGATGACCTCGGGAAGAAGGGCAGGGGAGTCCGGTTATCCGATGACAAGGTCGTCCTGGAGGGGCACACCCTGCTGCATCGCCTGGCGGTTCCCTCGCACCGCGCCCACATCTACGTGCTGCGTGAAGGTTCCCTGGCCATGGGCATGCCAGAGGCTTATGCGTGGGTGGAGCCGGGTGGGAAGTCATTCCCCATCCCGGACGTTCCTGCCGGCGAACGTGGTGAGGCCGCCTACATGCAGCGGGAGGTCTACACCTACGCAGACGTCGTTCCGGGCATTGGCCTTGTCGAAATTTCCTGTCCCACGGAGAGGTGGATCAAATCGCTGCTGCCACCTGCCGATGCTGCGAAGTGGGGCATCGAGTCCATGGCGACCATCGAAGACCCAGATGGCTACAGCAATGTCCGGGACGAGAAAGGCGACGTGATCGCCACGGTCAAGGCCGGGGAAAAATTCCTCGCCGTGAAACCCTTCCCCGCATCCACCCACTGGGAAGTCTGGCTGCCGGATGGGACCACCGGCCTCATTCATGCCAGCCGTGTGCGTCTCCTTCCTCAGGAGCCGTTGATGAAGATGAACTTCACTCCGTGCGTCGCCCACTGGAAGCAGGCAGCCGCGCAAAGGGAAGCGGAACACCGCGCTGCCGGCCTGCAGCCGCATCCCCATGACTACTACCCCACGCTGCTGCTCGCGAGCACGGGCGATATCGCTGCGCTCTCCCGGGTCTTTGCCGGCCAGTTCGAGGACGCGGCAGAAGCGGACTACCAGCGCAACGCATGGAGAGTCCTGCATCTGGCTGGCGATGCCCGCATGGCGGAAATGCTGAAAGCGCAACCACCGCAGAATAACGATGACGATAACGTGGGAGCAATGCTGACAGACGAGTGGACCACCGCCCCGATATCCGATGGGAAGAAATACCTCGAGCGGCATTTCCCACTCACCTATGCAGCCCTGTTCAGCAAGTGAGCCTTCATCCCGCGTCGCCCGTGGAGCAGTCCACTTCAGCATAGGGTGAGGTAAGTACAGGATAGCCCCGAGGGCCTTCGTCCACCCTTCCTCCGCGTAGCCACCCGCTCACGCTGACGTTCCACCCAAGAGAGAGAGTGCGTCACCCACCATTCATCCCGTCACATCGCGACGAGCCATGCACACCCTGAGTAGATAGAGCATTTTTTTGAAAAATGATATAGCCGCTTTCAGCCGCCTTTGATGAGAAGCAGCTCAAAGCACAGCCCGATATGGAATCATTTGGAGCTCATGGATGCCGCAGTCGCGGAGCGACGATCGTATCTTAGCCCGGCCTTTCAAGGCCGGGTGGGTGGGAGGTCATCCAGTGTCGCGGAGCGACACCCGAACCCATGACCTCACCCAAGATTCACCGGTTCGGCCGTCGCTCCGCGACTCAGCTTCTAAACGGCTACATCTTTGTCCAAGATGTTTTAAGGTCAGGCACAACCCCCACGAATCGTCTCGTGAGATGGCTTCACCTCCGGCAGAGGCTCCACCCTGTCGCATGCCGCCTTGCGCGCAGCGCTTTGGAGTGCGTGTGCGAAGCACCGCTTAGAGTCGTCTCCGCCGCATCATCACATCTCCAAACTCCCAGACCGCGATGCAACATTCCTACAGCACACTTCGGGAACACATCTCCTCCACGCCCCACCGTCCACCTACGGCACCAGCCCCCAGCGGAAGGAGCCCTTCTTCAACACTTCGCGAAACGTAATCCCAACGATTTCACGCCTGCCGTCATCCAGCGTTTGCGCACGGGCATTCCAGAGCTCCAGGCTTCCCTCACGCGTGAGGACGTACCACGTGATCACGTATGCGGCACCCTCCTGCACCACAGCGGGATCCACACAGTACTTTCTCAGCACGTCAGCGTCCTTCACCTCACCGCCCAACCAGGCGCGGATAGCCCGCTCCTCATTGCGTATCCCCGCATGCGGCACATATCCGCCCGACCTTGCGCCCAGATACGCGATGCGACCACAGAGCCTTTTCAAATCCCCGGCAGACAGATATCGCAATTTCTGGAGCCTGTCATGCTCCATGAGCGAGGTCTGCCGCAGGCCCTGCTCACCTTCCATCAGCATCCACTTGCCCCGTGTGCAGATGAAGAGGCAGGACACCGAGTCATCATCGTCGAGGCAGAGCACTTCGTAGGTGCTCTCATCATCATGCCAGTGGTGTGATACATCCCAACTGGACGCCGGCGGCTTGAGCCGCGTTTTTGCCACCGTCACCACTTCCACCGGCACATCCGCCCAGCCCCATGCCGGCCGCTTGGGATTGCCAAGCCGAATGACCTTCTGCCCTCGCGCGGCCGCCCCTTCACCCCAGAACGGCTGGTCAACCGACTCGTCATCAGAGGGAGAAGATGAAAAAGAGGTGCTGGTGCAGGACGTGCCAGGCAGCGTCAGCAGAAGCAACGCAGCGGTCACGGCCATGGAGGATGCAAATCTCATCATGTGAAGAACAGGTGAGCGCCAGGCATACCAGTTGGACACGTCGCGTGCCATGAAAAAAGCATGCACCACCATCGCCCGCCGTGTCACGCAATCACCCACCTCAAACTTCGCGCGGGACCACCAGGTGCCAGTCGTCCGTGTCGCCGTGTGCCTCCATGCATCCGCCAAGGCCTACAGAGTGGTTGGCGTGATCGAGGTTGGGAGTGTGTGGCTGGTCCCACAAGGCATCGCACTCCGCGCAGATCCAGAGTGGTCGGTCGCCAAACGGGCGCAGATACGCCGGTTGCAAGCCACCCTGCCCGCACCAGGGACACTGCAAATCGTAATCCTCAGGAGAATCAAGCGCTACCTGTGCGAAGAGACTCGTCTGCCCTCGCCCCTTCTCCCCGCAATTTTAAATCTCAAATTTCAGATCTAAAATCCACGGATAGCCCCGAGGGCCTTCGTCCACCCACGTCCTGCGTGGCCACCCGCTCACGCTGACGTTCCACCCCAGAGAGAGTGCGAGTCACCCACTACGCATCCCATTGCATCACGACGGGCCGCGCACATCCTGAGTAGAGCATTCTGAAAAATGCCATAGCCGCTTTCAGCCGCCTTTGATGAGAAGCAGTTCAAGGCACAGCTCCGATATGGAATCATCTGGAGCACATGGATGTTCATGGATGTTCATGGATGTTCATGGATGTTCATGGATGTTCATGGATGTTCCAGTCGCGGAGCGACGATCGTATCTTAGCCCGGCCTTTCAAGGCCGGGTGGGTGGGAGGTCATCCAGTGTCGCGGAGCGACACCCGAACCCATGGCCTCACCCAAGATTCACCGGTTCGGGCCTCACTCCGCGACTCATCTTCCAAATGGCTACTTTTTTGATGAAAGTGCTCTAAATAAACTTACGCCACACTAAGGATACACACAGCCTTCCACGAATCGTCTCGTGAGATGGCTTCACCTCCGACAGAGACCCCACCCATTCGCACACCACCTTGCGCGAAGCGCTTTGGAGTGCGTGTGCGAAGCACCGCTTTGGCCGGGAGCTCCCGTGCGGAGCCTCGCACGGGCATCACCACCTCCCGCCACTTCGATTCCACAGCACGCTCAATCCGAAACTCCTAAATCAAAAATCATCCATCAAAAATCACAAATACCCCGCCCCTCCTCACGGCACATCCACCGCCGTATTGATGAGCACTCCGTTCAGCAGGAAGTTGAGTGTCGGTGTGCCTTCCACATCCAGCGTGACTCCAGTGGCATCCGGATTCGGCGTAGGCGTGGCCGTATTATTCAGCGTGCCCAGCACGCTGAGGATGGATGTGCCACTCTTCTCCAGGCGTACGTGTGCTCCTGCCGGTGTGCCTGAGATGAGGTTCCCATCAAAGCCATTCACCGTGATGCTGGCGTCGCCGACGACGGGCATTGCATCCACGTGAATGCCCGCAGACGTCGAGTCTCGAATTTCATTGCCTCCCAGCGCCGTGATGTTCAGGTGGCCTACTTGTTCGTAGTCCTCAAGGAGAATGCCGGTTGGACTGTTGTTGATGATGTTGTCCGTAATGGAAGCTGTCGTGGTGCCGAAGACGTTGTAGATATTGATGCCATGCTTCAGGGCGCCACTGACCGTATTGCCAGTGATGGTCGCATTCATGCTGGCGGTGGCCAGATGGGTCTGACTCCAGATGCCAGTTCTAAATCCTGTGATGGTATTGTGCGTGACGGACGCCGTGAGTGAGGCGGTATCGCTCACGTAAAAGGCGATGCCCTTGTCGGTAAATTGTCCATTGTCGACAGCATATCCCACGATGGTGTTGTTCTCGATCGTGGCCTGCGTATTCCCGGAGTGGACAGACACCACGATGCCGGCGATGCAAATGGGATTATAGGAAATCGTATTGTTCTCTACGGTCAGGAAAGTGGGATCGATGAACTGCAGAAAGGACCCGGGAAGGGTATTCCCAATGATCTCGACCGTCTGAAAGTTCCACAAATTGATTGCCGCATTCTGGATGTTGTATCCGAAGACCCCAACGTAGTTGCCTCCAACGAGGCTGTTGATGTAAGCACCCGCAAGAGTGGGGCTGGCTCCGGTGCCAAAGACTTTTCCATTCATGCCCACGAAGGGCGTGCCACTGCCGATGAACTTCACTGAGCCACCTGCAGGAATGATTGCGCCTGTAGTATAGTCCACCCCGCCCTGCGTGTACACATGCCACAGGCGGTTTGTCGCAATCGAGTTCGCCACTGCCAGGTCCGCCCCGGCCTGCAGCGTATCCACCGGCTGCTCGGCAGTGCCGGTTCCGCTCGCACTGCCTGCCTCGATGCCATTGCCCACGGCCCCGCCATTGTTCACGAAGACCACATCATCCTGCATCACGATACGCCGCGGTGTGATGGAGACCTTCGTCACGCGCTTCACGGACGTGTTCACATCCACCTGATCCTCCGTCTCATTGCCAATCTTGATCGCTTCATTCTGCCTCCGCACCGGCTCCACAAGGCGCTCCGCGAGGTGACGACGTCGTGGCGTGAAGGATTCTCCCACACGGTCCCAGAAACCTTTGCCATCGCCCAGGTCACCCATTTCAAAGGGAATCTCCAGACGCAGGCCATACAGCCAGTCACTGCCCACATAGCGCTCGTCTTCGTACCACGTCGCATTCAGAACCACCGCAGGCACCGGTCTTACTTCCACACCGGCCTTCCACCCTTCCACATTCCCCGTGCCACCTGTCTGCGGACCAAAGGGCTGGTTATCGAAACTGTAGTACCCACCGATAAGGAACACATCCATCCACCGGTCCAGTCCCGGCACCAGCAGCGAGGCCTGCACATCCCAGCCCTCCATGCCTTCTTCATAGAGACGGAAGAGCTGCTCAATCGTTGTCGTGCTTGTCGTCGTCGTGGCGAAGCTGGTGACATTCACATCCTGTGAAATCGTATTCCCCGCCGCATAGGGGTCGCTGGCCACACCCGTCACCTGTTGGCTGAGGCTCGTGCTGCTGCTCGTAAAAGTCTGCCGCGAGCGCTGCTCCAGTGCGAGCTGCTTATCACTGAGCGGGATGTAGTAGTTCCCCCCTTATCTCCAGATATCTCGTACCCACCTCCGCACCTACCCCGAGCTGCCAGAACTGGTTGTCGAATTGCGTGTCCAGCATGTCGACAAAGAAGTTCGCGCCCACAAACACGCCTTCTTCAAGGAAGCCCGCCTGATGCCCATCATGCTTCGTCACTGCGCTCACACTCTGCGTGGTGAAGTGGTGCCGCCATCCCAGGCCGAGGCTCGCTGCCACCTCACCCTGCTCACCCCACGAGCTGTACGGCTCGATGAAAAGCACATCGCCACTGAGCAATCCATCCCGACCCACCGTGCTGATGACCGGCAGCACGAGAAACACATTCCCCTCCGTGTATTCATCCGTCGTCTTCACCCCGCCGCCTAGAATGCCTGGCAGGCTCCACTGGTCATGAATCGTCACCGCCTTCGCTGATTTCTCACCCGCGACCGTCTCGGGTCCCGCCTGTAGCGCACCTCCTAGAAGAACCATCGAGAGCGATAGCGCAGCACGAAGCCGCAAAGACCAACTGCACAGGGAAATCCGGCCGGGCATGGAGAGGGGAGTGGTGGTGAGGTGAAGTGAAACGTCCCCGAAGCCGCATCACCCAAAAGCGCGGGAGAGGAGTGCGACCCAATAAGGGAACGCCCAAACTTACGCCGCGTGCATTCTGCAATAGCTAAAATGATCTTCAGATGGAGAACTGCGGCTCCTCCAAAGTAGCTTCGGCTTCAGCCGAATGATATCGAGAGGAACTGAAGACACCTGCGAGCAGCCATTCCAATCCAAAATCATCCATCAAAAATCATATATTCATTTCTCACGGCACCACCACCGGCAGCGTGATGTGCGCGCCATTCAGGAAGAAATCCACGGTCGGAGTGCCGCCGAAGAACAGCGTGTCACCCGCGGTGGGATTGGGAGTGGGCGTGGCGGTGTTATTCAGCGTGCCCTCCACCGAGAAAGCGCCTGCGTCCTGGCGGTCAATCGACACATGAGATCCTGCAACCGTGTTGGTGATGGTGTTCGAGTTGAAGCCCTTCACCGTCAGTGCTCCTTCATTCCCGGTCACCAGCACGATGCCACCATTGCCGGCGCCGGTGATGGTGTTGGCCTCGAACAGATTCGAGTGGATGATGCCGCCTACGGCCTCGCCCAGCGACTGCCACTCGATGCCGGCCCCGCGGCTGTTGGTGATCACATTGGCTGCGGGATTCACCAGCACGTCCGCCAGATAGCGTGCCTCCACATAGATGCCGCGGCGTTGCGCGTCCGTGATGGCGTTCGCCGATACATGGGCAATCAGGTGGGAGGTGTCGGTGGCAAACAGTTGCACGCCATCGCCACCTGCATGAAGGATGTGGTTGTTCGCCACCTCCGCCCAGATGTATCCCTGGGAATCGGTGGCGAGGCTCACCGCTTCCCCAGTGGTGTGGGAGATTTCATTGCCCCGGACGTAGGCGGTGATGCCCAGGGCATCATTCCACGAGCGCATGCTCACGCCATATTCCAGGCCGGTCATCGTGTTATTCTCCACATGCGCTGTCACCTCCGCAGAGCCATTGGAGTGGATGAGCACACCGCCACTATCCGTAGCACCGGTAAAGGCATTGTCCGAGATCGTGACTACCACACTGGCATTGGTCGTGGCGATGAGGGTTAACCCGCGACCCTTCGGGTTGTAGATCTGGTTGCGCTGGATCACCGCATCAAGCGCGTGGGCACCGTTGATCTCCATCTGGATGGCGGTCGTCGGCCTTTCCGGATTGTAGAAGACATTGTCCGTCACCGTCACTCCGGTCACATCCGTCAGCTGGAGGTTGGAGTTCGTGAAGACGTTGCCGATGGCGGTGAAGTCCATGGTGGTGCCATCGGTGGGGTGAGTATCCACCACAAGGGTGCCGTTGGTGATCTGATTGCCCAGGAACTTGAGGGAACTGGATTGTCCGTTGTCACTGCGGCCCTCGATGAGATAGCCCCAGCGTTCGGTCAGGATGTTCCCCTGGAAGGTCAGGTCCATCTCTCCACCATTGCGGAATCTCAGCACCCGCGCATAGTTTTCATCCGTGACGCTGCGGATCGTATTACCCGTCACCGTGGCTTCCACCCTGCCGAAGCTGGAGCTGAATCCATAGTTGTCCACGTTGATGCCAGCACCGGTGTAGTTGATGGTATTCCCTGTGATGTTGGCTTTGATCTGGCCGCCGTGCGAGACTCCCAGGTTCACGCCGAAAAAGGTTCTTTCAAACGCGTTGTTGACGATGTCCGCCTCGATGCTGCCAAAGTTGGTGTAGATTTGCACACCCCATTCATTCGCGAACAGGTTGTCCTTCACGAGTGTCTTCTCCCCACCCAAGGTTCCGCCGGCTTCGATCTTGACCATGGCGTCCCCCTCGAAATGGTTGCCCACGATTTCGCTTTGCTCATATCCGTAGATGCCGACGTGGGTGGAGTTGAAATCATATCCGTAGACGCCGATGTACTTTCCGTTGCCGGCAAAGAAGCCGTTCGCGGCCGTCACGCTGGGTCTGGGTCCCGTGCCAAAGGTCCTGCCCCCCAGCCCTGCGATGGGGGTGCCGCTGCCGATGAACTTCACCTGCTGGCCGGAGATGGAGGGGAGGTAGACATTGTCAACGGCGTACTCCACACCACCCTGCGTATACACATTCCACACGCGGTTGGTCGCTACAGATTTGTTCCCCGCGAGGGTGCCTCCGGCCACGATGGTATCAAACGGCTGCTCCGCCGTGCCCGTGCCGCTCGCACTGCCTGCGCCGATGCCATTCGTGGTGGCTGTGCCATTGTTCACGAAGACAATGTCCTCCTGCAGCACGACTTGCTGTGAGCTCTGCGCCACCACCTTCGTCACGCGCTGCACCTGCGTATCCACTTCCACCTTCTGCTCCGTCTCATTGCCGACCTTGATGGCTTCATTCTGCCTCCGCACCGGCTCCACGAGGCGCTCCGCGAGGTGACGACGCCGTGGTGTGAAGGCATCACCCACGCGATCCCAGAAGCCCCTGCCATCGCCCAGGTCACCCATCTCAAAGGGAATCTCAAGGCGCAGGCCATACAGCCAGTCACTGCCCACATAGCGCTCGTCTTCATACCACGTCGCATTCAGCACCACCGCAGGCACCGGGCGCACTTCCAGTCCGGCCTTCCAGCCTTCCACATTTCCTGTGCCACCCGTCTGCGGACCAAAGGGTTGGTTATCGAAAGAATAATAACCACCGATAAGGAACACATCCATCCACCGGTCCAGCCCTGGCACCAGGAGTGATGCCTGCACATCCCAGCCCTCCATGCCTTCCTCATAGAGACGGAAGAGCTGCTCAATCGTCGTCGTGCTCGTCGTGGTGGTCGCGAAGGTGGTGGTGTTCAGCTCCTGCTGGATGGTATTCCCCGTGGCGAAAGGCTCCCCCGTCACCTGCTGGCTCAGGCTCGTGCTGCTGCTGGTGAAGGTCTGCCGCGAGCGCTGCTCGAAGGCAAGCTGCCGGTCACTGAGCGGGATGTAGTAGTTCCCCCTTATCTCCAGATATCTCGTACCCACCTCCGCACCCACACCAAGCTGCCAGAACTGGTTGCCGAATTGCGTGTCCAGCATATCCACGAAGAAGTTCGCCCCCACATACACGCCTTCTTCAAGGAAGCCCGCCTGATGCCCATCATGCTTCGTCACCGCGCTCACACTCTGCGCGGTGAAGTAGTGCCGCCATCCCAGGCCGAGGCTCGCTGCCACCTCGCCCTGCTCACCCCACGAGCTGTACGGCTCGATGAAAAGCACATCCCCACTGAGCAATCCATCCCGCCCTACGGTGCTGATGACCGGCACCACGAGAAACACATTCCCCTCCGTGTATTCATCCGTCGTCTTCACCCCACCACCCATGATGCCCGGCAGACTCCACTGGTCATGAATCGTCACCGCCTTCGCTGATTTCTCACCCGCGACCGTCTCCGGCCCTGCCTGCAGCGCACCTCCTGCTCCCACGAAAAACAACAAGGCGACACAAAGACGCAAAGACCAACTGCACAGGGAAATCCGGCCAGGCATGAAGAGGGGTTTTGGGGGTGTGGAGAAGTGATGCGTCCCAAGAGCCGCGCACCCAAAGAATGGGAGAGGCACGCGACCCATTAAGGGGACGCAAAAACCTACAACACGGGCATTCTGCACGCGTTAAAATTTTCTTCAGATGGAAACCGGGCCTCCCCCAAAGTCGTTCCGGCTTCAGCCGAATGATCTCGAGGCGAACGATGAAGGGCTAGCGAGGAGCCATTTCATTCCAAGGTGAAGCGTCGAGCCTTTCAAAGGATCGTGGACGCCTCGTTCCGGAAAAGCGTCGCATGTCTCCCGACAAACCAGTCCGCCCTGACACGGCACCCCATCAAGGAGTGGGGGCATTCCTGCCCATGGATGGTCTGCACCTCACATCAAACGCAACCACCTTCAGAGCTGTGATGCCAAGCGATGGCAATGGATACACCATGATGGTCACTGACCTCTACCCTTCCTGCGTCGCCCTGTCTTCTCATGCTCCTCTTCTTTCAAGATGGATAGCCCAGGCGCGGGCTGAGACGCTTTAAGTTGGATGATAGCCGTGACCTGAGACAAAGCGGGTGGCTTTCATGCCGGCTACAGGCTATCATCCCTTCGGGATGGTGGGAATCTGCCCCATCGTAGACGATGGGGCAGCCCGACGGGTACAGGCGGCTACTTGAGTGCCTTCAAAATCGGCCCGGCGATTTCCTGGTGGCTGAGATACTGGGTGATGCTGTGGGCATTCTCGTATCCATTGTCCAGCTTGGATACATTCTCGATCTCTGCCGAGCCGAACGTGGCTGCCGTGAGTTCCGAGCGGAGGGCCACGAAGTCTTCCGGGTCACTGCCATTGAGCCAGTGTGTCGCCACCGTAGGTTTCAGGAACGGGCCCTGGATGCGCTTCTGCACCGTGCCGATTCCGAGCGGTGAACCGAGGGTGACAAACAGGGGCAGCTTCTCCTCCAGTCGCATCTTCCTCAGAAGCACATAGCCCACAATCGTCCCCAGGGAGTGCGTGACCACCACTGTGCGTGAAAGGTCTTTGAAGGGATCAAAGACCTGTCCTTTGACCATGGTATTGATCTCGTCGAACAAACCCGGCTTGGCGAGATAGGCGCCTGCCTGCTTCAGGAACTTGTTCGCCAATTTTTGTCCTGCGCCCGGGAAGTTCTTTTCGATCACACGCACGATGGCCTTCAACCACTTCTTGTGCGGCCCCTTTGCCATGGTCGTGACTACCACGTCGCGATTCACGCCCTCCGTGAGCGCGATCTCCTCGAGCACCTTGTCATCGGAAATTTCGAATCTCTTCTGCACATCCTTGTACAAGGCGAAGAGTTCGTCTGGAGCAATATCCTCGTCAGGCGAGGCGGGCCCCATTGGTGATACGGCATCGGAGTTGCCATCCCATGAATCCGTGGCCGTCGCCAGGGTATCACCGTAGTAGGCGGTGCGCACCTCGATCTTGCTCCAGTCGACTGCACCCGCGCCCCAGGCCGCCTTCAAAGCGCCGGACCAAGCTTCTTCAATGACTTTTGCGTTTTTTCCCTCGTTGTTGATGCCGTGAATGTAGATGAGTCTCATGGTATGTTATTGGCTTGAAAGGATGATGTCGTGAAAAATGCAGAGTCGTTTCAGCCTGCTCAGAGATTGTGGATCTCGTAGTTGAAGTTCTTTGCCAGCACCTCCATGGCGTCGTCTGGGAGGAGCACGGCAGCACGGTTCAGCGGTTTGTTGGCAATGCTTTTCAGGAACTCTGGTGTTTCCACGCGCTCGTCCTCCGCCAGCATGGCCCA
The DNA here is from genome assembly GCF_003315205.1 of Roseimicrobium gellanilyticum. NCBI lineage: Bacteria > Pseudomonadati > Verrucomicrobiota > Verrucomicrobiia > Verrucomicrobiales > Verrucomicrobiaceae > Roseimicrobium > Roseimicrobium gellanilyticum. The sequence continues at coordinate 32,502 of NZ_QNRR01000015.1, read as the reverse complement.
GCCCTGGCGATAAATCGGAACGAGCCCCTGAACGGGAACATCCTGTCTGGCAGCGAAGCTGTCCCGCGTATAGAGGGGGCGGTCCAGGGCTGGTTCGTCCTCTTCATCAGCCGGTACCTCGGGAAGGTTGGCAAACACGGACCAGCCTCCACTGGCATTCTGCTTCCACCAGAGACGCTCCGCAGCGAGGATGGCCAGGTCAATGGGTAGCGCACTGTCTTCCGCCATATAGTGCGCTGTACGCTGGATGTTATGCTGGTCACCAGCCAGATCGTAGAGATAACCCGCGATGTTGGCATTGTTGGGCGCCTGCTCACTGCCGACACGGATGGCATCAGCAAAGCGCCAGGTATCAGCGACTTTGAGAGGTGGAATCGTGGTCGATGCTGCGTGCGTGCTCAGGGACGTGTCCCACGGACTCATCGGGTTCAGAAAGCCATTCTCTCCATCGTTTCCAGGCATGTCCCTTCTGTAGAGCCTCATGAGGAAGACATCGCCAGGGAACCGGTCGAGCACGACGCTCGTCGTGAAATCCAGCATCGGGACCAGCAGCCATCCGTCCTTTTGCCTTATGAAGAAAGGCGTCCCCAGATTGCGCTGGTCCGGACGCGTCTCGATAAGGCAGAGCTCACGAGGCTTGACCCAGCTCAAGTGGTACTCATCGCGTGGCATCGCCAGAGAACTGGATGTCGACGTTTCACATGCAGCCTTCGCGCTGGGGAAGCCTCCACCGATGGCGTGACCCAATTGGGCCAGTTCCTCCGCTCTGCCAAGTCCTGCTTCAAATTCTTCAGACTTCGCATCCCTCACCCTTCTTTGTTCCTCTGCGTCGACACGCTCTGGGGCTACCCAGGAATCGTCGCCCGAACGGGTTGATTCGAGCCCAACCTCGAAACTTTCTGCGACTGGCACCGCGTCCTTGTCGAGCACATCGTAGTAGTTTTGATCCGGGCGGATGCGCGTGTCGATGTCCGGTTCCATCTCCACGTTCAGCTTCGCGGCCCGTCTGGGGACTTCATCCTCCAGATAATCCGCGAGCCGGGTGTTCACGATGGCCGGGCAATAGCGGTGATGGTCGGACTCAATCACCGCTGGCACCTTGCCTTCCAACGCCTCACTGAGAACGGCGGAAAAGAGACAAAAGGGTTCCCCTCCGTCGCCACTTGCATTGACGTGGAAGGCCTGCGCGGCGAGCGAGGTGCTCTGGAACAAATCCACCTGCAACTTTTCTTCCTTGTACCGTTTGTTGAGGATAGGGTGACCCACAAAGTCCACGGCATCTTTGCCCGTGGACCGGCATGCGTCCGCGATCACGCATAGCTGCCCTTGAGTGAGGTGTTCATTTTGCTGGCCGATTCCGTAGGTGCGGAGACGTCTCATGAAGGCATTGACGTCCACACCTTCATTTTCGGGGTCCGAAAGGAGCCAGAATTGATCCGCCGCGGACCTCACAATGCCATGCCCCACGAAATAGACCACCAGCCGGTCGATGACATGGTTTTCCAGGAACTTGGTGATCTCAGTTTGAAGTCTGGCAATCGTCACGGGCTCCTTCCTGTCATGAATCTCCAGGACCTTGTAACTCCTGGTTGCCGAAGGGGCCTGCGCCCAAGCCGCAAGACGGGCCGCGCTGGTCAAGGCCCCGGGAAGGGGGGCGTAGGGTGGCGTGTATTTGGAAACCGCGATGAGAATCATCGCTTTTTCGAGCGGCGGAGGTGGCATGGTGATTCGCGAGGTGACTGGATGGGTGCCTCAATCGCGGTAGAGTGTTGCGAGATTCATGCGCCCGGACCCGAACTCGAAATCACCCCACCTGACGATTGTGGAGTGCCCGGCCGCTGTATGTCCTGTACTAGATTGTCCGACCGTCCGCTGTGCATGAGAATCCACTTGAGTGTCGGGCCAAGCCATAGTGACGCGCGGGGGTGTTGACAAGCAAAAGTTTGGGGTATCGACGAGTGGAAGGAAATACCAGCAACACCGCATTCAGGAGCGGCTCCCTGTACCGTTCCTGCGTCGGGGACAGGTGTTCCGGCTGCTGCCTGCATCCCCGCGTGCCGCTCCCATGATTCGACGCCGCTGGTGAACACTTCCCCCCGACCCGCCTCAAAGTCTCCGGGAGAGGGGAGGTGCTGTGCAAGTGATCCTCGCCGCGCCTCTCCTCATGTGAACCCCATTTCCCATCACACCCACTCATACCGCATCCCACCACCTTCCATCCTTCACTTTGCCGACATGATTGCCTTTTTCTCAAATGAGATCGCCGTCTTGATGCCGGAATCCTCACCCAGCTCGGGAAAGGCCGCTGCGTTCCAGAGCTTCGCCAGGTCCGGGGCAGAGCCCCTGAGCACGAGCTTCCCTTCGCGGAGCCCGTAGCTCAGCGCGATGCCGCCCGTGGGGGTGTCCACGGATTGCTGGCGGTCTGCCGCACCTTCCGTCGCGGGCTTCACCTTGATGAATGAGAGCGTGCGTTTGCCCAGCCTCTGCTGCAGCTTCACCTTGCCCACCTGCTCTGCCGTCGTGGAGAGCGGTTGCGCCTCCTTGCCCAGCGCTTCCTGGGTGAGCGGTCGTGTCAGCATGTCCGGTGGTGCAGCATGCAGTTGCGCGGTGAATTCTCTCTCCTCATTCTTGTACTGGGCCACCAGCGCGGGAGTGCGGCTCCTGACGCCGGGGTTCGCACGCATGGTATGGCAGCGCAGCACCAGCAGGCGCGACACCTCCGTGCCATCCTGCAGGCGCACCTTCACCGGTGAGGTGGAGAACCACGCCGCAGGTGCATCCGGCGAAGTCCCGCGCAGCAACGCCTCATCCTCATCCAGCGAACGGGAATGGGACATGACGATGGCGCCCTGCGGACCGGTGCGCGACATGCGCTCCTTCATGGCTGCAGGCAGTGGCTGACTCACCGGCTGTGCCTCCGCATGGGGGATGCCCATGCCTGCCACCAGCGACCACGTCAGCATCAGCATCCACATCCGCGCCCCCACACTCGCTCCACCACACCTCCACGAACCTCTGTTCCAGATGGTCTTGTCGATGGTATCAGTATCGACATTGGCATCGAAGACATGCGCGTTCTGTTCCATGGTGGTATCGAGTCAGGGTCAGTGGGCAGGTGCGCAGGCAGGTGCTCCGCCCGCGCAGCGCAATTGCTCCACATCGTCGGAAAATCGTCAAGAACAGAAACCCCAATTCCACCATCATCCTTGATGATCTGTTCAGAGTGATGATGGCACTTCGGCGCGATGCATTTGCCCATCGTGTGGCGGCAGGCTCGCAAGTAGGCTGTGATAGACCAAGAGGTCTTTCGGAGATGGCCTGAGAATGCTTTCTCGCGATTTCCCGCGAAATGCTCGCGGTCGATGGTGGAAAGCGGGCGGACCAGCAGAGGCATCCGGAGCACTGGCAGCCAACGTGCCGGATTAATATTCGCAAAATATCCCTGAGAAACAGGGGATTACACGACGCTTTGAGGTGATTCCATGGTGGGCGACTTGACATTTGTCGAAAGGGGTACGGGGCTGCAAGCCAATCCTACCCTTCATGAGCCGCACCCATCGTGTCAGTGAGTCCCTGATCATCCCATACACCCGGGACATTGCTTGGAGAGCGGGAAATGACCCGAGGCCGCTGTCAGTGCATGTGCCGATGCTGAAACGCTTCCGAATTGAGGGAAGGATGAAGGAAGGGGCACGGGTCACTGAAATTCACACGGCTCTCGGCTTTCCCCAGCACTTCGAGGGTTTTATCACTGCCTACGAGCCAGGATTCCATTGGGCCATGTTCACCCGACCTGTCACGTGGGGACCGGCCAGCCTTCCGCACTCAGCGGACTATCGGTTTGAATATCTCCCGGATGCCGCAGGCACGCGGGTCAGCATCGCCTGCGAGTACGAGCTGAAGGGTCTCCTCAGGCTGCCATGCGCAGGGTGGATCACGGCTTTTCTCATGCGCACCACCATCAGGCGCCTTCTCCACGCCATCGAAAAGCGGGCCGCCAGGCTGTCCCTGTCACACTGAATACGAATATCCCTACGAATATGAATAGCCAGAATACTGTCTGCCACAGATCCAGGAAGCAGGGTGCCAGCACTGCACACATCCTTGTCAGTCTCGTTCTTGTCGCCATGGTTGCCATCGCTGCCTGGTGGTGGCGCACCCGCGATGCTGCTGCTGCCTCGGCAGGGGATCTTGTCGTACGTGTGGCTTATGCTCCCGTGGTGTTGAACCTGCCCTCTTACGTGGCTCAGGATCGAGGTTTGTTTGAGAAGGCCGGGGTGAAGGTGGTTTATACCTCCTTCTCCAGCGCCAATGACATGATCAACGCGCTGGTGGCGGGCCAGGTGGATGCCGTCACGGGTGTGAGCATGGTGCCTGTGCTGAATCTGGAGGCCCAGTCTCCTGGGAAGGCCCGTGTATTCCTCCACAGCATGATGACGAAAGACACGCCCTACGATGGCATGGTGGTGAAAAAGGGTTCGCCGATCAAAGGACTCACGGACCTCGCCGGCAAAAAGGTCGGGGTGTTTCCGGGTACCACCGCAGCGAGTCTTCTCAAAGCTACTTTCAAGAAACATGGAATCGATGCCAATACAGTGCAGCTCGTTCCCTTGCCTCCTCCCAGCCACCTTTCCGCGCTGGAGTCCGGAGCGGTGGATGCCCTGCTGGCTTATGAGCCCACCTTGAGTACGGCCCTGGATCAGGGGGCGCAGCAGATCTTCGGTTCGATTTTTGCTGACCTCCTTTCTCCCAGCCCGATTTCCTGCTCGGTGGTCTCTCGCAAGTTTGCCACGGAGCACCCCGAGGCATTTGCCCGGTTCGTCGGAGCCCTGGATGAATCCATCGCCATGATTCGTGCCAACCCATCCGAGTGCCGCAAGATGCTGCAATTGCACACAAAAATTTCGGAGCAGGTGGCGCAGAAGGTGAATTTGGTGCCTGACGTCACCTCCACGGAAACCAAATCGGATACAGTTCAGGCCTTTGTGAATTTGCTCTTTACAATAGGTGAAATGCAAAAGAAAATCGAGGCCCCGCCTCTGCTTGCTCCGTGAGTGGTCATGTCAAAAGTCCCCGCCATATCCCTTTGCCAGGTTTGCCTGAGTTACGCCAGTGTGGATGACGGCGGCTTGTTCAGTGACTTCTCTCTCGCATTGCCGCAGGCGCAGACCACTGTGCTCATGGGCGGCAGCGGTTCAGGAAAGACCACACTCGCACGGATGGCCAGCGGGCGTGTGCAGCCCGACGCGGGGAAGGTGACGCGAAACACAGCCTACACTGCCGCGCATGATTGCGTCTATGTAGATCAGGACGCCTGGAATTCCGTGTTCCCCTACCGCACCGTCGGTCAGAATCTGGCCTGGACGCTGCAGAAGCTTGGGTGGCAGACGGCTCGTGCCACGCAGCGCATCGAGCAGCTTTTGTCGGCCTTTGATATGACCGCCAAGCGCGACGCCTTCCCCAAGGCCCTTTCAGGAGGGCAGCGCCAGCGCCTGGCGCTGCTCCGCTGCCTGCTGTGGGAGCCGAAGTGCATGATACTCGATGAAAGCCTGTCGGCTTTGGACGAAGCGACCAAGGCCAGGGTCATCACACTCTTGATCCAGGAGGTGCGGCAGCGTGGCATGACTCTCATCCATGTGACTCACAATCCCCTGGAGGCGCTCGCTCTTGCCGACGTCATACTTGTCATCGGTAGCAAACCGGTCCGTGTGATCGGCGAACTGGAAGGTGGCTTCCAGGACTTGAGACAGGTGGAAACTCCCGCCTTTGAAGCGGCCCAGGCAAGGCTCATGCACATGCTTCGCACCACTGACTGAGAATATCACCGGCATGCGCTCCCGTTTCCCAACGCTCCTCTTCTCCGCAGTTCCAGTGCTGGTGCTGCTCCTGCTCTGGTGGTGGATCACGAGCTGCGGAAAGGTGGATGCCATCATTCTTCCAAGGCCCGCTGCCGTACTTGCTGCGTTCGGGTCACTTGCCGGTGAGCAGCTGCTGCCAGACCTGCTGCACACCCTGGGGCGTGCGCTGGCCGCGTTGTCGATTGCCATTGTCATAGGCGTGCCTGTGGGATTGTGGCTGGGCTTGCACGGGCGTGTCTATCGCGCGGTGGAGGGCATCGTACACGCCCTCCGCTCCGTGCCTGCGGCAGCGCTGTTCCCGCTTTTTCTCGTGGCCATTGGTGTTGGAGAAAGCAGCATCGTTGCCCTTGCTTCGTTCAACAGCTTGATGGTCGTGCTTGTCGCCACCGTGAATGGCACACTGCTGGCGAATGAGTCGCGCCTCTATCACGCGCGCCTCTTGGGGCTCAGGGGTTGGGCTATCACCTCTGAGGTATTGTTCTGGGAGGCGCTGCCGCACATCCTCGGGGGCATTCGCATCGCCCTCGGTTACTGCCTCGCACTGGTCATCGCCGTGGAGATGTTCATTGGAGTCAGCCACATGGGGCTTGGCCGTCGCATCTATGAATTTCAGGCCGCCTACCGCACGCCGGAAACCTACGCTTTGATCATTGTGGCCAGTTCGCTCGGCATTGCCATGAACCTGCTGTTGGACTGGATCGAGCGCGCCACGCTCCGCTGGCATCCAGACAGTAAAGCTGACCTGTCATGAGTTCGAGGAAAGTGAAAGAAGCCAGGCCCCTGTGGCCACTGCGTTGCCCGCCGGAATTGTCGGGGGATTTCTCGCAGCTCGATGCGAAGCGGATCAATGCCATGATTGAAGACTGGCTGGAGCGTGGACTGCGCGAGGCCATGCCCGACAGCGTCCTGTCCTTTTTCTTTACAGGGCTCCGCAGCCAGGATTCCCGGTTGCAGACCAACGTGAGAATGATTGTACGAAACGGTTCACAGCACAGCCAGCTCGTGGGCAGGTTTGCCTGGATGGTCGCCTATAACATCGCAAACAGCGCTTCCATGCTACAGCACGTTTTTCGATGTGATGATAATGTGGGTCGCTCCGCCATTGTGCTCTCCGCCGACCGTCCGCCCGGGAACTTCGCGTGTGCGGATGCCTCTTCGCTCGCTTACGTCTGGCTGAACGCAGAGTGGCACCCCACGACGCCCCTCGATCGCGAGAGCTTCGCCTTTGATGGGTGGAAGGTGCCGATTCTGGAGGAAGCCGCATCCACCGTGACATGGAGAGACGACATCATCGTTCCGTCGGCCAAGGTCATCCATTTTGGTGACAGGGCGATCACCCGCGACCTGCGTCGCATAGCCGTTTCAGGGGTGAAGTCTCCCGACTACCGTGCCCGCGTCTGGCCCTTGCTGGAGACAGCCCAGGTCCTCATGGTCATGGCGCCCGCGTTCACCATGGAGGGCAAGCACCGGATCATGCTGGGAGGATGCGGCTTGAACCTGTTGATCAAACGCCATCACACGATCAGTCGCGATGTCATCGAGACCGCTCTGAAGATGGCGCGAAAGCTGGACAGCCTGTTCGGCACGGTACTGCATCTGCACCAGGCACAGGAGCGGCGGAAGAATACCTTCCACGCTCTGAATGCGATTGCCCACTCGTTGAAGAATCGCTCGGACCGGCTCAGCGCTCACCATCCCAAGTGTGCCGAGGACCTTTACATCCAAAAGATTGCTGCGCAGGGAGCAGGACAGATGGTGGCAGAGCCATCCTACGTGTACCAAGATAATGGCGGCGAGACCAGATGGAGACAGGCAGGATACGACGAGCGCTCACTCACGGAAAGCCTTCGCGCTACGACCTGGCTGAGTTGCCCTCAGTACCAACTGGCATTGGACCCCTTGGAAAATCGCCTGGCAGATGCTCGCTGGGTCACACTGATCGAAGAGCTCATGGAGAACCTGCGGAAGTGGAGCGAGCCCGGGAATGATATTGGTCTGAAGGTGGTGCAGGAAGGCGGGTCAGACTATGCCACGCTCACCGTCAGGAGCACCGTGTGGGAGGAGCAATGGGAGAGAATTCGTGACAAGGTCCGGCACATTGCCGATGAGGCGCCCGAAGTGCAGTTCAAGGGGCTGAACACGGTCCTGTGGATGTTACAGCGTCTGGCGGATACTCGCACGGCAGTGGTCTATGAATGTGGAACCACCTCGCCGGGGCGGCACCCCAAGGATGAACCCCTGCACATTGGTACCCTGCCGATCACGCTCCGTGTTCATGAGGAGTTTACCAATCAACACGAGCCGTTGTCTCTCACCCTTACCGTTCACTACCTTCCCCTTCCACCATGAGCAGCAAGGTCCCATTTCGCATCCTCATCGTCGATGACGACATTTACAACCAGGTGAAAGAATCAGAGAAGTGGATATCTGGCGCCGGGAGCCTCGCAGCACAGCACTGTCAGTTTGTCGATGAACTCTTGCCTGTTGAGGGCGTGGAGATCATGCTCGCTCACGATGCCGCACTCCGAAAACTCTTCCTGCTAACTCCGGCTGGGCGGAGGGTGGTGGGGCGATGCTGCAAGCAATGCCCGATCGAGGAAAAAGCGAACGAGGATAAGCCTGGAAAGAACAAGAGATGTGCGAAGCCGGAATGTCTGGCGCACAGGGCATGTGAGTATCCTGAGCAGTGGTTGGGCCAGTTTCACGTCATTGTGCTCGACATGAAGGGCATTGGGTCTCTGAGGTCAGAGAAGGAAAACCAATTGCACTCAGCGATCACTTCCCATCTGGGATGGATAAGGGAGACGCCTGAAAAGGTCGACATCAAGTCCCTGCTGGCTGACAAAAAAATCCAAGGAGTGATGTTCTACCATCGCTACCTCGAGCATCTGACATCAGCTCGTGCCGTCATCGTCCTCACGCAGCAGGACTACACCAACGTCGGAAAGAAAGGGACGCCAGCACCGATTCGCGAGCTGCTGGAGCCTTTTTGCCAGGATGAAAATCACCTTTTCAAAGAGGTAAATCTGCTGCCAGCACACATACCATGGACGGTCAAGCATGGCAAAACCGGTGGTGCAGGGATTCGTATTGCACGGCTGATTCACAGTCTCCACGAGGACTTTGCCAGTGGATACGAAATGCTGACGAACCGTGGCCAGATCGAGTTCGCTGCGGTCACGGACCACCCCGTGCTCATCCTCGGTGAGAGCGGCACGGGCAAGGAATATGTCGCACGCGCCATCCGGCGTGCGTGGGAGCGCGAGAAGCATGCCATGAGCAGTTCGCGACGGGGATACGCGGGGCTGGAGCAGGAGGCTGAAGCGGCAGTGGAGAGCGTTGTAGACGGGAAGTATGATGCCAACGACGGGGATGCCGAAGTGGATGGCGATGGTGCTGATGAACATCAGCTTGGGCATGCCGTATTGAACTGCGGGTGCATCACAGAGGCCGACGCTCGCGCATATCTCTACGGTGCGGTTCGCGGTTCATCGGCTGGCGCGCTGTCTCATCTGCCAGGCATCATATTGCAGGCCTGTGGCTGTAAGGTCCTTGGCTATGACAAGCCTGATAAGCGGCGCAAGCTATCTCTCGAAAAGGCCCTGTTGAACGCAAGGGACGCTGCCCGTGAAATCAGCGATTTTACCGCGAAAATGGATCCCGCGATGGCTTCTGTGAAGGTGAAAAGGGTGATGGAAACTATCCAGGATTTGCTCCACCCCAAGCAAGTTTATGGAATGCTATCGGATCCTCAATCCTACCACTCGTTGCCTCAGTTGCTGGTCGACGTGGAGACGCATCTGCAGAATCTGATGGACGGGACAGATGTCGCGGAACAGTTTAAGCAGAAGCTTTTGATGCATTTCACGGGGCGTCTTATCGAGAACCCCAAGTCATCGAACCGTTTCGATTTGTGCTTCACCAAGGAAGCAGGGGTCTTGGGCACTCTTTTTCTGGACGAGCTTGCTGATCTACCGCCGCTGGCGCAGAGTCTCTTGCTCCGTTTCTTGGAGAGTGGCACTCAGGAAATCGAGCCCTTGGGGTATCCAGGACGCATCACCGGCGTTCGAGTGCGCGTCGTAGCGGCCACCAGTGACAAGGAGGTGGCGAAAATGGCCGGCGTTGAAAACTTGAAAGAGCGAGCGGGCGAGCGACCGCGACCGTATTCTGTTCGCTATGATCTTTTGCAGCGCCTCCGCTGGCATACCATCCGGGTAGAACCAGTGAACCAGCATAACGTCGAGGCCACGATTCATGCCATGACCTACAATGCGGACCAAGAGATGCGCGAAGAACTCTCCGCAACTTCGGAGGTTGGAGGAAATGGCGGCAACGGTTTGGTTTGGGATGAGGGGGCCGTTGCCGCTCTCAAGAAACGTGCGTTGGAACGGGCTGAATCGGTGTACTTCAATCATCGCCGGGAACTCAGGCGCATCATCACAATGACCACACACCACGTAGGTAAGGGGCGTCTACGCGGATTGCGTGGGTTTGAAGATGGCAGGGTGACGGAAGAGAGCGTAAGCCGATTCCTCACTGCACCGTCTCCCATGCGGCCATCTCCCGTCGAACATCAAACGTTTGTACAGCCTCACTCCCAGCAACCGGACAAAGAACTCCGGCCCGAAGAACTGCAACTTCGAGCTGACATCGAGGCAATTCTGCCCAATCTCAGCAAGGGCTGGAAGCATTTGGACCTTCGTAACGCCATCAAGGCCGTTCCCGGCAGTGCATTGCAGATCGGAGCACTGCTTCAAGCAGCTGCTGGTTTGGGAGCCGCCGAATCGGGGTATTGCGGTCGCGAGTCCCCTGATCGTATTGATGAGGCACCACGTTATGGAATTGCTTACGCCGTCTCGCTGGGGGAGGCCAGTTGGGGCACGTTAAGAACGCAATTGAGGAAGGTGGGCGTGAGATTTGATGCATCTGGCGAGAAAGACTCTCACACGGGGGTACATATCAAGCAGCCTCGTGCAAAGGAGTAATACCTTGCTTATGATCCCTGCGAGCTGTCAGGCGCCTTGGCAGGACACGCAGTCTCGCCATGCACTGTGAAATCTCGGCATTTCCTGGCGCAAATCTCGTGTTTCCTGTTTCGGAATTCCATAGATATCGAAAGTGGTGCGCCTTATTTTTTCGGGAAATGGTGCGAGTTCGCGAGAAATAGTCGAATTCAAGCCATAATAACCGCTTATTTGTCTACTGGGAGCGTTTGCGGAAAATATTTGATCAATATATTTGCAATGCTGTCGTCCTGGGGTGGCGAAAGGGGTGTTCATCAATCGCATCGCGTCAAGACCCGGAGCGAACAGGTGGGCAATCTGAACCCTGAAACAGCAATACCCCATGTACACGATCTCAATCATCCTTACGAGCCAGGCTCCCGAGCAGGGAGCAGCGCTCGCGGAGGCTCTCACGGCCGCTATTGAGGCGGCGCTGGCAGACGCGAGCAGGAACCTCGCCGGTCCCACGCGTGTGGCGAACATCGCCATCGCGGCTGGCCGGACGGGATCCCAAAAACGTTGGACCAACCACACCCTCGGTGGCCCAGCCTGCTTCCATCCTGGCCACGACCACGATTTTAAAGGTCGCCCTCTCGCATTCTAGCGTGACCGGCCTTCGTGGTTCGACCACTCAAACGGCACAGCGGCCATCACCGCTGTGCCGTTTTTCTTTTGCCTGCCAGTCATGGTAGGAGGCGATATGAAGGGCCGGTCGGCTGAGCGTTGCGAACGATTGTCTCCGGGCGGCGACAGATACCCCCCATCACCACCCCATATCCGCGAATATCAAATCCAGCTTCAGCTCCACCTTTCCGTCTGGTAGATCTGGAAAGGAATCCACGATGAAGAACTTCGCCAGATCCGCCGCCGTGGTGGTGAGCGTCAGCGTGTCTTCCTCCAGCTTGTACTCCAGGGGGCTCCCGGTGCCGGGCAGTGTCCCGATGCAGATGGGCACGCCGCCCATGGCGATGATGGGCTGGCCATTGGGGTCGAGCAAAATTTCCTCGCGCAGGAAGGTGAGTGTGCGCCGCCCCTTGGATTCCTCCAACTTGCCAAAGCGCACCCAGCCATCCATGCGGTACTCATTGGCCGTCGTCAGCAGACCTCCGTTTGCCCCCTTCTGGTACATCTCCTTCACAGGCTCCCGCAGCTGGAGGTGAATCGAGAACGTGGTCACGGGCCACGACGCTGGCTTCGCGGGATCCTCGGACTTGGAGTTTGGGGCCCGCATGCACTTCAGGGTCGGTCTCCGCATCACCACCGAGCCATCCTTCAGCCGCACCTTCATCTCTCCCGGGTAGCGCCAGACCACGTCGGCAGAGTAGTCCCTCTCGCAGAGGTGCAGCGCATCCTCCTCCAGCGTGCGCGCTTTCCCTGGCTTGGCTGCGTCCTTCGATGTCTTGGCGGGCGCGCTCTGTCCAGGCAGGCACGGGGCAGTGAGCCAGCAGAGGGTGACGGCGATGCCCATCGCGAGCATGAACGCTGCGCCACGGGTAAAGTTCTGCGTTTCCATGCGCCCATTGCTCCAGAACACTGCCAAATCGTCAAGACAGAAACCCCGTCACTCTCGCGAGGAAAGACGGCAAACCAGAGCATCGCAGCCCAGCTCAGCTCAGCGCAGGGCAGGGCAGGGCAGGGCAGGGGAGAATGAAGTTCACCGTCACCACCTCACCGCATGATGGGGTGAATCGCCCGCGCGCGGCATCATCATTGTTTTTTCATCCTCCCTCCCTCTGGGCACAAAATACCATTGCGCAACATGACCCGGTGTCGTGTAATTCCATCACAGTCGTGAGCCCTTCGACTCCGCATGAAGAGCATCGTCATCCTCCGCGTCCTCTTTTTCATTGGCTGCGCCTTCGCCCCACTCACCGCGCAGGAGCCCGCATCGCAGGGAGCCGCGGAAACGCACACACCACAGATCCCGCGTCTCGCGCCCGGCGTCTTCCGTGTCAGTGCTCCCTCGGGCAGGCACGCAACGGTCCCGGGCTCATATCGTGACATGGATCTCACCGCGCTCTTCATGGCGCACGCACCCACACATGGGAGCACACCGGCGAAGGGCTTCTTGCTCATCGACCGGTTGAAGCATCTTCTGCGGGTGGAGCCTCCCACCCGTCGCTGGCCCGTTCCTGTGCGCCAGTATGCCGTGCCCTGGCAGCAGTACGGTGTGGATATGCTCGTGAAGGATTACGAGACGCCCATCAAGTTCAGCGTCATCACCACGCTCCAGATGTGGGCCATCCGCTTTGGGTCCTCCATGGATGACGCACAGGACCGCGCGCAGCTCGCCGCTCTCATCCAACTGCCGGAGGGTGTGTGGATGCCCACAGACATCGCACCGCCCAGCCATCGTCATGGGAGATATCCCGGCAGATGGCACACTCCCGCCTTCCCATCTCCGCCCCGCCCGGTGAATGCCGCCAGCCTCGGTCTCACCGTCGGCGCATGGGTGCATGCGCGGGATGACTTCTCCGCCTCGTCAGCCGGCGCTCGTGCGCCCGATGAGCCCTGGTGTGATATCGATACCACCGCCCGCTTCACGCACCGCAGCTCCACCGCCGAGTGGCTGCTCGATGCCGGGCATCACTATGATGTGAATCTGAAATTTCTCTACCTCAGCCGCTACGGGCGCACTGCGCTCGCCTGGGGCGCCTTCGGCCGGGACAGTGGCAGCGTGCACATCACGCTCGAGGCGCAGAATCGCTGGTTCGCCATGGAGGAGGAGCGCCGCCGTCTGGGGAGGAACTTCGACCACCTCCTCGGCCCCTTCCAGAATGCCCGTCCACCGGAGTCCGCTGTTCCCGCGAAGCTTCAGCCCTGACACGGGGAGCTCTTCTCCTGCCCGCGGGTAGAAGTGGATATCTCATGATGCAGAAGGCTGTGTCATGATGCGCAACGGCCATGCTCCCGTCTGTGCTCCTCTTCTCTTTCTTTCTTCCTTTTCGCTTTCCCGCGCCTGCCCTCCCTCAAGGGATCAGGATAGGCCGGAGGCCCTTCGTCCACCCACGTCCGGCATGGCTGCCCGCTCACCCTGACGGTCCACCTTTGCTCCCCTGCCAAACTCCTATGGAATATGACTCTCGTGAGACCATCGGGAGCGCATGCCTGATGACAGGGCACGGAGTTCACAAAGTAGCTTCTGCTTCAGCCGAATTTGGAAGACGTTGCTCTTGGCTGGAGCTTCTTAACCAAAGCTATGACCATGCGGAAACTGAGTCGCGGAGCGAGACTCGAGCCGAATGACTTCACCCGGGATTCACCGGTTCGGGCGTCGCTTTGCAACGTCGCTTCCTGGGCAGCCTACCCGGCCTTGAAAGGCCGGGTCAGAGCATTTCAGCTAATACTGTAGCCGAACTCAGGAATACATCGAAGGCGTTGTACACTGCCCAGCCCGCGCATCGCGCATGTGCGTCAGGATAAGGGATGGAGAACTGCGGGCGTATCCAGCAATGACCTTGGTGCGCTTTCATCTGGCACGTGAAAGGAGCGCTTTGCGTCGTGGAGTGCGTGTGGCAAGCGTTAGCGCGACACCGCCTTGAGCGGAGAGAATGAGCATCATGGATCGGAATCACGGTCCAAGTTCCAAGGTGCTCTCGCTCGCCACGGAGGCTCGTATGCTGGACTCCGCCAAAATGCCCCGGCATGTCTGGACTGAATCCCTCCGTTCAAGGCGGTGTCGCGGCCTCAAGGGAGGCTCTTGCCACCGCACTCCATGACGCAAAGCGAACTGGTACGATGAGCGGATGTCCATTGCGCCATCTCCCTGCTGCAATCCTTCACGGTTTCTTAGCCTCACGCTCATGAGCGATGCAGGGCTGGACAATGTGCAACGCCTCCGGCGTAAAAACGGCTATAGTTCAACTTGAATCGATCCAAGACACGGTCGTCGCTCCGCGACTGAAACATCCGTGGGGCAGAGATGTACTCACACTTGTGTACTTCCAGGCGCTTCTTTTCACAGTCGAAGCTGCTATCACAACCAGCGACGCTGCCTGCACCCACCGCACGCCACACGCTATTTCCGGCGGGAGAGCAGGCCTCCGAGCCCATGCCCATGCGTCCGCACCGGGATGAGTCCGTGCACATGGCCGTGCCCGTGCCCATGACTCTTCGCATGCCCGCGACCACTGAGGCCCTTGTAGAGCATCGACCCCGCCAGCGCCAGTGACACCAGCTTGTGATATCCACGTGCACGGAAGGCCTGCAAGATGCCCGCTCCGCCGGCAATCAGATAGCCCATGCGATCATAGCGGTGATCATATCTCGACGGATGGCGCCTGTGCAAAGCGCCCGAAAAGAGAGAGGACAGAGACTTCATGGAAGTTTGGGGGGATTGTTTTCATAAAGGAATCGCAGCACTTCCGTGAAATGGCGGCGCGTGGCGTGTGGATACCCGCAGGATGGAAGTGTCCCATGCATGAACGCTTGTTTCGCCTCCGCGTGGGACAGGACTGTCAGCAGCCTTGCTGCCGTGAAGTCATTCCACGAAGAATTGAAAACAGGTCTTTAAAACGAGGCGAACTCACCCAGCGTGTTGCGGCAGGCCCAAGGAGCGGGAACGCCTCGTTCCCGTCAGCGGTCGCCATGCTTGGTGATGTTGCATGTCGAGCACCCTCTGGGTTTCAAAAGCGTGCTTTGGCGAATACACGCCATAAAACCTTTCACCCACGGGAACGAGGCGTTCCCGATCCTTGGGCCTGTGCCATGTGCGTGTATCCATGGATACCCTCGTCGCATGAAGCTCCAGGCTAACCGACGTCTTCACATAAAGACTCGGGTTCATCTTCCTTTGATATCAGATCTGAGGCGACTGTCTCCCAGCGTATTCTGCATCGTGGGCAGCTTCACGCAGAGCAAGCTCCAGCACTCCAAATCTGCTGCATCAGAGCGCACCTCGTCACTTCTTCTTCTCCGCCTTCTCTCCCTCCGCAGTTGCTGGAGATGTGGGCTCAGGCTTTGCGGGTGATGTTGCGGGAGCGTCCTCGGCTTTTTTTCCTTCCTGCTCAGCCTTCTTGATCAACTGCTCCATCATCACCTGGCGCTCCTCTGGGGAAGCATACCGCATCTGTTCGCGCGACTCCCTCATGTCGCGGAAGAAGATCTCGCGTTGCTTTTCGGTCAGGGCATTGAAGCGGGCGCGGGTGTCTTCGCTGGGGCCGGCGGATTTCGGCCGTGGGGAGGATTCGGGCTGCGGCAGCGGTGGTTGCTGCGTCTTCGGTACCTCTGGCATGGGAGCGGGAGCGCTGCCGGAGATCTTGATTTCCCGGCCACCTCCCGGATTCAGGCTGGTAGCGCTGCTGCTGTTGCCATTGTCATTGCCCTGCGGCGCGCCACCTTGCTTCCTCGCGGCCTCCTTGGCCCGCAGGCGATCCATCAAGTCCGCCACTGCCTTCGCGCGCTCTTCCTGGGATGCGTCGTAAAGCCTCTCACCAATTGAGCGCATCTCTTCCAGGAACTCCCTTCGAGACTCATCCGACAGAGAGTTGAAGAAATTGCGGCTCTCACTGGCCGAAGGGGTGCCCGCAGATTTTGGTGTGGTGCTTGCAGCCTTGCTGTTGCCATCGTTGCCACGGGTGTTGCTGCTGCTGTTGTCGGGCTTCCTCCCGGGATCGCTGGCCACCACCCGGTTCAGAATTTCCTTGTACACCTTCGCACGCCCCTCGGCAGTCATCGTGCGGAGCTCTTCACTGCGCATGCGCAGTTCATTCAGGTAGTTTGCGCGCCCCTCATCAGACAGGGAGAGGAACTGCTCACGATCAAACTCGGTCATGAGCGATGGCGTACTGCCCGATGATTTCACTCCTGCGTTTTCGTCGAGCACTACCGGTGGCGGCGGGATTTTCTTCTTCTCATCACTGCCTGCGGCTGCTGCCAGGGTGGATGCGGCGGACTGCACTGCGGTGCGCAGCCGGAGCACCTCCTGCTCCAGCTTCTCCACGCGCGCCTCCAGGGCTGCCACGCGCTCGCGTTCCCCGGCAGATTTCACATCGCTACTCGCAAGTGGTAATGGTGCGGCGGGTGTTGCCTCACCAGGTATGGCGCCTGCGGCATTTGCTTCGTCTGCGGCTTGGGTTACCAGCGGGAACCATGACAGGGCTATCGAGCTGGTGAGAATGAACGACCTCAATAGGCAGACAGGGCACCAGGGGATCTTCATGTCGGGAGTGTAGTCCCAATCCCGCATGGGCGTAAACCAGAATAAATGATCCCGCATAGCCACCCCTCCCGTACGCTGCATCACCCATGAAGAGGGTCCATTCATCTTGCAACGCTAGGTCCACACAAGGCGTGACATGCGAAGATTGAATGTCGTGAAACCACTCTACGAAATGCCCGTCGAACCACCCGAGGATCTCGCCCACGCGAGGTGGCGGGTACGCTTCTTCCGTCATCTGGTGGAGGAGCATCGCGGCCATCCCTATCCGGAGACACGCGATGAACACTGGGCCAGCGAAGACGCCAGCTACCGCGACCACCTCGCCCGTGCCGAGACCGCCCTCTCAGACCTCGAAGCCGCCGCCTCCATCCACCGGCCCCTCGAGCGCAACACCCTCGACAGCCCCTCGCCCGACTGGGCCGAGCGGCGGGTCATGTGAGGAGTGCAGGCACCTTTGCAGAGAGGAGAGGAGAGGGACGGGAGAGTCATCTGCCTATGAAGATGGGTGATGACTGGTGTGAGACAGCATACCCAGATGCATCATGGAATCTCATAGATGGGGGAGTCATGGGCTCACTCATATGGTTCATAGGGTGGATGACATCCACGGACAAGGATACCTCCCGCCGCCTCTGCTTTGCTCTGGAGCGATGATCCGGATGGCCCGAAGGGCCTTCGTCCACCCGCATCCAGCATGGCCATCCGGCTGGGCCTGACGTTCCACCCCCGAGCCCTGGGAGCGCCGGCCTCCGGTCGGCGTCTGCAGTGATGATGCACCCTCTCACACCAAAATGGCACGGGGGAATGTTTCGCAAGTCGGCCTCCCATGCGCCTGAACGTCAGCGTCGCGATGTGGAAGCTGTGCCGCAGGCCCTGGACTGCGGAAGCCCTGCTGCCGCTTTCCTCAAGTGCAGCCTGCTGCACGCCGCACCGCGACGCAGTCGCCAAGCTCTACTGGAAGCGCCATTCCGCGAGCGAGTGTCGCCATCGCTGCAGCAGGGCTGCAGACTCTGGAAAGCGGCAGCAGGGCTGCGCGCAGTCCAGGGACGCTGCGCGTCACAGCGTCCGGATCATTCGTGTGTAGTGCCGTCATTCTCTGGCGCAGCGCTGCTCTTTTGATCTGGGTCCGTAGTGCGCCTGAACGTCAGCGTCGCGATGTGGAAGCTGTGCCGCAGGCCCTGGACTGCGGAAGCCCTGCTGCCGCTTTCCTCAAGTGCAGCCTGCTGCACGCCGCACCGCGACGCAGTCGCCAAGCTCTACTGGAAGCGCCATCCCGCGAGCGAGTGTCGCCATCGCTGCAGCAGGGCTGCGGACTCTGGAGCTTTGATTCACACCGTAGCCATTCTGAAGCTTGGGCGCTCCGCGACTGGATCCACAAACCACCACCAGTCACGACAGACCGCGCTGCTCGTGCTCACGCTCCACCGCGTGCTTGAATCGCTCCAGGTCCATCTCCAGCCTTCGCTGCACCAGCCCTGTGGACGCGTAGAAACTCTCCACGATGCCCTCCCGCGTGTACTGAAAGGTGAATGTCACGCGCAGGTTTCCGGCGGCCAGCGTCTCCACCACCACCGAGCCGGAGGTGGGCGTGCCTTCCTCCGTGGCCCAGCTCAGGCTTTTTTCCGTGCGCTGTAGCAGGGTCGCCTCGAAGCAGCGCTCGCTGCCGGTGATGCGGGTTTTCAGTTTCAGGCGGTTTCCTTGCACGCGCTCCGGCGTTTCAGAAACGGTCTCAGGCGCGAAGAGTGGCCACTCACCAAACTTCTCCAAGGTCGTGAAGATCAGGGTGGGGGAAGAGTAGACCAGAACCTCAATGACAATGCTTTCCATGAAAAAATCCGGGCGGGCATACTGACCGAAGTCCTTGGTTTTGCCATCAGGAATCGACCTGAATCTGAACTAAAGTAAAGTCGTTCCCGGGATTAGGGGACGCGGCAGCAGGTGAGGGGAAATCGACGCGAGCGTGGAAAAAGAGCCAGCCGGTGACCTCTTTGAGAAAAAAATGTCACTTTTCCCGTAGGGGTATACCCTGATATGAGCATCAGGGAATTGCTTTCTTTTGCAAATCAGGGCAATAGAGCAGCACATCAATCGTAGTGGACTTGTGGCAAGGGGATGAAGACATACAGAGTGACGTTGACCATCGGAGTACAATCCTTCATCAAGGCGGATCGCTGGCTCAAGGCGGGGAACACCATCGAGTTCCTCAAAAATGGGACGGAAGTCGCCAAATACTACGCCGCCTCCGTGGAGAAAATTGAAGATTGCACGAGCGGCCTGCCTCGACAGCCGGAGTACCTCAGCCCCGGCATCCCTCCCGACATGAGGTGAACGGCGCCGCTCCTCCTGCACCATGGCATGGCGGATGCCCGCGCGCAGGCAGGGGGACGGCGTTTTGCATGCGTGCCCGCGTTCCCTTCCCAGGCGCATCATGAAGCATCAGGAGGGGATGGGAATGGACATGCCCCGGTGCACGAGCGGCCGGAGAATCCGTCAGGCCTGCGAGCCGGATCGCTCACCCGGCAGGCACACGCTACCGTGGCACATCACGGGCCGGGGTGCGGATGAGTCGCGCCTCCGCCAGGGCGAGCTGCTGAAGGTAGGCCGCCTCCTGCATCTGCCACGCTTCACCGTGGGGCTGGGGAGTGTGACGATGCACGCTCAGCAACTGCTTCAGGAACTGCACGCGCCAGGCGTCGTGTGGCAGGTCCACGGCTTTTTTTGCAGGGGTGTCCATGGCAAAACTCCGCTTTGCGCTTTTCTACCGATATGCATCGTTATTGGCAATAACATTTTTGGTCGATGTGGATGCAATTGCGAGCCATTCACCACGGGTGTCGGAAGTTCACGCTCGTGCCCGGCTTCCCTGTCGCCGGGAGTGGGAAGGGCCTGTGCCTCAGTCGTCTGAGCTCGCAGAGGCCACGAGCCAGCCGCCTGAGGGTGGCAGGTCGGTCTCAGCCACCTCCTTCACCAGAGAGGCGGGATACTCTGCAATCACCACATCGCCACGGAAAAACCGCACGATGGTGTCTCTCTCAAAACGGGTCGCCTCCACGTGGGTGGCGCCCATGCTGCAGAGGAGTACCCGGTAGACCTTCATGGTCCATATCATGAGATGACAGGGCGCAACGTGCAAGTTGCAACTCGCTTCGGGCAGGCCTTATCGACACAATACCTAGAAATCTTTAGATAACATAAACGTGGGTTCAGGGTGGGCAGATTTGCCGGAATTGCAAAGGGGCGGTGCAGCGCGGGGCGTACAACGGATTCAGCTCGGCTTTTCGATGGATGCTCGCGCAGAGATGACATAGGAAGAGCGTTGCCTGGAATTGCAATGGGTGTAAACTCCATGCCTTGATGAGATTCTTTCGAGTGGTCCTGAAAGTGGCGGGTCCGGTTTTTATTGAGGCAGACAGGTATGAGCAGGGGGAGAATCTGCTGCTCTACCGGGATGAGGAAATCTTCGCCCACTATTCCGGTGACCTCGTCGAGGAAATCGCGGAGGTGGATCGTCTCCCCGAGATGACCAGCTTCTTCAGCTCGGAAGCCCAGGGCGACTGATGTGCAGGCTGACTGCGCGGATTACCCTGATGCGCTGGGGACCGCTTCAGGCCGTGGCGTGACCGCCCGGCGCCGCCATCATCATGCTCCACTGATGGTCCAGCTGCCCCTTGAGCCGGACCACGCTGTCCCTCATCCGGCGATGCACCAGCCCCAGCAAGTCGTGGCAGATTTCCGTGAGCCCCTGTGGCTGGTAGTGGAGGATGAGGATGAAGTGCGTCCCGCCGTGAGGGAGCGCCTCCGTGAAGACCTCCCCTGAAGCAAATAGTCCATCGGCGGAAATCCAGCTCGCGCCTTTGTCCCACTCCACAGACACCAGTTTCGCATGGAAGGTTCGCTTTCGCCCTGTGACTATCGTGCTCACATGCAAAGTCTTGTCACTGGTTTGTTCGGGTGTTTCGGAAAAAAATCCAGGAACCAGAAACGGCCACTCTTCCCACTGTGCCAGTTCCCTGAACGCAAAGGGGGCTGGACAAAGCAAGGTGGTTTCGACTACAATATTACGCATTGCAAATTAAATAGGCGGGTGCCCTTTGCTGTTCGGAGTACGACGGGTCCGTCGGGCATTCTGAGAGCTTGACAACCATGTACTTAGTGATTCGTTTCTGAAGAAACTAATTGTCTGGAAATTTTTTTCCGGATGATTCACCAGCTCCCGCCATGCTGACCAATCTCTCCACTCCGGTCCCGGTGCAGGACCCTTTCGCGGACAGGCTTCTGGAAATATGCGCGCTTCTCCCGCCCCCTTTCACGCTTCAGGAGGTGGTGGAGGCGGTGGAACTCCATTCGCCGGACATGCTGGATCTCCTGCCGGGCGCTTGGGAGCACCTCAGCGCCACGGACCAGATCGTGCATGCCGGTCTCTGCGGCTCCAAATTTCACCTCATCCAGAGCTAGCGCTCCGCTAAAGAATATCTTACGATACGGGGAGCAACCCCCCGTCATTACTCGCGGCCTCGCCACCATCTGCGGTGCCGCATCGTCATGAAAGTCATCTCGGTTGAGCGCGATGGGAAGCATCTCGTGGTGCGGACAGACCCTCCCATGAGTCACGAGACCTTTGTGCTGTTCCGGGACTTCATCCTCGAATGTGGGCTCGATGAGTCCACCTACACGGAGCATGAAGGCTGCATCGTGATCGCAAAAGCCTGGCCCTTCGAGATTCCCGGGAACATGGCTGAGCTGGAAGTCACCGTGTGTGCCGCTGCCGAGTCCGCCCTGTGCCAGGCACGTGCCGCGCACTTCCATCACGAGTGAGGCACGGAGTGCTCTCTCGTGCCGGCCTGCTCCTGCTCCTGCTCCTCCATCGGCTTCACCTTCCCATACCGCTTCACCATGCGCGTGATCACCACGGCCAGCAGGAGCGCGCTGCCGATGCTCAAGGCGGCGGCTGTCCACTCCGCGGGGCCCATGTTCTCCAGCTCCGCCTTCTCCAGGTAGCGGCCGCCCACTTTGCCGAGATACACATAGATGATGTGGCCGGGAATCATCGCCAGCGTGGTGGCGAGCAGGTACTGGCGGAACTGCAGCGAAGTCATCCCATAGAGCAGATTGCTCAGGCCAAAGGGCACCGCGTGCATGCGCAGCAGTGCCACAATCTTCCACCCTTCCTTCGAGATCGCCTTCTCCAGAAAGTGGAAGCGCTTGCTGCGGCGCAGCGCATCCGCCGCATGCCTGCGCCCGGCGAATCTCCCCACCAGGAAACCACCCGCCGCGGCCAGCGTGGCCCCGGTGTGCACGGCGACAAAGCCACCGGCCAGGCCAAAGATGTACCCGCTCGTGAGCGTGAGCGGCAGGCAGGGCAGGCACAGCATGCCCACGACGAAATAGATGCCCATGTAAATCAACACGCCCAGCCAGCCGAGATTCCGCAGTGGCTGTGCGATCTCCTCCAGCCAGTCCACCACCGGGATGTCCCGCGCCAGCACCACCGCCACGGCGAGCACCACCGCGAGTGCGACCGCCCATTTCCATTTCCCCAGCCGCGTGCTCATGACAGGATTCCATTTGAAAGGTGCAAGGTGTTTGGAGAAGGGGCGGGGGAGGCGTGTGCTGTCGTCTTCTGCGGATGATGTGGCATGATGTGGTGTATCAAGTCCTGTCAGTCCATGTCCTCCATGGGAAAGGCGGAGGCGATGGCGCCCAGGAAATTGAAACAGGCGGCATGGAGGAAATCATCTCGCGGTAAAGTGGTCATACAAAGTTCGCCCTTCCTCGCCAGCATGGCCGTAGCGGTGGGATGCCGGGTGGCGCGAAGGAGGTATCCCACGCATGATCCAGATGCTGTGCGTCACGGTTTCCATGTCCTTTGCAGGATGAACCTGACGCCCCTGCGCATTAGATCGATTTAAGTTTTGGCATAGCCGTCTCTACGCCGAAGGCGTTGTACATCGTACAGCCCAAGGTGGCGCTTGCGAAGCAAGCGCCACCTTGGGAGATGAAATCAAGATGCCGAACGCTGAAAGCGTTCCACAAAAGCGCCGCGCCATGTGGAAAGGTCATCTTGGTCAGCCGCTTTTCTGTGGAACCCATTCAGGGTTCGAATGCTAGCCAGCTAACCCAAGGTGGCGCCCGCTTCGCGGCCTGACCTTGGGCTGGACAGTGTGCAACGCCTTCGGCGTAAATGCGGCCACAGATTTGTTTAAGATGCTCTTGGCATGACTGTGCCCTTGAACCGGGCAACCTCATTCTCCGAAGATCCCCTGCGTCTGTGTTGCATCCCACACGTGCGACTACGCGCATCGCCTCCATTCTCCGTGGCAATTTGCACGACCTGTGCGCTTCTGTAGCGCCCTCCTCACGCCCCCGCCAAACTCCCGCACACATGTGCACTATCAATATTTATTAAAAATAATCACCCCTCTGGAGACCATACGAAATTCCACGCGCGAACCCACTCAGAACCCCTGTGCTCTCTGATGGACCCCCGTCTCCATCTCAAGGACAACCTCGACCACGCCCGCTGGCGTGTGAGGTTTGTGAAAAGCTTGTTGGACGTCCATCAGCACTGTGTGGACACCAGCCGGGAATCCTGGTGGGCGGAAGAAGCGGACCTCCTCCTGCGTCTCACCGCCGCGGAAGAGGACCTTGAAATGCAGAGCCGCGACAAGGCAGGGTGAGGGGAGGGGAGTAGTCAGTAGACGCGCGTCACTTGAATATTACAAAGACGGTGCCGTCGGCAGCCGTGACGAGGTGTGCCCGCCGGCGCCGGAAGCGCATCACTGCTGCTGCGATAAAGAACGCGACGGCAATCGGGAAGGTGATGACCAAAGGATGCTGCAGCGCCGTGACGACACTGAGTACCAGTAGGATGAGTGCCCACTCCTTCCGGTCCCGCAACTCCATGGCGGCTGCCACCGCAGCCATATCGGCATGGTTTTCTGGAGCACTTTCCTTATCCATGACATGCGGGGGCGCGAGATGCGCCTCAGTCCTTAGAAAACCAAAACCGTCCTCTTCAGGAAAGACAATTCTCAGCACCACACCCAGGACATGTCTCGCGCATGCCTTTCCGCATCCGTTGGTGCTGCTTCGCTGCTTTGCGTTTCACCTCAAGCCCCACTCCGCCAGCGTCGAGCGTTTCCCTCGCATCGCATCATCATCTCACCGAGCGGAACGTTGCTGGCGTCACCGGTCTCTCCAGCAGTGGGTCCCGGCGCAGTTCCTGGAAGAAGAGCACGGCGCGTGGCATCAGGTACACATTCGGATTCTCCACCACCGCGTGCCACTTCACTGCGTCATCGCCCGGTATCAGCGCCTCCACCCGCAGATTCTCCAGCAGCACCGGTGTGGAGCCTGCCACGCGCACGGCGAACTCTTCCGGTGAAAGGTCGCTGGAGCCGGTAAAGGACTCCGTGGTATTCACCTTGCTGATGGTCACCGTGTACCAGAAGTTTCTCGCCGGGTCCGCCGCCGCACAGGGAGACAGCAGACTCATGCACACCCACAGGCACGCGGTGATGACCAGCATCAGCGGCGCCGCAGAACGGGATTGGAGTACATGCGTTTTCATGGGATAAGACCAGGAGGCCGGGTTGCAGACCTCACCCCACGAATCGCAATCCGCCCGGTCCCCGCGCTCAGGGAGGATGCTTCAATCGCCGTGCCATGCCGGACGCAGCACCGACATGCATCTCCGCAGGCGGGCGATGGTAGCATCAGGGTTGAGCCCCTTCGCTCGCAGCACCGCAGAGAAGGCTTCTCTGGGATCGCGATGCATGGCGTAGACCACATCCGGCAGTGTCAGCTTCAGCGGCATCCCCCTGGACAGAAAGCGTTGCAGGTAGGTGGGATCATTCCGATACAGCACGGTCCCCATGAAATTGCCGAACATCTTATAGGCGCACCAGCCGCCCTCGTACCAGGGCACCTCATGCCATGGGCTCAGGGGAATCGCATCGCTCACCGCCTCCCACAGCTCATTCAGCTTTGCTCGATCCCTGATGGAGAGTCCAAACTCGTTGCTCACCGCCATTCGGGAGACAGACGGTGGCAGCACCTGTGCCTTCACTTCGGGCGATAGAGGTGTGCGGGCGAAAAATCCACCTTCGAACTTCGCACCCAGATCCAGAAGACGGTCCACCGCATCCAGCCTTTTGTTACTCCACGCCATATACAGTGGCCGGTTCAGCCCCTCCAGAGGGTGCCCCTCACCGGCGGGGTGGTGCTGGAGGATGAGGTCCACCAATCCTTTGGGATGAGTGCGGTAACCCGTGGAGTCGTTGTACTTGTCCATGAGATAGGACAAGGCGGTCGACCACCTGGTGGTGTATTTCCGGGTCTCCAGCAGGGGATTGGGCTCTGCGCCATGCTGCAGGCAGTATTTCAAGACCGGCACATTCATGGAGCGGAGCGCACACTCGTAGAAGACATCCACCAGCCTGCGCTCCGGCTCGGGGATGTCTTCTGCTACCCACCCATGCTGGCCATCGCGGTTGCGTGTAATGGTCATGGCTCGCAGGTCCCGGCCACTCACGGCGCGCAGGAAGCGATCATTCTTCTCGTAGTAGATCGCATTGCAGACAAAGGCCGCAAGGCTGTCCGCATCCCAATCCACTTCCATGTCCGAGTATTCAGGCATCAGCACGAGTCGCTTTTCTATCTCAGTCAGCAGCGATGTGCCTGCGAGGTAGTTCGCCTTGGCTCGCGGGCTCAGCAAAGGCCACAAGCGGAGACCCAGGCGGGGTCCAATCACCGCTCCGAGTGTCCACGAGCGCTCCTCCGCCAGGAACACCACCTCGGGTGCGAGCTTCCCGAACTTGTCCCAATGGTCCCCGATGACCGCCCATGGCTCCAGGTCTCCGGTATCACGCTTGATGTACATGCCCATGTACATGCGGTGCCGGTCACCCATGAAGTCCATCCGGCCGACTCTGCCCTCACGTCCGGAGTTTTGAATCGTGGCCACCGCAGCGCGCATCGCCTCATCATTCACACGCTCCAATCGCGCGCGCTTTTCCTCATCCCACCCGGCCTGGGGATCGCTGAAGTCGGGAGAGCTGTCGTCCTCAGGGGCCTTGTCCGCATCCATGGTGGGAGCCCACTCATCCATGTCCCTCGCGAGATGTCCAGAGGACCTTCCGCGCGGGCCATGTGGCATGAGGAGGCGGCAGATCTGGAGTGCTGGATCCCGCATGCGGGGCAGCTTCAGGAGCTGAGCTTGCTCTGCGTGAAGCTGTCCACGATGTAGAATTCACTGGGAGACAGTCACCTCACGTCTGGCTTCACGGCAGCAAGCTGCCTGCGCATTTCAAAGATCCCGTGAAAACGGCTGCAGAGGAACTTAAACGCCTGCTTCCCGCGCTCAGGGAGGATGCTTCAATCGCCGTGCCATGCCGGCTGCAGCACCGACATGCATCAGTGTTCGCAGCCCGGGCGGAGCATGCGAAGGGAAGCCTTGCCAAAAACGGACCGGGCATGAGCCCGGAAGCCGAGGTGGCGCTGCGCGACTATACGGCTCTCAGGGCAGAGTGTCAGCGCGCCACACTGGACCACCTCATCGAGATGCTGGAGGGCTCCTGTGGTCACGGTTGATGTTAAATGTTCTACTCACCAGTCGGATGAAACTGAATCCACGTTTTGCTCCGAAAATGCCGTGTAATGGCCTGGCGCGCGCCGAGGAGTGGCCAGTGAAACTGGCGACGTGCTCCCGCTGGAGTTGGTCGATGGTCCAGTGCAAGACGGAAGGGCGAGTTTAATGCTTGATTCGGCAAAATAATTTGCCACATCTCGGGTCGCTCAATCATGTCCAGTCGTACCTCCCCACAAGCCAGCTCGATCAAATATTCTGATGTAGTTTGTCTAATCACAGGCCATGACGCAGAATGGTCACGACGGCAGGCGGTTCTGGATACCCCCAAGGGCGGTGATGGGCTCGATGAATCGTTCGAGCGCGTGCATAAGGAGATTGCGCACATCTGCCACACCTTCAAAAGCCGGGTGAATGAGTACTCAGCGGCCGCGTATCCTGATGAGCGGGAAAAGGTGGAGCCCTGCCTCTTTGAGCCTCTGGGCTATTTGCCGGTGGGTCACGCGGATGTTTTGCTTATGACACTGCTGGATGATTTGGACCCGATCCACTTTATTACGGCGCAGTGCTCAACGACCGTGGAGGAAGTCGCGGTGGGCTTTGCTCCCACGATGGAAAGCCTGAAAGACACCAGTGATGCCCCATCGGAATTTGACGATTGCATCGTGGATGTGATCGACTTCGTCAAACAGGGGCTTCCCAAGTCAAAGGATGGGACAGAGGCGCTGGAGACGCAGGACAATCCTGTGCCACAGGAGGCGCCGCGGAGGCTTCCGCCACTCCTTCTTTTTAGCCGCATCAAGCTTGGCGTTCTTGGTCTGCTGGGGCAGAGCATTGAATTCCAAACGGCCATCTTCCGTGCCATTGTGAAGGATTGCCTGGCGGCATTGGATGTCTTGTACAGCGAGGCCAAGGGTGGGCATCTGGCCGAGTTTGAAATCGAAGACAGTTCCGTCAAGGCGACGCGGATCACTCTGCTGGATCTCCAGGGGCAGGAGGAGATTGGGATGCTCATCGCCACCGACAACTTCACCATCGCTGCCGCCATCCTCTCCAGGGTCCAGGGCCTGACACTTGAAGATTTGGATCGCCTGGGCGTCATGTCCAAGACGAAGATTCAGTCACAGCGCTGGCTTCAGGGGGCGAAGGAGCTTCTGAACGACACGAAGGAAGGCGCCCCTGCCAATTTTGATGAGAGCGTGGTCTTCAGCCATGCCCTGCGCTGGACGAGAACGACCTTGGCTGTCAGGGCGGATGCCTTCATGGAGCCTGCGTCCAGCGGCATTCGGGGATTCATTGACCTGGTGTCGTCTACCAACATCGCGGTGGGACATCAGCAGAAGTTGGATGAAGCGCTGAAGGAGTTGCAAAAGAAGATGGATGAGCGACGCGACGCGGAAGGCGGCTCTCCACCCCGGCCCAAGAAATACTACCAGCAGCTCATGGGTCATGCGGATCTCCTCATCCACCAGTGCTCCCCATCAGCAGATTCGAAGCGTCTGCTGCGCACTGGGGATGCCTTTTTGCAGATTCGGTCGCTCATTATGAGTATGAGCTCCGCGGGGGCGGGAGGCATGATGCCGCGCCATCTGGTTGGCCTGACCTCGTGGCCCACAGTGCCTGTCCCTGACAGGGGTGCTTTCAGGCGTGAATTGCATGAACATTTTCCGGTCCTGCAAAAGATTCTGCCGATCATTCGCTGGCGCATGGTCGACACCGACAATCTGGTCCATCATGCGCCGGAGGTACTGCGTGGCGAAGCAGAGGACCAGATCGCCATCATCAAGTTCAGGCAGCAGGTACTTGGAGACCGTAAACTGGAGAAGCATGGCTTTTGCCCCTGCGCCCTGAGCCATAGACCCAAGAGCTATCTGCTGCCCAATTCATTGGTTCGCACCGTGCAGTATCTGTTTCAGAATTACTCCACGCTCCTCGCCAATCCGTTTGTGTTTGATACGGTGCTGGATCTGCATGACTGCTTTTCCAGCCTCTACCAGACGCTGATGAACCATATTCCCGAGTTGTTCGGTGGTCCCTATCCCGACGGAGATGAGCCGCCGATTTTGCGGCAGGTGCCGGCGGAAGTCGTGGCGCAGATCTCCCGCTACGTCAGTGCTCTCCACCGGGCCATGGAGCAGCGCCTTTATCACGCGTTCCCAGAGGAGTCGCATCGTGATATGGATGTCGACTTTCGTGGCGGTCTGAACCAGTTGATTTCAGGCGCCGATGCTCTGGTGAAATCGGCCATGGGTTTCGTGAAACGCTTCGCGCTTCCGCGAAACACCTTTAGCGATGAGGCCGAGCATCCCGCTGATGAGATGCCGCGGTTTGACGTGTTTGGCGTGGTCAACCGCATCGACTTCGAGCCGGAGATTG
The DNA here is from genome assembly GCF_003315205.1 of Roseimicrobium gellanilyticum. Taxonomy (NCBI): domain Bacteria; kingdom Pseudomonadati; phylum Verrucomicrobiota; class Verrucomicrobiia; order Verrucomicrobiales; family Verrucomicrobiaceae; genus Roseimicrobium; species Roseimicrobium gellanilyticum. The sequence continues at coordinate 3,519 of NZ_QNRR01000015.1, read as the reverse complement.
TGGCGACTTCACTCTGGCTTGGCACGGAGAATCTCTCCCGCCTTGCCATCATCCGGTCGGATGTGCCGCATCTCTGCGTGGTGGCTTCGTACCTGGATTTCATCCATGAGGTGGGGCACATCGTCTTCGCGGAGCACCGCACGCCGCGGGGGAAAGATGTCCCTCCGCTTCTCCCGCTGGTGCCCTTGAAGACGCCTACGGAAGATTTGCTCAATGAAATCTACACCCACGCGCTGACCACGTTGCTGGTCTGTCGTGATGACCCCAAGGTCTTTGCCCGTCACTCCATGCTGGGCTTCGCTCTCGCCACCAGACACGGTGCAGATTTGAGCAGCCGTTACCAGGGTTATCTCGCCTTCTGTTTTGAAGTATTCATTGTCGTGGAATGCCTCACCAAGTTGAAGGGTATCGCTGAGGAGAAGGGCTGGGGCGTGTTCGTGAACGAGAGCGTGACCCGCGATGCCATCCGCTCCCTGGATGCTGATGAATTGGCGCAGCGCTACCGTGACTTTTGCAGGGAGGAGGGGCGCGTCTGCTATGAGCAGAGGATTTATATCAGCAACGACCCTGACAACAGGTTCCTCGACTCTATCTTCGAGTACTTCTGGTCCTGTTCACGCCACTCGCTGCCGTTTCTCATGGCGAATGTCACGACTGTCTACATGCGTTTCGTTGCCCGCATGCACAACTATCAGGACGTAGGGATGGAGGCAGGGGAGAGTGGAAGCGTGGCAACTCCCGAAATCATCAATGAGTTGCATAAGCGCATGCGCCAGTTGGAGACGCGTTCCTATGAGGAACTGAAGGAAGACGAGTGTCTCGGCATGCCTGTGGTTCACGTGATCGAAGATATCAACGGGAAGATCCCGCAGACTCCAAGTGACAAGCGCACCAACTTTGGGGTGGAGCCCTTTTATCTGCTGACCATCGCCATCGGTGTCGCAGTCCGGTTGCGCATGGCTGCACTCGGTCATGATCAAAAGACAGAAATCCACGTGCCCATGGATCCAAACTCGGGCAAGATTCTCTTCGATCCCGAGAGAGATCCGGGTGTCAGGTACAGCGACTATCTTATTCGTCCAAAGGACAGCTTCCTGTTCTGCTGCCGTCCCCAGAAACGCAGGCAGCGTCTGCAGCGCCAGATTGCCCTGCTCAAGACATTCTGGCATACGGCCTCCCGCAACAAGTCGCGACGGTTGGAGGCCCTTCTGAAGCAATCGCTCTCGCGGTAAATCTCGCCAGCCGTGAAGCCGTGAGTAAACGCTGCATGTGAATTTAGCTGCCGTGCCCCCTTCAGGGCACGGCAGCAAACTCCAGGGACGAGTGGGGGCTCAGCAACAGGCACCTTGGGTGGTATACCAAGATGTATCTCACCCTGATGGCGGCGGCACATATGGCCGCAAGCGGGATGGATGCATCATGGAACGCACCAAACTGCCCGGAAGGGAGTGTCGTCCATTGAGCCCGTAGTCAGGCTGCAAAAGAAATGCTGCTCAGGCAGACTGAATATCTGACGATTGCTCCACTGTGTCGCGTGAATGCTCCCGTGACCGGCGTTTTCCGAAGTTCTGGAACATTGGGTACATGTCCCGTAGAACCTCGTCAGCAAGAGGTCTTCCGTTGGCAGGCGTATTCTTGGGGACAAGCACTGAACTGACAAAGAGACGCCGCACGTTTGGCTTGGCCCTCCTGATTTGTCTATAGGGCGTGGCCAGGCGGGCAACTGCCATCTCAATGGCGTCTCGCTTTAATGCCTTCGTCTTCCTCACTATCTCAGGGATGATGGTGTCCCGGATATAATCGAACTCGTACTCCAGAAGTACGGCTAGATCTACCAAAGTGCGGCCTGGTGCACTGAAAAGTGGAAAAACCGGGGCCGTTTCATTGACCCACTCCCAGAGGGCGGTATCGGGATCATTGCGGTTGATCTCGGGAGCGGATTGAATTTGCCCGTAGATCATCGCGAGCCTCAGCTTGGCGAGGCAGCTTGCCCGCTTGCGGGTGTCACGCTGGCCGGTACCTTCTCTGAGCAGATTCAGCTCGTGTTCGAGTGCGCTGAGAACTATCTCAATATCCAACCACACACCGCCCCTGAGTATATCCAGGAGATCCTCCCACATGTTCTGCTCGTCCTGAGGAGGGCCACCTATGAAATACAAGCTCTCCACAGCCTCAGTACGGAGGTATTTTTGTTGTGGGGTTTCAGAAGCTTGCATGTCGAGGGGTTACATAGGAGTGGTTAAAAAAGCGGCGCGCAGCGTAAAGAGACTGGGGCGGGGCGCAAGGAAAATGTTTTTCTCCAGCGCTACACATGTCCGGGGGGCATATTCAGGTTGCAGCCCTTCTGCAGATTTTTCAGCGCGAACATGGCTGCATCGAGCAACGAATGAGAGCGCTGAAGATCTGCGAGCACGTTCACGCATGTTGGGCTGGTCCCCGGCCCCTGAGGGGTCTGTTTTATGAAAGACTTCGGGTTGGTCAATTTGGATACCACTTGTTCCCATGTGATCTCGCCACTCGCCCTTAGTTTTTTAAACACTCGCAGGCGTTCCGCTGGCGCCCATGAATCACAAAATTCATCCTCATCTAAGCCTAGTTTGGCGAGGAAGATCGAAAAACGCACGAGGCTCATTTTTTTGATCGCATTCTCTACTTTCTCGATGTCGATTTCAGGAGTCACAAAGGCGCAGCGGGGAGTGGTTCGAGCGCGCATTTTGCTCGGTAGCCTTGTGAAGTAAAGTCCAAATACCATGTCGGTAAAGTTTTTCCCTGCCTGGCTAAATGATGGCTTTGCCCGGGGCTTGCGCCACTTCCTTTGCCCTTCTTCAATCCTGAAAATGAATGGACGAAAAAGGAACGAGACAATCATGTTGGCTTCAGGGGTTGACCTTTGAGAGGCGGGCCGTTCCTGTGGGCTTCCACTCGGAATGTGCCATGATTTTTGACGCACGTAGTGCTGGCACCAAATCGAGCATTCTGCGTCCGGAGATGGATGCCAGAACCGTCGATGTCGTTGCCGACTTTGTATCGGAGACACTCGTGTGTACGGATGTGTCACTCTGGTCCGTTGCCAGCTCCATTGCCGGGAAGATAGCACCAAGTGCGCCTTCGCAAACAAAGTTTTCGTGCAAATTGCTCCATCGATGCACCATTCCTCCCTCTGTAACCCCGTTTTGAGACGTTGTCTCTCATCAAGGATATAAGCTTAGGTTCAACTTGCATGCGTGATGTGCGTTCCTTTATCCAACAAGTCGGTCATGGGTGTCGATACGATGCCGATCGCACCTTGGTCGTCGTAGACTGATGCTGGGGAAACCAAGTTGAAATTTTATAGCTCGAAATAATTTGTCGTAGTGAGTCAAAACAGGCGCATATCTGGTGAGCAGGGAATTCTAGAGCATTTTCTATTTAATTTGTCGCATAGTTGGCATGACGAAGAAAGTTGGCGCAGTGCTCTGGTGAGAACGTGTCCAGTGCTTGCGCGACGGCTGCTTCCAAACCTTCAAAGGTGCGTTGGGC
>NZ_QNRR01000014.1 GCF_003315205.1 Roseimicrobium gellanilyticum | reverse complement strand
TGCAAAGCCGATGATAGCCTGACGAAAGGTCACGCAAAAGTAGGCAGTCGCCAGTTTATTTCATTCAAGGCCGTTCCAGAAATGGAACGGCCTTGTTGCTTTACAGCACACACAATCAAGTGCCTGAATGCTGCCCGTTCGTCTCTCCCCAGGCCATTGCCAATCTTCCAAATCGCAAGAGCCGGTACGACGTATTGCATCCGCCTTCCCCATGAGATATGGCCAAGTGTAGAGTTTATCTGACAACCTATCGCAGAAACGAACTGCTGCGGCGCGCCCTCTCCAGCTTGCTGGAGCAAACCTTCCAAGATTGGGTGTGCGAACTTCACAACGATGCCCCCGATGACCCCTTTCCGGGTGAACTGGTAAAAGAGCTCAACGATCCCCGTTTCATCTACCGGCCTCATCCCCAAAACTACGGGCCCGTAAAATCATTCAATCTGTTCTTTAAACCCATCTCCGAGCCCTTCTTCAGCATTCTTGAAGACGACAACTGGTGGGAACCCAGGCTGCTCGAGCGTCTCATGGCACTGCTCGAAACCAGTCCGGAGGCGAGCTTGGCTTGGGCCAATATGAGGTATTGGAAGGAACAGGATGACGGCACGTGGGAGAAAACCGACAGGACCGTGTGGGACCGTGAAATCTACCGTGAACCGTTTGTGTTCAAGTGGGCCGACCCAAAGCAGGTTTACCAGGCTCTCCATTCAATCGGATCCATGGTGGTGAGAACGAGTTCCTTCACGACAAGGCCTGTGCCTGAAACCCTTCCGTTTTTCGCCATCGATCCAGCACGTGAGCGCCTCTATCCAGGGCCGCTGATCCTGGAGCCTGAAGTCCTCGCCAACTTTGCCTTAACGCGCCAGACAGCCCGCAAAACCACGATTACGGAAGACACCCAAGCGAGCATCCTTTTGGCTCGGAGCTTTCTGCGCCATGTCAATGCAAGCGACACCTACTATGCGCAGGTTTGGAAAAACGCGCAGGGGTGGCCGGTGCGCTCCTCGAATACCTTGGTGATTGCCTCCATATTGGCAGGGAAGCTCAAGTTTCTCTTCCGGCACGCGACGATGATCGATTGGCTCTTCTTCGCTGCATCTTGGGTCAAGCGGCCGCTCCGCATGTTCCGGCTCATGAGGTCCGTCAGTGCATATCCCGAAGTCTCGAGGTTCTTGGACGAACGCACCGCAGAAATCTGCGCTGTCGCAGCGAGCCCACCTCGAGCGGTCACTTAAGGTTGGCGGATTGGTGCTGGCTGCAATTTCCCCTGTGGTGCAGCGCATGCGCAAGGTGCACCGGTAGCCTTGTCAGGGTTCAGGCGCTGCCCCAACACTCTCCAACCCAGGTTTGGAGGACGGCGGAGGTTGGTCCAGCGCCCTCGTGGTTGATAAACAGGCGGTTCTCCCGCCGATGGCAGGGGTCGCATGGCATCTCCCACCGACCTAGGGTCTATCTCGCACCTGCTACTCCATACAGGTTCCTTCACAGGAAAAGCATTGAGCGAATTGCGCTTTGCAGTTAAACCGGATTTCCAACACCCCTCCTCCCCATGGAAATAAAACCGGAAGTTTACGAGCAGCCCGGCACCTTCTACCTCGGTCGTGAGTACGACGTCGCGACCAAAGCCCTTAAGGACAATCTTGTCCTCTACGACTCCAAGGACCTGGTGACGCACGGCGTCGTGCTGGGCATGACCGGCTCAGGAAAGACAGGCCTCTGCCTCGCGCTTCTGGAAGAAGCCGCCATGGACGGCATTCCTGTGCTCGCCATCGACCCGAAGGGTGACATCGCAAATTTCCTTCTGCAGTTTCCCAACCTCCAAGGCAGTGAGTTCGAACCCTGGGTGAATCCGGAAGACGCCCAGAAGAAGGGGCAATCCGTCACCGAATACGCCACCGCCCAGGCTCAGCTCTGGGCCAAGGGACTTGGAGAGTGGGGGCAGAGCGCGGAACGCATCCAGAAGCTTCGCGAGAAGGTGGATATCAACATCTTCACCCCCGGAAGCAGCGCTGGCATTCCTGTCAGCATTGTCGCCTCGCTCGCCGCGCCGCCGGCGGAGATCATCGAGGACGCTGAAATCTTCCAGGAGCGTGTGGAGAGTTGCTCCACCAGCCTCCTCAGCCTCGCCGGCGTTGAGGGAGACCCCGTACAGTCCCCACAGCACATCCTCCTCGCAAACATCTTCACCCATTGTTGGGCGAAGGGGCAGGACGTCACTCTTGAAAGCCTCGTGCATCTCGTGCAGCAGCCGCCTTTCGAAAAGGTCGGTGTAGTTGCGGTCGATGATTTCCTCTCGGAGAAGAAGCGCATCGAGGTGGCGATGAAGTTGAACAACCTCATTGCTTCCCCCAGCTTCGCAAGCTGGCTGCAGGGCGTGCCGCTGGACATCCAGAAAATGCTCTATACTCCTGAGGGCAAGGCACGCGTCAGCATCTTCAGCATTGCACACCTCAGTGATGAGCAGCGCATGTTCTTCGTGAGCTTGCTGCTCAACGAGACCCTGGGCTGGATGCGCCAGCAATCCGGCACCACCAGTCTTCGTGCCATGCTCTACATGGACGAAATCTTTGGTTACCTGCCGCCCACCGCGAATCCGCCGAGTAAGAAGCCGATGATGATCCTGCTCAAGCAGGCCCGTGCCTTCGGCCTCGGCATTCTCCTGGCAACGCAGAACCCGGTGGACCTCGATTACAAGGCCCTCTCCAACATCGGCACCTGGTTCCTAGGCCGCCTCCAGACGGAGCGCGACAAAGCCCGCGTGCTCGATGGCCTGGAAGGCGCTGCCAGCTCGCAGAACGCCAAGTTCAATCGCAGTGAGATGGAAACACTCCTCTCCGCCTTGGGCAACCGCGTCTTCCTCATGAACAACGTGCACGAAGATCATCCCGTGGTCTTCAATGTGCGCTGGGTCATGACCTATCTGCGCGGCCCGCTGTCGCGCAATCAAATCAAGTCGCTCGTAGACCCGAAGCGAGAGGCCTTTGCAGCGCTGATGCAGAGCTCCACGCTGAAGAAAACCGCGAAGTCCGGACCACCGCCCCTGCCCAAGCAGAAGAAGGCAGATGATGAAGATGCGGGCTTCCTGCCACCTTCAAGCGAGGAGGATGAGACGAGCGAAGCGCCCGCTGCCGGCTCCGGCTTCCGCCCCAAGCTGCCCGAGCCCGCCGTGGAGTACTTCCAGAGCGAGAAGGGGTCCAACTATGTACCCGCCATGCTGCGCTCCGCCACGGTCCTCTTCAATGACGCCAAGAAGAAGATCAGTGGTCGCGCCACGGTGACACTGGTCAACGAAATCGACGCCGCCAACGCCAAGGTGAATTGGGACAAGTTCCTGGATGTGCCACGCGACATCGATCTCACCACTCTGGATCGTGACCCTGAAGATGGCGCCTCCTTTGGTGATCTGCCGAGTGCTGCACAAAAGGCCGCCACTTGGAAAGCCATCGAAAAGGATCTGACCAACTGGGTCTATGCCAACTACGAAGCTGAGATTCGATACAGTCCCCTGCTGGAAGCCTATTCCAACTTCGGTGAAAGCGAAGCCGACTTCCGGGTGCGTGTTTCACAAGTGGCCCGTGAGCTTCGCGACAAAGCAGTGGAAGAGCTCCGCGCCACGATGATGAAGCAGGCGAAGTCGATTGAGGACAAGGCTACGCGCGCCATGCAGAAGGTTGATGCGCAGAAAGCTCAGGCCAGCAGCGCAAAATGGAGCGCGGCTGCCACGATTGGCACCTCGCTGCTCGGCGCTCTCTTCGGCAGGAAGTCCAGCGTCGTGAGCGCGACCAACGTCAATCGGGCAGGCAGTGTCTTCCGCGAATCGCGCGACGTCGCCAACGCGGAACAGGAAGTCGAGCGCTACCGCGAAGAGCTCAAGGCATTGGATCAGCAGCTCACGGATGAAACCCAAAAGATCCGCGACCAGTATGATCCCACAGCGTTGACCTTCGAAGTGGCGAAGCTCACTCCCATGAAGAAGAACATCACCCCGAATGCGGTGGGGATCCTGTGGGTGGGGAGGTAGTGACGAGTCGACAGACCAGACGACGTCAGCGCTTGCGGCCTGTCGTGGATCCTGGTTCGGATTTGCCCTCTGCCTCTGTCTTCAACAAGGTTGGCTCGGACGGCCAAGTCCAGTCGTCCTTGGCAGGGCCATCGGTGGAACTCTTGCGGATGTGACCACGATTCCAACTCGACGAATAGAGAACATAGCTATCGCCTTGCTTGGGAGAGAAACGAATCGCTCCTCCGCTCATGACGTCCACCGGAAGTGCAGCAAGAAACTCTGGTACGAGTGCCTCTGTAGAGGGCGGTAGCTTCCCATGCCGCAACCGACACCGCTCGATCGCACACCAGAGGAGTGCCAGCCTTGCTTGTGCATGCACTCGCGATGTCCTTTCCATAAGTGAGGAAAACGTCGCAAGATTCTGAGCATGCCGTCCCATGGAGAACCAGGACAGTGAACTCTTCAGTTGCTCTCCCTTGAGCCTCGACGACTCGACTCTGGCTGCATCAATGACACCGCGAACGGGATCGACACAAGGGAGCTCTTCATCAAAAGAGAAGTCCTGTCCCAGTGCAGCTTCCGCCAATGTCCAGCCCTGCGGGCGCAGGAGCATTCCCGCGCGGAAAACACCACGTTTGATCTCCTGCATTGCTTTCCCATTTGCACTCGGCATCCAGTCCAGCTCATCCATCCATTCCACCATCTCTGCCCCACTCAGCTTGCGAAACGTCTCCGCTCCGATCACATGCTCGTTTTGCAAGGCCAGACGCACACTTTCCAAGGAGTACTTGGAAACCTCGTCCTGCAGCAGCTTGAGTTGCTCGTCATTGAGATGTACACGAGCAAGTGTCTGCTGCCATGTGTTAAACGTGACGGTGGCCATCGCGTTAGAAACCAATTGTGCAAGCCACGACTGAGGCCGCTCGCCTATCGTCCGATCGAGCTTCATCATGGCGACGAGGTTCCTCGTGTACTGCTCGCCGTCGTCGTTTGCCGCGAGAGCCAGCAGTCGAAGCCGCATGAAGTTTGTAAAACCAACCAGAGGAACCAGGTGTGGGGAGTCCATTTTCACACCACTTTCATAGTCCAGAGGCCAGCGGCATCTGGGCCGCTCTAAGGCGGAAAGCATCTCCTGATAATCCACGTCCCACCTTTTGAGATAGTGCAGTATTTCGTCCGCTGCGCTCATGGCTGTGTCGGGAACGTCTCGTGGGAACCGCTCGCGCAGGTCGTTCCGATATTCCTCCAGAACTGTCAAATCGTCAGGGGATATCCCCCGATTCCCGGACTGGATCGCCTTTCCAACCTGTGTTGGCAAAGATCGGGAAATCTTGGGAAGTCGAGCAGCCTCCGGATCGCCGAAAAGTTCCGCAAAGATCGGCGCGGCAGCTACATTCTCCTCGTCTGGAATCATCGGAGGAATAATGTCTGCGATCTCCACGGGCTCGCCCGCAGCTCGAAGGCGGGCGCACGACTCTTCCCACAACTTTTGCCCACGCCAGTTCTCCTCCCACCAGAGTGCGATAAGCATCCCAGTGAAAATGAGCAGCCCGATCAAAATTCGCCGCGTCCACTTCATTGGTGAAACCTAGCGAAGCCGCATCGAGAAGTCATTCGGAAGAAACATCCATCGAGATGATCCTACCACATGGGAGCCCTTGGGACTCTGAAGATCAGATCTCCGAGGCTGCGCCCGCTGTCGGATCGATTGCACCCACTTCCACGGGTGCATCTCCTTCCGTGAACCCTGGCTCAGTCGTAGAGGCGAGAGACTCTTTCTCCGCGGCCTTGCCCGGGACCGTGGCCGCCACATCCCCAATGCGCGAGTACACCTCACGTCCCTGTGCACTGTGTTCCAGCAGATCCGGCGCGAGTTGCACCCGGCCCTGCTCAAAGACCGTGATGAAACAGGAGCCACCGAAGATGAAGTAACCCATCTCCTGGCCCTTGGTCACACGCTCGCCGGGACGATAGGTCTGCTTCACCGTACCCACGCATGTGGCGCCGACTTCGAGCAACAGGACTTCGCCAAACTCCTCGGTTTGCAGGCGGACGAGGTAGCGCTTGTTCTCCCACAGGATGGTAGGACGTTGACGGAGGGCAATGGGACTCACCGAGTAGAGCGGGCCATTGATGAGTTTTGCCTCGCTCGGCACGCCGGCGCACGGAAAGTGGAATCGATGGTAGTCCACCGGGCATAGCCGCGAGATGATCATGGAGCCGTGAGCAAACTTTTGCGCGAGAGCGTCATCGCGAAGCAAGGCAGGCAAATCAAACGGGATGCCTTTCACAAAGATGCCGTCGCTCGCCGCAATATCGGGAATGGCGAAGTGGCGTCCGTCCGCTGGGAAGACCACCGTGTCTGGGTCCCCTGCAATAGGCCGCGCGGCGGGTTTCAATTTCCGGGCAAAGAAAGCATTGAAGGTGGGATAGTACTCCGCCTCGCCCGCCATCTCCTCGCGTTTGATGCCATACTTTTCCACAAACGGCAGCACCCGGGAGCGGCTGGCGGGTTGGGACATGCGCCACCCGTACCAAGACGAGAAGAGTTTCCGCTTCACAAGCGTGGATAGTGCGGCACGTCCGGCCTTGCTCTCGTAGGCCCAGCGCAAAAACCCTTCGCCGTAGATGTCCTCAGTCTCGGTCTTCCCGGTGTAGCGGTTGAAAAACTCGACTGGCTCGGATGTGGGGCTCATTGAAGGGACCAAGGGGGATGGAGAAAGCTAAGCGCAATTGGAGGCAAGGATGAGTTCGGAAAAACTCTGCCAAGGTTACAGCCCCAATCGCCGACGCCCTGCTTCCTGTTCGTTCGGGGGCAGGAAGCGGGCTGCTGGCACCCCCTTGGCGAGGAGCAGCGCATGGAAGTTACGACCCAGGATTCCGGGGTGGGTCAAGGTGTGGAACTGGCGCTTGGTGGCGGCGTCCATGGACATCGGTCGGGAGGAAAGGGTGTCGGCGAAAAGTTTTGTCAGATAGCGTCCTTGTTCGATAAACGACGCAAGTTCCAAGCCAGTTTTCTCCGCGGTTTTGACAACACAAGTGAAGTTGACGTCAGCCGTGAGATCCGCTTCGCAAAGATCGTCGAGGACCTTGTCATCCATGCGATGATGGAAGTAGCGGCGCAGGGTGCCATCGGTCCTCCCGGGGGCGTAGTACTCGGTGTCGGGCATCCCATAGTCGAGTACGAGCACCGCACCGGCAAAGGGTGCTGCGGCCAGCGACTCCACCCAGGCATCCACCGCGAGGCAGATCTCAGTGGTGTAGCCCGTGGGGAAAGCCGTGCCCAACGCTGCGGTACGGGCTTCGAGTGCGGCATGACTGAGCTCAGCCTCTACGAACTGCAAGGGTGGCTTGGCCGAAGAGGGGGCATCCCCTGGAGGATCCAGAGCCACCCACAACTCCCGCCACGCTGACCCATCCCAGCGCACCCGGTGCACGGGGAAGGCGTCCAGCAGTTCATTGCAAAGGAAGAGTGCGGCGGGGGAGGAGGGGAGCCCGGCCAGTTCAGAAACCCAAGTCACGCGGGCGTGCTGGGCAAGGGTGCTTTGTTGGGCCTCCCGGAGACCGGTGTCCGGCTCGATTAGCACATACCGCACAATCCCGGCGAAATCCGGGTCGAGTTCCTGACAGCCGACGAGGACATCCCGCGCCAAGGTACCATCGTGGGCTCCCTGTTCGATGAGCGTGAACTCGTCTGGTCGGCCCATGGCCGCCCATACTTGCCGGGCCTGCTCCGCCAGCAGTTGGCCGAAGAGCGGCCCCGCGCTGACGCTGGTGTAGAAATCGCCCTCGCGGCCAATCTTGCGCACTCCCTGGCGGTAGTACCCCATCCCGGGCTCGTACAGGGCAATCTGCATGACCTCCGCCCACGGGAGGCGACCGGCAGCTGCGGCGGCAATCCGGTTGCGAATAAGTACTTGGGCTGACGGCACAGGGTTTGCGTTGGCCATATCTCGGTATGGGGCTATACTCCTTCCCCATCGCAACGCAAACAGCCCCCAAATGCCTGAGCCTGAAGTGAACCCCATCGCCCGCCAGCTCGGAGGCAAGGTGCCTCCGTCCAAACGCGGGAAAGGCAATGTCGTCCGCAGGCGCGTGCCCATCTACCGGCGCAAATGGTTCGCCATTCTGGCCATCATTTGCCTCGTCACCGGCGTCACTGCCATGGGTGTTGTCATGGCGATTCTCGCCCCGCTGCGCGAGCAAGCGGAAACCTTCGATCTGGCGGATCTCCACAAGATCGAAAAAGCCAGTCTCATCTACGATCGACGTGGTGATGAACTGGGCCGCATTTTTGTGCTGAACCGCACGCCCATCAAATTCGAGCAGGTGCCGCTTCGGTTGATCGATGCGCTGACTGCCCAGGAGGATGAGCGTTTCTTCCGCCACAAGGGTGTGGACATGGTGGGTGTCGTGCGCGCCATGTATCTCAACTACAAGGCGGGTGAAGAAACCCAGGGCGCGAGCACCATCACGCAGCAGCTCGCCCGAGATGCTTTCAAGCTCAAGGAACTCGAAAAAGCCGGGGATAAGAACGCACGTTACACGCGCAAGATCGTGGAGTGGTTCATCGCGGAGCGCATCGAGGAGAAGTACACGAAGTCCGAGATCCTTGAGATGTATCTGAACCGGATCTTCTTTGGTCGAAACTTCTACGGCATCCAGGCGGCGGCACAGGGTTATTTCGGCAAGGACGTGAAGGATCTCAGCCTGGAAGAAAGCGCCCTCATCTGCGGCATCATCAAGAGCCCGAACAACCTCGAACCGCTGCGCTATCCAGATCGTGCGAAGAAGGCCCGCGACCACGTGCTCGATCGCATGCGCGAGGAGGGGCTCCTTTCAAAAGCCGAAGCAGAGCAGTACAAGGCCATGCCCGTGGTGACGAATCCCCCGGACAACGTTACCCGCCTGAGCCATGTGACTGAGGAGATCCGCCAGCAGGCCATCGGAATCATCGGTGAAGAGGCTGCGCAGTCGGGCGGCTTCCACATCTATGCCACGGTGGACGCGAAACTACAGCGCGCGGTGGAGGCGTCCGTCCGTCAGCGTCTTTCTGAGGTGGAGCAGCGGCCCGGTTATACCCACCAGACCTATGAGCTGTATCACCAGATCAAGGATCTGGCGAAGAAGCGCATCGCCTCGAAGGAGATCCCCGCGAATACGCCCATTCCCGCACCGCAATATCTGCAGGCGGCTGCTCTGGTGATCGACAATCATGACGGCTCCGTGCTTGCCATGGTGGGTGGGCGTGATTTCCTCGACAGCATGTTCAACCGTGCGTTGCAGACCCGTCGCCCGACGGGCACGGCGTTCCTGCCCTTTGTCTATGCCGCCGCTTTTGAAAAACCGCAGTACTACCCGCCGGGGTTGATGGAGGACAAGCCCATCAACAATCGTCTGGTGATGATTGGCGGCTTCGACGGACGACTTGGGGAGTGGGGTACTGAGCAGGAAGAGACCGTGTATGGAGATACCATTTCCCTGCGTGAATCCTTGGTGCAGAGCCGCACCGCCGCGACGGCGCGATTGGGGCTGGAAATTGGTCTGCCTTCGGTGAAGGATCTGGTTGCCCGTGCCGGCATCAAGTCTCCTGTGCGTGACTATCCGAGCAGCTTCCTGGGAGTGAGCGAGGCCAAGCTGGATGAAATGGTGCTGGCCTACAGCACCTTCCCCAACAAGGGCAAACGTCCGAAAGAATTGACGCTGATCCATCGCATCACGGATGACAAAGGAAAGGTCATCTACCAGATCAAAGAGGATGAGGAACCCCTGGTGCCGGTGATGGATGAAATCGCGGCATACCAGACTCACTCCTGCCTGGTGGAGGCACTCGATCGCGGCACCGGACGGCCGGCGCGTGATGAGTTTGGCCTCAAAGATTTCCCGGCCGCAGGCAAGACGGGCACGGCGTATGAATTCAAGGACCTTTGGTTCTTGGGCTACACCAGCTCCGTCACATGTGGTGTGTGGTGCGGCTTTGACCAGCAGAAACCCATCTATGAGGGTGCCTTCAGCAATCGCATTGCACTGCCCATCTGGTCAGACGCGATGAACGCCGCGTCGAAGGACTACAAGACGGAGGAGATTGCGCCACCCCAGGAGGCGCAGCTCGTGGAGATCTGCAACAAGAGCGGTCTGCGGGCGGTGGACTCCTGCTATGAAAAGGTGCCGGACACGGTCAATGGTGGCATGAAAGCGGTGCGATGCACGCACCGAGAAGTGATACGGCCCGGGTCGAACTTTGAGACCTACTGCAATGTTCACCGTACCGGCGGCCCGGGACTCGCGAGCATGCTCATTGGTGTGGATGTGCCCCAGGAGACTGTCCCCATGAATCCTGCAGCCTTCAACGTGCCCTCCGTCCGCATGAAGGGACTCACGGTGATTGGCAATGATCCCTACAATGCTGAGCTGCCCGTCCTGCGTGCGGAGCCTGTGGATGAGAGTGGAGAGGTCGTGCCACGAGCCGTACCTGTGATGGAAGAGGAAGGCCAGCCGCAAAGCCCGATCAAACTGGCTCCACCCCCCCCGCTCAAGCTGGACTAGTGCTTGGAGGAATCCGAGCGGCATGATATGAGAAATACATGCGTGCCGTCCTTTGCTGTCTCGCGCTGATCTGCGGCTGCACCACAGCCACAGCGCAGAGGGTGGTGCAGGTGCGCTGGGAGAGTGCGCACGCAGCACCACCCGTGAAGCTCAGCGGCAGCGCGGGCGACTGGTTGCCGGCCTTCCGCCTTGCCGTGCAAACCTTGCCGGAGGCGGCCATCGTCTCATTGAGCTTGAGCCAGCCCCAGATGCTCGGGCTGTCGAAGGCGGATGCTGAGAAACTACAGCGCCTCACGGCAGAGCGATACAGGCTCATGGCAGGCGACGCCCTGTTTCAACGAGCTCCCACTGCGCTGCCCTACTGCTATAGCGAAGCGAAACCCAGGGAAGGTCTGGCTACCGTGTACGTGCCGAACGAGGTGACACAGGACACGAACTGCATCGTTTTCCTGCATGGCTACGGCGGCAGCTTTCTCTGGTGCCTGCACGTCCTCGTGGAGGCCTTTCCTGAAGCAGTGATCATCTGCCCAGCGTATGGGATGAGCACAGGGAACATTCCTCCGGCTTATGTGAAGGAGGCGATCACCAGGACTATTTCGGTGACAGGAACATCATTGCCAAGGCCCGTGCTCATGGGACTCTCCGCAGGTGGATTTGGGGCGTGCAAGGTGTACGCGGACACACCTCAAGACTGGAAACGCCTGATTTGCCTCGCGGCATACGCCCCAGACACGGTGCTCACGGAATTTACGAAGGGCATGGATGTGTGCTTCCTCGCCGGTGAGAAGGAGGAGTTTGTTTCGAATGGCTATTTTAACCGCGGCGTGCAACAGGCACGGGCGCGCGGAGGGCTCGTGCGGGCCAACCTCATTCCGGAGGCTGGACACTTCTTTTTGCTGGAGAAGCAAGAGACAACGTTTTCGATCCTCAAGGAGTGGATGAAGTAAGCAGACGTTGAGCATTCGGGCAATCTGCGGACGCAGGAAAGCCGCCCATGAGCTTCGCTGCGCCAGGCCATCCGCGAGTTTTGCCCTATGCGAATCAGGATGAGAGAAAGCTGCAATGCGGGTGAGGTACACCCCGGTGGCATCATCAGTTGAAAACCCCTTTCCCATTCATCCCATGAAGACCTACCAGCACATCCTTGTTGGGGTCGATTTTTCACCAGGAAGCCGTGCCGCCCTGCATGCGGCTGCGCGCATCGCCTCCCCTGGCAAGACCCCAGTCACTGTCATGCATGTGATCGATCCGAAGCTGGCCGAGTCCATGAAGGAAGCGCATCACTGGAATGATCTCGACCTTTTCCAGCACGTCGATAAGACAGTGGTGGATTTCATCGCAGATGCCGGCGTCCCTTCCGACCATCTGCGCATTGAACTAGATGTTGGCAATGCCTTCCAGGCGCTCATCGGCGCCCGGCACCGCCTCGATGCAGACCTCATCGTCTTGGGGACACGTGGTTCTGAGCATGGGCCCAATGATATCGGTTCGGTGGCCAGCAAGTGCATGCGCAAGGCTCCTGCAGACGTGCTGCTGGTGCGTGAGGGCATGGATGGTCCATTCCGCCACATCACTGCCTGCGTGGATCTTTCCGAGACCTCGGCCAAGGCAGTCACTGCCGCACGCAACGTGGCAGAGCTGGATGGCGCCATGCTGGACTGCCTCCTCATCAATCAATCCGTGCTGGCGCTCACCATGGACTACAACGGATTTGCCCCGCCTCTCACAGCTGTGGATCCGCAGGGCCTTGCGCATTGGGAGCACGAGATGGATGGATTCCTCCGGCCCCTGATGCGTACGGCACCAAGCACCCTGACATGGAACTCCTTCGTGAAGGATCGGGCGAATGTACGGGAAGGCATCCTCGAGCACATGAACCTTACCAAGACAGATCTGGTGGTGCTCGGAACCCGGGGGAAGACCAACCTGCGCACCCTGCTGATCGGCACCACCGCCGAGAAGGTGGTGACACATGCTCCGTGCTCCATGCTTACCGTAAAGCCGGATGGCTTTGAGCTTCCTATTGAAATGCAGGTCGAGACGTCCGGCCTCCAGGAAACGAAGGACGAGCACGAGAGTGCCTTCCCTCCAGCCACGGTGCCGATGGCATAGCGTGGTGACATGTGGTGGGATAGGAAGTGATGCGAGATGGCGGCTGAGTCTTGGACGACTCCTCCGCCATCACTGTTTCCATCCCTCACTCCATCTCATACACCCGGTAATAGAATTCGGGATCGATCCCCGCGAAGGCCTTGATCTCCCTGAAAAGCTTGCTGTCATCAAGAAGCTGGAAGCCGTCAGGAATGAGGCTGCGGTTGTGCCCGGTGTGACCTTGGATCACAAGCAGGCCCCGCTTTTCTGCGCGAGCCTGGGTCATGTACTTTTCCAGTTCTGACTTGGAAACAGCGCTGGCCACGGTGGGCAGGTAGACGGGGAGGGTTTCGTGGCCATGACCGTAGCAAACGACCAGGAATTGCTGTCCGTCCTTCCGTTGCGCCGGTTGCGTGTCTACGTATGTCGCCACATCCCTGAGGGGTGCGTACGGACGAGATCCAAGCACCTCGATTTGCGCCTTCCAAAACGGAAAGACCTGAATCGCCAGGCCCAATGCCAGCAGCACGGCGACCCATCGGCGCAGGTGAGGCAACCAAGCAGGCAGTCCTTTGGGTTCTGATTTCCGAACGGCCTCAGCCACCAGCAGGCACACGATGGCGATGAGGCAGGGTAGCGCCGCGATGATGAAGCGCGGATAGAAGTAGGAGCCGGTACTCCGCACAATCAGCATGAAGAGGCTGGTGCTGAAGAACAGGTTGCTGAGAACCCACCATGGCCCATTCGACCCCTTCGGAGCAAACCGATGCCTTGCGAAGGGAAGGATGACGAGGAGGGCAAGCAGCAGCCAGATGGCTCCATCAAAACTGGCCATCCCAATACCGGGTGTGCTGGACACCAGGCCCGCTGCTTCCACGGTAGGAGGCCAGGCGAGTTCCACTCCAAGGAGCACCTGACTCAAGGTACTGTTGAACAAGGCTTGAGTAAGTGGCTGGGAGACCGTTTCATTGCCTGCCCAGCGTGTGGCCTGCATGAAGTTCGGCAGGAACATCTGGATGAAGGCCATCGCCGCGAAAACATTTGTCACGGCCAAACGCACGAGGGTCTGCCACGGCATGTCGTTGTAGCGCTGCACTCCATAGGCGAGCAGAAGATTCAACACCGTGACATCGACCGCCGCATTCGGATAGGCCCACAGCCAGACAAACTCGATGGCCCCCCAAGCGACCCAGGGGAGTACGTTGTATCCGCGCGTCTGGAAGATGCGCGTCACCGCGAACATGCCAGCGATGCACAGGGGCACGACAAGGGCATAGGCTCGCGCATCCACCCCGTAGCGAATGTACCACGGATGAAGCGCCAGCAGGAAAGCCGCAACAATGCCAGCTCCCTCAAATCCCCATCTCCGTAGTAGCAGCGCGAGCAATAGGACAGCCGCTGCGGAAGCAATCAGCGCCGGCATGCGGGCCGCGAGGTCGGAAAACTCGCCGGGCTTCGTGTGCGTCAAGGCCCGTGAAATCGTGAAGCTGGCCTTCTGCGCCAGGGACATCGGCACGTGATTCGTGGGCTTCTGGTAGTAGAAGGCACAGCGTTTCCAATCGTGTTCGACGAACTTGAGCTGACCCGGCTTTTTGGCATCTGGCCGCCACTTGCCATGGGAGACCTGCAGCACCACCCAGGACTCGTCCCACCACAGGCTCTTGCTGGCGAGTGGGAGACGGACGGCGATGCAGGTGACAATAGCGACAAGGAGGAGGGGCCAAAACAATCCCTTGATGCCCCAAAGCGGCACCACCGCCAATCCACCGTTTGCGTCTTTGGAGGATCCTCCGGGAGTTGCTGGTTCTCTTGCTGCAAAGGCCTTGGCCTTCGAGAAAGGTTTCGCCCACCATTGTGCAGTACCCAAAAGCACGAGAAGCAGGACGAGATTGATCCATGCCGCGTAACGGATGCCCATGGACGCATCGTCGTCCCAGTCGGGCTTCTCTTTTGCTGCCAGAGCAGCCTGGATGGCCGGGAGGTGGTCCTTCGCCTGGGGACCGAACACCAGCAGCGCTCCCTCCAGTGCGATGAGCACGAGCAGCAGGATGCGGACGGAGCGGAGGGACATGCGGAACGAAAGGGGGCGGGGAAACGATTCCTTACCGCAGGGGAATCGCCGCCGCCAAGGGAATCCTACTACCGGTCTTGAGACCTGGACTGGTCCATTGTGCCGCCTGCCGAGGGACGGTCTCTTCTAGAAACCTACAGCAGTTTCTTCTTCTTGAAGAAGACGATGGGCAGGATGGCGGAGAGAACGATGATGATCATCACGGCCCAGAATGCGATGGGATTCTCTGCAATCGGCAAACCCACGTTCATCCCGTAGATGCTCGCGATCAGCGTGGGAGGCATGAAGAGCACGCTGGCCACGGTGAAGATTTTGATGATCTGGTTCTGCTGGATGTTGATCAGGCCCAGCGTGCTATCCAGCAGGAAGCTCATCTCCTGCGTTTGCTGGTTCGTGTAGTCGTCGAGGCTCTTCACGTCGCGCGCCACGCTGCGGAAGAGCGCGGCCAGTTCGCCCTTCATCCAGGGGGCGGCGTTGTTTAGGAAGTACTGCAGCATGCGGGCGATGCTGACCAGGCACTCGCGAAGATTTGCCACGAGACTGTTGTGGCGGCCGAGCAGCTTGATGACTTCATTGAGGTCACATTGACTCTCGCCGCCGGAGGTCTTGTTCGGATTCACGCGGAAGATTTCCATCGCGATGCGGCGCAAGTCCGCCTCCACATTCTGCAAGGTATCTGCGATGCGTGCGACAATGGCCTCCAGCAACGTGAGGAATACGGCGTCACTGCTGAGCGGAAGGGTATGCTGACGGCGGACTTGGTCGGCAATCACGCGCCAGGCCATGGGGTCCGCATAGCGCACGGTGGTGAGCGTGTCCGGACTCACGACGAAGGTGATCGCGGAGGTCTCGGGTACGGGCGTGTCCAACCCCACCGGCACCCATGCCGTCATGTAGAGTGCCCCCTTCTCCGAATACAGTCGCGAGGACTCCTCGATCTCCTGCATCTCTTCCCGCGTGGGGAGCTGGTACTCCAGCCACTGTTCCGCTTCCAGTTCCTCCGCCCTGGCAGGGTTGAGCAAATCAAGAAAGACCAGGTTGTCCGGCAGGGGATGGGGCTTCTGGTCCTGCCAGTCGATGAGCTGTCCCTGCTCTGTGATGAGGCGGATCATGCGTTGTCGGTGTGGGATCGCATGGTGGGGAGAAGCAAGGAGGGATCAAGCCGGGAAATGAAAAAGGCGCGGGGTGACCGCGCCTTTCCGTGCTGATTGGACGTGAAAGTTGAACGTGGAAACAGATCTGTCACAGGAGCCCGCCAATGCGCAGCAGTCCATCCTTGGACATGGAGCCTGAATGACGGGCCACGAGTTCGCCGCCCTTGAAAAACAGGAACGTGGGCAGGGCGCGGATGTTGAATCGCAGACCCGTCTGGGGAGAGTCGTACAAGTTCATTTTGCAGACCTTGATCTGCCCCTCACGCTCGTCGGAAATCTGTTTGAGCACTGGCTCCATGACACGGCAGGAGCCGCAGTTCTCACCCCAGACATCCACGATCACAGGCAGCGAACTGCTGCCTACCTCAGCCTCGAAATTGGCGTCGGAAAGAGTGATCATGGGTGCTGCTGGAGCGCCGTGCGCACATCGGGCGACGTTTTCATGCCGCCCGGCAATGGAGGACGCGTCTTCGCTTAGAGCGACTCGAGCTTCTTCAGCAGGCCGTCCTTGGACATGGCGCTGGTCTGGCCGAGGAAGTTGCCGCCCTTGAACCAGAGCAGAGTCGGGATCTGGCGGATGTTGTACTTCGCAGCCACGTTCTGGTTGCTATCTACATCCACCTTGGCGGCGATCACCTTGCCGGCGTTCTCGGTGGCGAATTGATCGAAGACCGGTGCGAAATGACGGCAGGGGCCGCACCATTCCGCCCAGAAGTCCACTACCACGGGCACTTCAGCCTTCTGGATCTCGGATTCAAAGGTTTCATCAGTGAGGTTGACGACGTTTGCGCTGGCCATGGGAAAGAGAATTAGGGTTGCTGAAGGTTACGCAGACATCGTGGCGAGAGGATGCATGGGATCAACCGAAACCTCCCGCCCCCTGCGAATGCTGGCGGACACAAAAAAGCGCCGCCCGCTGGGGCGACGCTTTTTTGAAGTCAGTCTTCGATCGTGACCGGAACCGTCCGAGGGTGGACCTCAGAGCGGATTCTTGGTCAGGATGCTGAGCGCAAGAATGGCGATCGACAGGAGGAAAAGAAGCCAGGCAAAGACCATGGGAATCGTCGGGGTGGAGGGTTATTGGTAACGCTGGCGGATCTTCTTCAGATCGTCCTCGTAGGTGCTGCGGTAGGTGCCGGGCTTGTCAGGATTTTCCTGTTCCCAAGACGGTGGATTCATCGTGGGCATGCTGAAAGCAGATGCCTCGTCGTCATTGGGCGTATTGAAGACCGTTCCAGAACCGACCACGGCGATGAACGCGAGTGCCACGGACAGGATGGTGCAAACGATGGCGAGCGGAGCGAGGCCAGCCTCGGGATCCTTCTCATCATAAAGCGGTGCGCTGTCTTCGCTAGGCTGACGGGCAGCGGCGGCCGCAGCGGGAGCGGCGACGGCGCCTTTGGCCATGGGCTGGGTGCCCTTGGCAAGCTGCACGGTGGCTTTGGGAAGAGCTTGGGTAGGACCGCCAGGAGTGCCGGTCTTGGCCATCGGAGCGGTGCCGGAGCCGGGGGGCTTGGGCGGAGCGCCGGGAGCCTTGGCGAGCGGCACGGTGCTGGCGCCTGCCTCCACCTTGGGTCCGGTGGGAGGAGCGCCTGCGCCGGGAGGCTTGGGTGCGCCTGGAGCGCCGGGGGCCTTCTGCAGGGGAACTGTGGGTGCCATGGGAGGCGCGCCACCGGGACGAGGAGGAGCACCGGGAGCGCCCGGGGGCTTGGCTCCCACGGGAGCGGGAGGAGCGCCAGGAGGGCGCGGAGCCGCGGGAGCGCCAGCAGCGCGAGCGGCAGGGGCAGCCGGAGCGCCAGGAGGACGCGGAGCTGCGGGAGCGCCGGGTGGGCGGGGGGCGGCAGGCGGACGGGGAGCGCCAGGAGCTGCGGGAGCGGGGACGGCGTCCAGCTTCACATAAGCGGTCGTGCGAGATGCGGGCTGCGGGGCACCGGCAGGAAGCACTACGGGAGCAGTGGCAGGACGCGCGGCGGCCGGAGGCAGCGGGGAGCTGGGAAGCTGGATGGGCGCGGTGGCCTTGCTGGCAATGGACACTGGGCCGGTCTTCGACATCGGCGGCAGCGGAGCAGGCGCCGCAGGAGCGGTGGGCACACGTGCGGTAGCGGCTCCGGCGGGCGTCACGGAAGTCGTGATGGGGCGCGGAATCGGCGAGGTATTGACCACCGGCGGAATGGGGGCGGTCATTTCCTTCGGCTGGGTCATCCCGGCACCCGGACGGGCCCGCAGGGTGATGCGTACGGTCTCCTTTTTAAGCGGCACGGCAGCCGTCTTTTGGGACGGTCCTGGCGGCGGTGTCGGCTGTGTCTTGTTGTCCATGGTGCAAAAATTTGTCACGGAGACATGGAGCCGCCGTGTATTTCAAAAAAGATTAGCTGTTTTCGTCGGAGAGAGTCAATGGGATTCTCCTCTTTTGGGAGGAAGTTTTGCGGGGGGAGAATGTGATGCATGCGCCGGTGCATGAAGGGATTGACATCGCCTCACCGGAACCGCCATGCTTTGGGCGCTCGAGTTGCCAGAATTTTCATCATCCTGTTCTTGATGCTTCCATGGAACCCTTGCCTTCTCCAGAACATCCCGTTGTGGTCTACAAGCCGTCCCTACTGGGATTGCTGCAAGAAGGAGGATTGTCTGCCTGGGTGATCTTGTTCCTCGCACTTCTTCTATTTGCCCTCTTCGTTACCTCATTGGTGGGCAGGCGCAGCGTGTCATCCATCATCGCTTACTTTGCTGCCGCCTTCCTTCCTCTCATGGTCGGGTTGTGTGGGGTTGCTGCTGGGGCCATCGCTGCTTTCGAGAACTTGGGCACCGCCGGAGTGGCGGATCCGGCGCACCTTTCCGCAGCCATGGGGCGGATCATCTTTTCGCTCCTCATGGGGGCAGCGGTGACCTTCCTGGGGTTGATTGGCACGGTTGTCCTCGCCTTGGTGGGGCCTTCCAAGGTGGTGACTCCGCCACCGGTGCCTCAATAGACAGAGGAAAGTGGCAGCATTGGACGGCGGGCAACTTTCGCTTGCCTCGCCCTGCCCACGCCGTTACGAAGCCTGCCCACGTTTCTCACCACCACCCATGAGAGTTCTTATCACCGGAGGCGCCGGTTTCATTGGTTCCCACACCACCGAGCGGTTGCTCGCAAATGGCCACAGCGTCACCATCCTGGACAACTTCAACGACTACTACGATCCGGCCATCAAGCGTGAGAACATCCGCGCGATTCGTGATCAGATCACCCTGGTAGAGGGTGACCTTCGTGAAAAGGATGACGTGGAGCGCGCCTATGCCGCCGCACCGGTGGATGCGGTGATCCATCTCGCCGCACGCGCCGGGGTCCGGCCGAGCATTGAGCAGCCCGAGCTCTATATCGATACAAACATCAAGGGCACCTTCAACATGTTGGAGGCGGCGAAGAGCCACGGTGTGAAGCGCTTCGTCTTCGCCAGCAGCAGCTCGGTGTACGGGGTGAACAAGAAAGTTCCTTTCGCCGAGGTGGATCCCATCCTGCAGACCATCTCCCCGTATGCCATGACGAAGATGGCCGGCGAGCAGATGTGCTCGAACTACTCCGCCCTCTACGGCATCCGTACCGTCTGTCTGCGGTTCTTCACGGTGTACGGTCCGCGCCAGCGCCCCGACCTCGCGATTTCGAAGTTCACCCGCCTGATCCACGAGGACAAGCCCATCGACCGGTATGGCGATGGCAGCACGGCGCGTGACTACACCTTCATCAGTGACATCGTGGACGGCATCATCGGGTCTCTGGAGTACACTGGGGACGAAGCCGCGCCCAAGTGCGACATCTTCAACCTGGGCGGTTCACAAACCGTGACGCTCAATGAGATGATCGGCGCGATCGAAAAGGCCCTCGGCAAGAAGGCGCAGATCAACGCCATGCCCGAGCAGCCCGGAGACGTGCCGCTCACGAGCGCGGATGTCGGTAAAGCCAGCACCGTGCTGAACTTCAAGCCCACGACCCACATCGACACCGGCATCCCGCAGTTTGTGCAGTGGTGGCTGGAGATGCGGGAGAAGGGGCTGAGGTAGGTTTGCCTGCCATGAGACGCCTCATGGCAGCTCTTTGGGGGCCACTGTTCGTGGTGGCCGCGTGCTTTGTTCTTGTGGGGGTGTATCACATCACACGAGAATGCCACTCCTCGTGGCATAAAGATGGCGGCGTCTTCTACGAGGACAATGGGACCGAGGTGATCTTTTCCCCGAACCCCATCCGCATCGGGAATGTGCTTTTGTCGTGGAAGGGGCCGCTGTGGATGGCTGCTGGGTTCGGGATGGTGATTGGGTCCCTTGTCATCTCACGCCGTGTGAAGCTGACGGAGGTATCGTGATGTGCGATGCATGCCTTCCATCTTGCCTTGGGTGTTCGAAGGGGTATCGTGGGATGTATGACCCCAGTGGTTGCCACAGATTCGCTGTCTAACTTCCAGCGAAATACCGGAGCACGTCTGGAAGAGCTGCATCGAACGGGGGAACCTGAGCTCTTGACGGTAGACGGGGAGCCCGGTGTGGTGGTGCAGGATGCTGCATACGAGGCCATGTTGGATCGCCTGGAGCAACTTGAAGCTGTCACTGGTATTCAGCGAGGAATAGACTCTGCCAAAGCGGGTAAAGGACGCCCTCTCGACGAATTCCTGGCGGAGATGCGTCGCAAGCACAGCATTGCTCCGCCGGCCTGATGAGCCGCAAATACACCATCCATGTTCAGCCGGAGGCGGAATCGAATATGGAAGACGCATACCAATGGTTGCTGGAGAAAGCTCCGGCGTACGCGGCTGACTGGTTCCATAACCTCGTGAGAGAATTTCACCAGCTTGAGGTGCATTCTGAAAATTTCCGTTGGCCCCTGAGAACCGCTTTGGAATCTTTGATCGCGAAGTGCGCCAAATGCTCTACGGCAAGGGATACTGGAAGTACCGGATTTTGTTCTTTGTGGAGGGAGATATCGTCCAGATTGTTCACGTGAGACACGGCGCGCGTCGCTGGCTCGGAGATCCTGCTGAAGAAGAGCAGGAGCCATGAGAAGATGTTGGCGGATGCCTGCGGACGCACCGGGAAACCCGACTCCTTCCCGCATTCACAATCTCCTGCTTGGCTCGGCATGGGCACTGCGCTACTGCTTGGGTGCATGGCTGCTTTTCCCCAGTCCGTTGTTAAGCTCACACAAGCGTTGGTCCGCATTCCTTCGGTGAATCCCGATGGAGATCCCGGGGTCGACAAAACCGGAGAAGCGGACGTGGCGGCGTATGTGGGGGACTTTCTGAAGCACTCTGGGGCCGAGGTGGTGATTGAAGAGGTGCTGCCAGGCAGGCCGAATGTGATTGGGCGTTTCCGATCTGAGCCTGCGAATGATGGCAAGCCGAAGCCGCGCATCGTTTTCGGTCCGCATCTGGATACGGTGGGTGTGGGCGGCATGACGATTGACCCTTTTGGCGGCGAGGTGCGGGAGGGGAAGCTCTGGGGGCGCGGTGCGTGTGATACCAAGGGGCCCATGGCGGCGATGCTTTGGGCTTTATGGGAACTGCGTGATGAACTCGCGACGCTGCCCGTGGAAGTGCACTTCGCGGGATTCATGTCCGAGGAGTCCGACCAGCATGGCTCGCGTCATTTTGCGAAACATCACGGGAAAGACTATGCCTTCGCACTCATTGCGGAGCCCACGGATCTGAAGACGGTCTTCAAGCACAAGGGCTGCTTGTGGGCGGATATCGAGACGTTCGGCATCGCGGTGCATGGGTCGCGACCCGAACTGGGGGAGAATGCCATTGTGAAAATGGCAAAGCTCATCAAGGCGCTGGATGCCGATTTCCGTGCTCAGCTTGCAAACTGCGGCGATGACGAGTGGTTGGGCCGCAGCACGATCAGCCTCGGGATGATTCGCGGTGGCACGCGGGCGAATATCACCGCGGATCATTGCCGTCTCACGGTGGACATCCGTTACAATCCTGCGGTGCGGGATCATGGTGGCCCGCATGAGCTGCTGAAGGCATTCGTCGCGCATCTGGATCCAAGTGCGAAGGTCACGCCTTGCGGGGCGCTTTCTCCGTGTCTGGATACATCGGCGGAGGATCCGTTTGTGAAGTCACTCGTGGAACATGGCGCCGCATTGACTGGTGCACCGTGGTTCTGTGATGCCGCGTTTCTCGCGGAGGCTGGGGTGCCTGCCATCGCCATGGGTCCGGGCAGCATTGCCCAGGCGCATACGAAGGACGAGTGGATCGAGATTGCGGAGCTGGAGCGCGGGGCGGAGTTTTGGGTGAGGTGGCTGAGGGGTGAGGGGGCCTAGCCTTAGATGATAATTGGCAACCGTGCGCTACGGGTTTAGAATAGGCCTGTCATGAGTGCTAGAGACATCATCCGTGAAATTGAGGCGCTGCCTCCTGAAGAACGCCGCATTGTTAGGGACTATCTCCTTCAGGCGGAAGACAATCAGGAAGATGTTCGACGCATGGAACGCTCGAAAGCGGAAGCCATCGCGGAGCGTGTTTTTGCCGATCACGCGGAGCTTTTCAAGAAACTGGCTCAATGAGTGATGAGCATCCTGAGTTTCTCAGTCGAGAGATTGTCGATGCCCTTCATGCCCGGTCCTTGAAGCTATTTGGCGGCTTACAAGGGGTACGCGATTCTGGTCTCGTCGACTCGGCGCTAGCCTCGGCGGAGAATGCGTGGTTCTACGGCAGTGGTGACGTTTTTGATGTGGCAGCGGCTTATGCGTTCCATCTCTCCCAAGCACAGGTATTCTTTGATGGGAACAAACGCGCTGCTGTTGCTGCGGCCTTGGTCTTCTTGAGCGGCAATGGAATTGCTATTGTGAACAAGTATGACGACGAAATTTACGATGGATTGATTGCCATTGCAGAGCATCGAATTGGCAAAGCGGAATTGGCTGCTCTTTTTCGCCGGTTGTTTGGCTGATTGCGCAGCCACTCAGCAGCACCCCGATCTCGGCACACATCCACCCTTCACCACGGGTGCTTCTCCATCGCGATGCGTGGGCTCGGGGCGACCGGGGCGGAAGTGTTCTTCGTGATCGAGGGTGGCGTTGAGATCCGCGAAACTGGAGGACACACTCTCAAGTGAGGCTTTGAGCGCGGCCACCAATTCGTCCGGCGCGGTTTCCGCGCGGAGATTCACGATCAATTGTCCGCCCGTGCTGGGTTCGTCGAGTTCCATGCCGGTTTCAGGAACATTGTCCGTGCGCACCAGATTCACGGAGGCGATTTCACCGGCGATGCCATCATCTGGGCTATAGGTCATCTTGAGGTGGGCAATCTCCGCGCCCTGGGATTGCAACCTCTGCTGGATGGACTTCGCCAGTGCCTGCAGGTAGGCATTCGCATCGAAGTCTTCCTTCGCCTTCAGGGTAATGGTCGCATTGAGCCAGCCGAGGAGCGCCTCGCCGTCTGCGTACACATCGTAGTCGACGGCCATCGGGGAGCGAGAGGACTGGGTTTCGGTCATCAGCTCACCAAACCAAGAATCGAGACCGGAACCCTGACGCGCGGAAACAGCCACGACCTTGGCGTCGGGAAACTCCTTCTGCATGGCTTCGGTGAGCTCCTGCAGTTGTTCCGTGGTGACCGCGTCCGTCTTGTTGATGATGATGACCTCGGCCTCTTCCAGCTGCTTCTTGTAGATGTAGGCCACCTTGGACGAGAAGGTGCCGCCGGCATCCAGTCCCAGGATGCGGCGTGCGCGCACGGGATCCACCAGCACGCTGAGTGGGGCGATGGAAAAGTTCTGCCCATACATGCGGCGTAGCGGGTAGGTGACAGTGGCGACCAGATCCGTGCAGCTGCCGACCGGCTCGGCGATGAAGACATCCGGTTTGGTGGCATCGGTCAGTTTGGCAGCGGCATCGACGAGCGTGTTGAAGCGGCAGCAGAAGCAGCCCCCGGCAATCTCTTCCGTGGCATAGCCCTGACTGCGCAGCAGC
Source organism: Roseimicrobium gellanilyticum (assembly GCF_003315205.1). Taxonomy (NCBI): domain Bacteria; kingdom Pseudomonadati; phylum Verrucomicrobiota; class Verrucomicrobiia; order Verrucomicrobiales; family Verrucomicrobiaceae; genus Roseimicrobium; species Roseimicrobium gellanilyticum. The sequence continues at coordinate 139,579 of NZ_QNRR01000014.1, read as the reverse complement.
TTTGTGTCGACCAGACCGCCGGCTTGGTCATTGGTGATCAAGCCCACTTTCAGTCCCTGGTCCGAAAGGTGCTTCGCGAGCTTTCCGATGCTTGTGGTTTTGCCGGCGCCGAGGAAGCCGCCGATCATGATGTACCGGGCCTGTTTCGTGGAAGCGAATGCGGTCATGAGAAAGCAATGAGTGGGGAGGAGATATGCCGAATGAGGCAAACATCCAACGGTAAAATCCGCCCGATTTATCCCCACTCAAAAAAGTACCGCCGGAAGGGGACACACTCATGTCTCCTTCCGGCGGCAGCCACAACACCCAGCCCCACCCGGGGCCAGGAGATTCTTGTGCGCGCCTAGTAGTAGGCCTTCTTGCGCAAGGCTTTCCGGCTGCGGGTCACCTCATCGAGGACGCCGCCGACCTGCCACTTGTAACCGTTCAGCTTGTTCCACTGGTCGGGATGCTCATTCATGAGCCCGGTGATCTCCTGGTCCAGGCGCTTGAGCGCGGCTTCCAGTTCATCGAGCTTTGCATACTCGGCCTTCGTGCCGCGATTCTCCGCAATGGTCTGGCCGAGCTCTTCTGAGGATTTCTTGAGGTAGGCGATGGCGTTGGGCACTCCGTTCAGTCCGCCCTGGAGGCGCTCGCTCTGATTGATGCGGGGCGTGTGAGGCATGAGTTGTGGCGGCTTCTGGCGCAGCACGGCCTGTGGCTCGTCCGGAAGACCGCCATCACGCGCGTCGATGAGCGTCGGAGTGATGAAGAACATCAGGTTCTTGTGGTTCTTCTGCCTGCCCTTTGCTTTGAAGGCATATCCCAGCACCGGGATTTTCCCCAGTACAGGAATGCCGGTTTCGCCTTCGCGTTCGCGTGCTTCATCAAGACCGCCGACGGCCACGGTGTAGCCGCTGTCCACTTCTACCGGAGCGCTGTACACGCGGCTGGTGGCGATGGGGTAGGGATTGCCCTGGATGACCTCGGTACCCAGGATGCTGGAGACGGTGAGGGCCATGTTCAGGTTGATTTTGTTCCCCTGCATCTTCTTGGGCAGGATGTTGATCACGGTGCCGATGGGCAGGTAGCTGATGGCGGCGGTCGTGGTGGCGCCGGTGCCGAGGCTGGTGGAGGCAGTACTGCCCAGCACGGGCTGGTTCACCACGTTGCGAATGACCACCTCGCGGTTGTTCGTGGTGACCATGCGCGGATAGCTCACAGTCTTGGTCTCTTCATCGCGGAGCATGGCGCGCAGTTTTAGATTCACGTCCTGCGCGCTCAGCACGGCACTCATGGGTGCGCTGGTACCGGCGACGCTCTCCGCCAGATTGGTGAGGGTCAGCAGATTGGCGAGGTCCGTGCGGTAACCGCCTTCCGTCTGGGGTCGGTTGGTGGTTTCCACGTCCGTGATGCCCGTCTCCGGGTTTGGCGTGACGGATTCCACCTGGCGGAAGTAGCCATTGGTGCCGAACGTGCCAGACCAGTCGACGCCGAATTCGCGGCTGGGGTCACGGCTGGTTTCAAAGAACTTGATCTCAATCGCGATGAGAGGTTGCGGGCGATCCGCGGCGGCAAGGTACCCTTCCACCCACATGTGCTGCAACCGTGTGGCCACGATGTAGAGGGTGTTTGAATCGGATTTCCAGATGACCTTGGGTTTGCGGATGTTTCCGTAGATGTCCATGGGCACACCGGAGACATCCGGTGTCTCGCCTGTGATGGTGGATTGCGGCGAAGGCGGTGCCAGGGGAGTCACTGCGGACATGGCCGCTTGCCCAGCGACAGGTTCCGCACCGAGATCCAAGATGGCGCGGATATCATTGATGAGTTCGCTCTTCTGCGTCTGGAAGGTCTCACGAGCGCCTTGGAGATCCACGCCGCCTGTCTGCACACCTCCGTCGTAGTTGGTGGAGCCGGAATTGCCCATGGAAGGAAGCGAGAGGCTGCCGCCGCTGCCCCCCGAGCTCACCTTCGTCACACGCTCAAAGGCGTTGTATTTGATCTCATAGGCCTTGCCCACGAGTTCCTTGTCATCCGCCGGGCGCACATACCAGATGTCGCCGTCCAGCACGAGCGCGAGACCGTTGGATTTGCAGAGGGTCTCCAGGGCCTGAAACGGACTGGCATTCAGGGTAAAGGTGATGAGACGATCCGCCTCTGGACTGCCATCGGGCAGGGAGAAGAAGGAGATGCCCGCCTCAGTGGCCAGGAAACGGATCACATCCGCCAGCACGGCCTTGGAGAATTCATAAGGGCGCGGGACGGTGGTTCGCAGCTTGCCAGCGGCAGCCTCGTACGAGGGGGATGTGAGCTGCAGGACGCTGGCGTCCTGCCCATGAAGCAGAGGCGACGCAAGCAGCAATAAAGCAGCGCTTAGCGGCCGGTGTAAGGTTCGATTCAGGGGCATGGTGGCGGTTGTGGCTATAGAAATTATAATACCGCCAAACCGATTGTAAAATGATTCTAATGAAAAACATAAAATTTTGTGGAATTTATCTAAATCACAACACAATTACACTCTAAAACTGCATACCGATTTAGGCTTGTAACGCGTTGAAATTATGGAAACAGCAAATTTTCTAAATCGTAGACTTGATATTATTTATAATTTCCATTACACTATTTAGATGGTTTGCCACTCTGCATTTCGACCCGCTTCGACGCGGTCGGCTCACCAAGGATTTTCCTTGGTCGAGATGCTGATTGCCGTGGTGCTGATCTCAGCGCTGGCCGGGGTAGCGATCACTCTCCTTACCCACACAAGAGGAGCTTCGGTGCTCACCAAGCTAAATGCCGACGTGATTAGGCTGAATCAAATCATCTCCATGTACCTGGCAAATGGTGGTTCCCTCGACGGAGCCTCCTCTCCGGCACTCGTGATTGCGAAGCTGAAAACCATCCGATCGGATGCAGACGCCAAAAAGCAGGTGGGGGTGACAACGGGTCGCAGCCTGGACATCCGCCTCGTCCCACGGATGACCAATGAACGCGAGCGGCTCTCGAACAGCCCTCGCGCGGTGTGGAATTCCTCCACGAAGCGTTTCGAGATCTCCACCGATGCGGGGGACTTGGGCGTCATGGACTTTGTTTTGGATGACAGCCTGACCACGGTGAACTTCCCCACGGAGAGCCGCACGCGCACGGCGCTGCAGTACAACGACACTGATGGTGGGTGGGTATGGGCACCGGGCACCCACACGTCTCCGACCCTTCTGTCTCCTCTGAATCCCACCCTGGCGCTCAACGAGAATGTTTTCGATCCCACGGTAGCGCCACCGGCTGGCACTACGAGCGGGAGCACCACGTCTGGAAGTACGACCAGCGGCAGCACGACGAGTGGCAGCACCACCTCCGGCAGCACTACGTCGGGCAGTACCACCAGCGGGAGCACTACCTCGGGGAGTACGACCAGTGGCAGTACCACGAGTGGCAGCACGACTTCCGGGAGCACCACCAGTGGAAGCACTACCGGCACGCCGGTGACCACACTGCCCAAACCCATCAATACTCCCAGCGGCGGTACGTTTACCGCAGGAGCATTTCCCACAACGATCACGATCAACTCCAACGGTGCGCCGGGCTCCGGCAGTCAGTTGCGCTACCGCATCAATGGAGGCTCCTGGATCAACTACACCGGCGGATTCACGATCAATTCGGGAGACAAGGTGGAGTCCCGAAACTTCACCACCGACGCGGTGCTCTATGCGGACAGCAGCATCGACTCCGACACCTACTACAAGCTGGTCGCATCCTTCGCCGGACAGACCACACCCTCATGGATCAATGGTGCGGGTGGACCAGCCCTGGTGACCAACTACAACAATAGCAATCCGGACAGCGTCACCTTCTCCCATGGTGACACCCGCCTGGACCTCGGGAATGGCGAGTATCTGGACGCCGGTGTGGAAAATACCATGACCTTCAACCGTGAGCAGTTCTCCGGTGTGGTGCCCAACACGGACTTCACGCTGGGCACGCTCGTGATTCTCAATGGGACCACCTTCAATGACTCCGAGGCCACCAGCGTGACGCTGAAGATGGTGCTCAATCTCACACAGCCGGTGACCCAGAGCGGCACGGTGAATGTCAACTTCACCATGGTGAGCACGCCGAATACCAGCGACCGCCTCGCGAGCGCCGACACGGTGACCGTCAGCAATCCCACCACCTCCTACACCGTGACGACCGGAGGCGTCACCTACACACTGCAACTCAAGCTCGTCAGCCAGGATACCAACAGCGGCCTGGTGAATGGAAACACCTTCTACATCTACGAGGGCGCGTCCGCCACCGCCACCGTCGTGGGTCAGTTCAAGAGCAACAGGTAAGCCCGACCTTCCTCCTTTCTTCCTTCTGTCACCATGGACGACATTCACGAACGCAGCCAACTGGGGCATCGCATCCTGCACATGGCGAAGGACCCGGGCATCAGTGACTTCTACATCACTCCATGGGAGCCGTTGTGCTTCCGCCTGAATGGGAAGCTCTACTACGATTCCTACATCTACCAGCCCTCGGTGCCCATTGAGGTGGCGCCCGGCACGGCGGACTATGCGGTGAGCATGGGCGGACGGAGATTCCGTGTGAACCGCATGGCCACCCGCGGGAGGATGCGCTGGGTCATGCGTCTGCTCCCCGAGCAGATTCCCACGGTGGACAAACTGGGCCTGCCCCCTGCCGCACTCAAGGCATTCCTGGAGGCTAAGAATGGCCTCTATCTTGTCTGCGGCGCCACGGGCTCCGGTAAATCCACCACCATCGCGTCCATGCTCATGGAGCGTGCCAAGCGACGGCAGGAGCACGTGATCACGTTTGAGGATCCCATTGAGTACCTCTTCCCCCACGGTCTGCCTTCCCTGGTTTCTCAGCGCGAGATCGGCAGTGATGAAATGGACTTCGGAAAGTCGCTGCGGGCAGCTCTGCGTCAGGCGCCGGATGTGATCGTAGTCGGTGAAATTCGCGATGGTGAAACTGCGGAGATTGCGCTGCAGGCGGCAGAGACAGGGCACGTGGTGGTCGCCACACTGCATACCACCAGCGCGGCGCAGACGGTGCAGCGTTACTTGAAGCTGGTGCCCAGCGAACGTCTGGACAACGCGATGCTCTCCTTCGCGGACTGCTTCAAGGGCATCCTTTGCCAGCGCCTGTTGCTGGATGAGCAGAAGGCCCGCCGTTTCGCCATTCATGAGCTGCTGCTGCCCTATGACTCCGTGTGCGGCATCATTCGCCGTGGAGAGTTCAAGAAGCTCGATCACGAGCTCGAGGCCGGCATGACTCGCGGCATGATCAGCTTCGACCGCAGTCTGAAGCAGAAGGAATACGAGGGATGGAGACCTGCCTTCAACCGCCCGACCGGTTTCGCCGATCACGAAGTTTTCGACTACCTGCAAAAAGAACAACTTGCCTCCACTTATGCCGCTGCTTGAAGACATCAAAAGTGTGCTCAGCTTCGCCGCTTTCCGACCGGATCCTGATGATCCGGGCATTCCGTGGAACAAGCGTTTCACGGGCCGGCGCAGCCTGTTGCTGAATGTGAATCGCACCCACACTTCGTGGAGGGCACTGGGCAAGCGTGGTTCTTTCCAGGAGTCCGGGGTGCAAGAGGGCGAGTTTCCGGAGATTGCCTCCTCGCGTGCGGAGGAGTGGCGCAGTCTCACGGATGGTGGATGGCTGAACGTTTCGCTCAACAACCGCTTCATCATCTCCCTGGAGAACAATCTCAGCCGGCGCGAGAACTTCCAGGAAGTGCTGCGGGTGAATCCCAAGGCCGTGCTCGGCGCGAAGTTCGATCGCGGCAAGCGCTATGCCCTCTTCCATCATCCGGATTCCACGGCGTCCATCCTCATGGCCTGTGATGACTCCATGGTGAAAGTCACTGAGGAGGCCCTGCGGGCGAACGGGCTCAAGGCCGGTCGCATCTGCTGCGGACTCTTTGCCATGATGGAGACGAAGCTCACCGAGATCTACAACTCGGGGCGTCCGGAGGCGAAGGGGAGCTTCCTTCTCATCGCCACCTGTGAAGGCTCCATTGCCGCGCTCGCGCAGCAGGCCGGGCAGTGGACGGATCTCCGCTCGAGAAGTGGCATGGGCACGGAGAGTCCGGATGCCATGCTGCAAATCATCGCCCCGCTCGTGCAGAAGTTTCCGCAGGGCACGCCGGTGTTCTATGTGCATGACGGCACGGACGAGCGCTTCTCTACCGCCATGGTCAGCCAGCTCTCCAGCATCGGGGCCGTGGACATCACCCAGGATGATCAGCTCTGGCGCTCGATTGGCATGAACTGATCGCCCGGCGGGACCATTTGAACTTCAACTTCATTGCTATGCAGACCATTTGTCACGATTTCAAGACGCCGCGCACGGACACGGCGCGGAGGCTGCCATCCGTCTTCATGATGGTGCCCATCATGTTTTACCTCGCGCTCATCGGAGGTGGGTACTTCGGCGCCACTTCGTACATGACCCTCCGCCAGGCGACAGAGGATCGCGACTTCTGGAAGCAGCAGCAGGCTACTCATGAAGAGACCACCGCGGGATACGCCGCGGAGACTTCCCTGGTGGAAGTGGACAAGAAGAAAGCCGAGAAGCTGGCCCAGTGGGTGGAGGGCACACGTACGCTCCAGCCGATTACCGTGGCGGTGCTTCGCAGCGTGCCGCCGGAAATCAGCCTTGGAGAGATGACACTTGAGCGCAGTCCGGAGATGCCGCAGCAGCTATTCATGGCGGTGAAGATCAATAGCGGCACGCTCGAAGAAGTGGGGCGCATCCAGAGCGCCGTGGGTGCGCTGAACTACCGCGCCTACAACAGCCAGCAAACCAAGTCCGGTGACGGTCTGGACTACCGCACCATGCTGGTGTGGCAGCAATTCTGATCCCGCCCGGCATCACCATCCCTCAACAGACTTTCCTATGAACGGAACCAAAATCGCCTGCGTCGTGCTGATGATGTTCGTGGCCACCATCGCCTACGGCACGCAGATCATGCACCAGCGGGCCAAGGCCATGAAAGAAGAGGCGGAAATGGCAGAAACGGACTGCCGCAACGCAGCGACCGCCAGCGAAGTGGCCAGCACCACGCTGACACGCCTGAAGTATGACTCCGGTGATCTGAGCCAGTTTCTCAATGACTGGAAGCCATTCATCAAGCGCATCCAGACCGTGCAGGAGGCGGAGCAGGTGTTGCAAAGTCTTCTGCGCAACAGCGGCATCCTGACCGTTTCACAGAAGTTCGAGGTGCGTGAGCATCGGGAGAACAAGATGATGCCCCGGTTCCTTCAGGGCACGCTGGTGGTGGAGGATGAATTCTCCAAGACGATGAACTGGCTTGGCGAGTTGGAGAGGAAGGTCCCGCTCTCCCGCGTCACCTCCTGCAGGCTCAGGCAGGGGGAGACCGGTCGTCAGGTGAACCTTGAGCTCCGCTTTGAGATTCCAATCATCGATCTGGAGGCCCCTGTGGATGCGCCTCCCGCCCAATAGCCGTCACGTCCCATGAAGATGAGAACCACCATCGCCACCTTGTTGGGAACTGTGCTGCTGTCTGAGGCAGCGTTGCACGCGCAGCAGGAGTATGTCCCTGACGTACCATCCGTCGCAGCGCCTGTACAAGCGGGTCCAGGGCATGATGCCGTGAAGTACACGCTGCTGAAGCCGAACGACAAGACCTCAGAAGCGGTCCGCGAAATGGATCGCAACCCCTTTGGCCGAAGTGATGTGGAAATTCAGGTGCAGAATCAGAAGGGCACCAACGAGGAGAATCAGGTCCGCGATGTCCTCGCCAAGCTTCGCGTGGTCGGTGTGTCGCCCGGCCCCAGTGGTCTGCGTGTGATGTTGGGGGACATGGTGCTGGAGGCCGGGCAAATCGTGCCACAGGTGCTTCCTGAGCAAACCATCTCCCTGCGCGTGGCGAGCATCTCGCACGACGCCATCAACCTCGTATGGGTGGAGGCAAAGCCTACAGGCCTGCCACCGCGAGCGCTGACCATTCCGGTGGATATCCGTCCGTCAGTCCGCGTGCGGCTCATGGGCCAGCCCACGGCGAAGAACCAGTGGGAGAAGAACAGCCAGGACAAGAATGGCGCTCCGGTGACCCGGCAGTTTCCCGCGACGGCACAGACGCCTGCCTTCAATGAGAACTACATGGTGAACACGGAAAACGTGCCCAAGGCGTTGCCGGTGGAGGATGAGAGTCCCACTTCTCCCGCCACCTTGCCCGCGGCACTGATACCTGCCGCCGAAAAGCCGTCCTCCGAATGGGATCAGGCGATGAAGCTTCTGCAAAAGCTCGTGCCCGCGCCGTCGCAGAATCCATGAAGGTTCCACGCACCATCGCTTCCGGCTCCGGTGTGGTCTTCTCCGTGCGACTTCGCCGCATGCGGTGTGGAGAGCGCGGTGCAGCCATGGTGGCGGTGCTCATGTTCATCTTTGTGGGGTCGATTGCACTGACCGCGGCCATCCACCTGATGGGAGCCCGGCTCCAGCAAACTGAACGCATGGGCATCGGCGTGAAGCGTCATGTGGTGTGGGGAAATACCGCCGCGGTGAACCAGCAGTATGCGTACACCTACTCGCTGCGCGACAACGTGACTCGCACCGCCAGCACCGCCGTGCTGCCTGCAGGCTCGGGCACGGCTTACGCGGACACCACCACCTGGGGCGGGATCTCCGCCGGCGCGTACGCCAACTTCAGCGCATACCGCAGCATCCAGCGCGCCTCGGATGCCACAATCAGCTATCCGTTCAACAATCTCAGACTCCTGCCGACCGCGGACAACAGTGTGTTTTATCTGCGCACTGCCGCCGACTCGGACAGCGCACAGACGGAAAGCCTCACCATCTACAACTATCAGAAGAGCTATCCTTCCACGTTGCTGGGAGATCTTCTGATTGTGCACAAGCGACCCACCACTTCGGGGACGTACAGCTTCAGCGGCAACATCCGGGTGGATGGACGTGTGGTCATCTACGATGGCACCGCAGCGATGGGAAACTTGAAGGCCACATCGTGTTTGCAGGCGGTTTCCAGCATCACCAATACGACGAAGACAAATGATGGATCCGCGTCGCTGATGCCGGATAACTTCCCTTCACGCCCCATGGCCACCGCCGGTTACGGCGGCACGTCGAATCCGACGGCAGTCACCAACGGCACGCTCAAGCTCATTGAGAACACCGACTTCCCGGTGGGCTCCATCAAGACCACGCTGGAGTCGGGAGGCACTTCCACATGGATGACGTGCAGCACGAACAGCAGCAGCAGTACCAACATTGAAACGGACGTCGCAAACGGAACGTCCACCGGCCCTTTCCAGGTGAAGCTGGAATCCAGCCCCACGTATCCCGTGCCCACGACTTCGCCTTATGGATACACCAAGAGTGGGAACCTGAATGTGCTTGTGGTGCGCCTCAAGAACTCTGGATTGAAACACCTGAAGATTGTCAGTGGCCTGGAACAACTTGTGTTGGAAGGGCAGACCACCACCACGGACTACACCAGTGCGGCGGCATTGGATCCGGTGATCATCTGGGTGCAGCAGGCAGATTTGCGCGACATCCGCTTCATCGGAGAAAACAGCCGGCCATTGATTCTTGCGGTGGGCCCCGGAAACAGCTCCGGCACCACAGCCGCGGTCACACTCTACATGGAGTGGCGCGGTAGCAGTCTTGTCTCAGGCGGGCCGTTGCGCTGGCGCATGCAGCTCTTCAATGAATACCGGAATCTCTATCTCGCGCCACCCAGCAGCACGGTGAATGCGCAGATCATCGGCGGCATCCGCACGAACTGGAGCATCAACAGCACCTACACGGACAGCGTGGCCCGCTTCCTCCTGGCACGCGACGCCAGCCCGACGGAAGAGCTGGAATTGATGCTTCCGCGAGATGCGTGGATTGAGCCCTATGTCCTTGTGCGCTGACATCTTTCTTCCTTCTGATGTTCTTCTTCCTCCATCGTACACACATTCAGAAAGCGGCCTCTGCACGGGCACGTTGGAGAGGGTTGCGCGCTGGCTTCTCCCTGGCTGAGCTGGTGGTGGCCACGGCGATCGCCGGTGTGGTCGTGGGTTCCGCAGCGCTGGCTTATGGGACGCTGACGCGGAACCAACGGCAGTTCACCAACCTTTCTACTGTCCGGCTCCCGAGCTCCAGCATGCGGAGCAATTTCTTCCCCGGGCAGTCGTCCAGCAACAACATCAATGTTCCTGTGGCGCCGAACTTCGGCAGCCTCGCGCGGGCCGAGGTCATGCGGGAGAAGTTCATGGCGGACGTCACGCAGAGCATTGCCGTGTTCTGCCTGCTGAGAAATGCCAATGTGCTGAACACGATTCGCCCGCTTACGATTCCCTCGCCCACGGACGGCTCGAAGCTGGACACGCCCGATGCCTTCCGCACCTATTTGAATGCCAAGGTCAGCGGCGCTTCTTCGGTCTTTACGCGTGGCTATCGCAACTACGATGATCCGACGCAGTCTGCGCCCGCGCCGAATCTGACCATCTTCATCCTGGGCTATTCGGCGAATGCCGCCACCATCCCGGTACTGGCGGTCTATGATCTGGACATGGTGCAGGCCACAGATCCAAATTCCACGAGCACGCAGATCGGCACCTATGCGGCCATGCGACGCTATGTGGGCACCAGTCTCACTGCATACTACGACGTCTTCTACCGAAAGACGGAGACCGATAACTTTGCTCCCACCGTGGTGGCCTTTGAACGGCGCTCACGCCTGGCTGTTGTGGAAGACAGCACGACCATTGATCGCTTCAAGAAGGCCGCGGAACAGCCCTTCTATTTCCTCTTCTGGCCGGATCCCTCGGAGGAGTCACTGGCGCTTCCAACAAATGCCAAGCCGTCTGGCGTGTGGAATGGCAGCTACGGCACCACGGACCCGCGTCGTGGTTACAATCACATGGGTGGTCGCACCTCCTTCATGTTCACGGTGCCGATGTTTCCCTCGTCATGAAAACTTCTGCGTCCCATCGCCGCGCGTGCGGCTACACCTTTGCGGAGGTCCTGGTGGCTTCAGCGCTGCTGGGGCTTGCGATTGGTGGTGCAGTGTCGCTTACGGCAACGATGAACACCCAGCACACCGCAGCGCTGAGCCAGTCGGTGGCGTATAACTATCACGACAACGCGGCACGGCTCTGGCAGCTTGGCCTGTCAGATGCCGAGGCGCTCGCCCTCCTGCCTGACGTGCGGGACAATGCCGACCTGGAGAATGTCATCGTCCCAACCACCACGGGTTCGAACAAGCAGGTGAGCTTCACTGCAGTGTCCAACACCACGCTGGCCACGTCCATGGGCACCGTGGAAAAGACCACCTGCTCCGTCACCATTCGCAATCCCGTGGGCGGCGCCACGAACCGCAACATCTCCGTGGATGCCTATCGCGCCAAGATTCGCTGATCTGCCCGCGCATCCCCACCCACCGCCGTCACGACGCCATGCTCAAGAAGGTCCTCATCACAAACGTCCACACAGGCTCGAAACACGAGGCCTTCGTGGACACGGACACCCATGAGAAAGCCATCATCGGCTCCGGATTGGGCAGCAATGAAACTGCGAACATCGAGGACATCACCGGTGTGGATGAGACGGTCCACCGCCTCACTTTGCCGAAGGAAAACCTGGATGACCGTGTGTTGTTTTTCAACGGTCTCGCCCGATGCCTGGAGCGCAACATCAGCATCATCAAGAGCCTGCAGCTTCAGGCGAACCGGGTGCGCTCGCCAAAGTACCGCGGGGTGATTGCGGAACTGGTCTATGATCTCTCCATCGGGGAGAAGTTCAGCGCCGCCATCGAGAAGCATCCCGATGTCTTCCCGAAGGAATTGCTGAGTCTGATTGTCGCGGGAGAAGAGGCCGGGCAACTTGCAACGGTGTGCCGCCGCATCGGTGGCGCGCAGAAGAAAACGGCGCGCATCCTGAAGAAGCTCAAGGCGGGCATGATCTATCCCGCCATCGTTCTCGCGCTGGGCGTTGGTGTGATTGTTGTGATGAGCTACACGCTCGTGCCGGCGATGCAGAAGCTGTACACTGAGATGAATGTGCCCCTCGCCACGGGAACGAAGATCCTGCTGGCCATCTCAGACACGCTGCTGCATCAACCCTGGACCGTGCTGCTGCCGGTGCTGGGCCTGTATTTCTTCTTCAAGAACTGGGGGAAAATCTCCTCCACCAAGATGGCGCAGTCCTTCTTCCTGAAGTTGCCCGTGGTGGGCAAGCTCATCCGCAAGTCAGCCTCCGCAGTGAGCTTCCGCTGCCTGGCCATGCTGCTGGAGGCGAATGTCCGTCTCTCCTCAGCATTGCAAATCACGGCAGAGGCGACCTGGCACTGGCAGTACCGTGAGTTTTTCGATCGGCTCGCAAGTCACATCAATGTGGGCCGCACCATGCATGAAGCATTCCTTATCGAGTCCCATTGGCTGGGGCCGGATGGTCGCAGCATTTGCGGCTTGATTGAACTTGCCTCTGAAACCGGTGCGGGCACCGAGATGCTCAACGAGATCGCCGACGATTACGAAGACGAGTTGGATACCATGGCGAACCAGATCGACAAGATTCTGGAGCCCCTCACCATCATGCTGTTGGGCTGTTTGGTGGGCTTTCTTGTGTACGCCATCTACGCCCCCATCTTCAGCCTTGGCGACGCCATCCTGCCCAAGAAAGGCTAAACCCGGGTCTAAATCTCGTCCTAGGTAAAAAATTCAGAATTTTTACCAAAAGTACTGGACACCATATAAACCCTAAATATAATTCCCATAGATTCTACGAATGACAGATAAACAATCATTCACGGAACTTTCAGTCGGTCAAAATAACTCAAACATCATCAACAACATCCCATGAAGAAGGTAACCCTGAAGAACACTGCTGCCCAAGGTTTCAGCCTTGTGGAAATGCTCGTCGTCATCGCCGTGATCGGCGTCATCGCTGCCATCGCGATCCCCCAGATCGGCGGCATCAATGCAGGTGCCAACACCGCCAAGAATCAGCGCAATGCCCAGAGCCTTGTGTCCGTCTACGCCGCAGCGACCGCCGCTGGCGCTACCTTTACGGCCCAGACCGAAGAAGGCATCGTCGGTGACCTCACCGGTGCGACTGGCGTGAAGGTGAACGGTGGTGCTTTCGACGGCAAAGTGTTCAGCGTTCCCGGCCTGTCCGACGCTGACAAGAGCGAAGCCAAGAAGTTCATCAAGTTCGACACCACTCTCGCCACTCTCGTCTACGTGAAGGACGGCGACGGCAGCTAGTAGTCAGTCTCCGGGTTCCGTGGATTGACCCTGAATCAATCCGTGGAACCGGGTTCAAGACTTTCGACAGAGCTCCAAGCGCGGACTCGGTGGCTCACCCCCCGGGTCCGCTTTTTTTTCTTCCCAGACCGCCCCCGCAACAACATTGCCATGCATGCCTGCCCCTGCGCCCGCCGTGACCGTGCCTCCGTTTCAGGATTCACGTTCGTCGAGGCGCTCGTGACCATCGCGATCCTCGGCATCATGGCATCCATCCTGATCGGCGCCTTTTCCAGCGTCTCCACGGATGCGAGCAGGACCATCGCCCGCCAGCAGCAAGCGGCCATCCAGAGCGCCCTGAACGCCTGGGTGAATGGCGACAGCAACCGCATGGTGGGCACCTCAACCAAGCCCAAGACGATTGAGGAAATCCGCACGGCCTACAATGCCGCCCTTACCAGCAAGGCACGGCTGGCCCTGATCTCAGGCTACCTGGATGCGGATACTTTCACGCACATCAACGACAGCACGCTCAACTCCGGAAAGATCAAGAGCGACGCCCTGAACATCATCAAAAGCTACATCATGCTGCCGGATTGGACCACCACGGATGGGTATCCCAAGGTGCAGCTCAAAACAGACTGACTTCCCGCCATGCTTTCTACTTCCCATTCGTCGAACCGGAACCTGCGTTCCGGTTTCTCGCTGATCGAGATGCTGGCTGCCGTCGCGATCATTGGCATCATTTCCTTCCTGGCTCTGCCGAACCTCATCAAGGTGCGCACGGACAGCGAGAAGAACATGGCCATCGCGCGTGCAGAAGCGGTGAATATGGCCATGGCCACGCTGGTGCAGACGCGCGGACGCACGCAGGCTTCCTCCGACTGGACCGCGAACAGCACAAATGATCTGCGCTACACCCTGGTGGCGCCCTACCTGTCCTACGCAGAGACCACGCGGACGGCGTACATGCCCAACGGCTATACCATCGAGTTCCCCACGGCGATCGATCCGCTGAGGAAGGTGACGCTCAAGCAGGGCAGCACCGCGATCAATTACTAGCAGGCTCAACCAGCCGAGAGACGATGAGGAAAGCGGAGCCAACCGATATTCGATTCGCGGAAGCGATGTACCGCCCGCGAGGTCTATCCTTGCCTGAGGTGCTCATCGTTCTTGTCATCCTTTCGGTGTTGCTTGCCCTGGCCATTCCGCAGTACCAGGGCGTGTTTGGAAGTTCACAAGCAGTGGTCGCACGCAACCTGCTGGAAACGCTCAATTCCGCGGTGCATCGCTTTGGGCAGGGCAACGGTGAGCTGGTCATCACTCCTTTTGCCGTGACGACCGGTGATGAATATGATGTCCTCCGTCGCCTTCAGTGGAGGAACCCGGACAATCCCAGACCTGGATCGCCCTACATGCGCCCAGACTGGAATCCGGAGGTCTCCAGCAATACCGCGGACTATCGCCTCCGCTGGGAGGGAACGCTCTACGCCCTCGTGCCGCCCGGAACTTCCGGCACAGGGTTCAAAGTGATATTCGATGGCTCGGACATCACGACTCCGTTTATATTTCCGCCGGGGTACAATCCCGGGGGCAAATGATGCTGCCTACTCTGCCACTCATGTCCGCCCCGGCTGCCAACACCCTGCAACTCCAGCTCCATCCCCAGCAGTCAAACAGGGCTGGAACCGGTGTGACGAGTTCTCCCGTGCCGGGAGATGTGGGCGTGCTCACGCTGGAGGGCTCGGCTTTGCAGCACGGGCTCGTGCCAGTCACGTTGCTGCGTGAGAGCTGTCCACCGGAGCCGGAAAGGGTGTTGAGGAAACTGGGCCGCGTGCCCACGACGTCGGATCCGTGGCTGCCAGTGTCGACCGTCGGCCCCTTGCTGGTGATGGCCCACTGCAATCCTCGCGCCTCGGATTTCTGGGGAGTACCGCATGCCCTTGTGGTGCGGGTGCTCATTACCCGGGAACAGTATGCACAAACGCGGGAGGACTTCGTACAGCGCTGCCAGCGCATGCCGATCCCGCAGGCCAACAGCCTCGAGCGTCTGGAGATTCCGCGCTTCAGCGATGGTGAGATGGGTGCGGCCTTCGAATGGCTGTTGCGCCACTATCCATATGATGAAGCGGATCGCATCCGCCTCAGCGGTCTCTATGAGGAGATGCGCAGTAAGAAGGAGAATCCGCTCGTTTCGGACTTCAATGCCATCCAGCGGAATCTGGGTGTGGCCTTGCGCTACCTCGTGGGTGACGGGCGAACCTATGTCTTCAATGCCCAGGAGGCGCCGCGGCAGGACATGTTTCCGCACCATCTGCTGGAGCGGCACAATGTTTTCCCGCTATACACCGGGCGTCAGTGCATCTACCTCCTGAGCGAGTCCCAGGACAACTACGCATTCGAAGACGAATGGCACTCGCTGGGAAATCACACCGCGAGGGTCATCTATGTGCTCGCGGATCCGAGTTCCATCCGTGAGGCGATTGCGCGCGCCGCATCGAGCTTCAATCCCGAAGCGGTCGGTCAGGTGGATACCAAGCTGGCCGTCGCGGATGACGACAACATTGTCGAGATCAGTGCGGAGGACATGGCGCGCATCAATCCGCAGAGCCCGAATCACACGGCGGAAGAGCTCGTCCAGTGGGCGATCTTCACGGCCATCCGCTGCCGTGCGAGCGACCTGCACCTCGAGAAGTTCTACAACATGACGCGTTTCCGGGCGCGCATTGATGGTAGTCTCAAGGTGATCCTCACGGCCTCGGAGGATCTGCTGCCGCGCTTCGTGGCCATGGTGAAGAACTACTCGAGCATGAGCCAGACACGCCAGGAGGCGCAAGATGGCCGGTTCTCCGTCCGCGTGGGGACCCGTCGGCTCGATGTGCGTGTCGCGGCCGTGCCGACCCGTCGTGATTTCCAGAAGGTCATCATGCGTTTCCTGGACAAGCAGGATGGCGTACGGCGTTTGAGCGATTTCAATCTCACCCAGCGGCAGACGGACATTTTCCACCGGGTGATGCGCCGTGACCAGGGGCTGGTGCTGGTCACGGGACCGACCGGTTCAGGGAAAACGACCACGCTCTACGCCCTGCTGAACAGCGTCAATGAGGTGGACGTCAACATCCAGACCATTGAGGACCCCATCGAATACGAGGTGGAGGGGATCAACCAGACCCAGACGAATCCCACGTATGACCTGACCTTCGCCAACGGCCTGCGTGCCCTGCTGCGAGCGGACCCGGACATCATTCTCATTGGGGAATCCCGTGACACGGAAACGGCCCAGGCAGCGGTGAATGCCTCCCTGACGGGACACTTGGTGCTCACGACCTTGCATGCCAACGACTCCATCAGGGCGGTTTCACGTCTCCTGAGTATGGGCGTGGAAAAGTATTTGGTGGCGGATTCGCTCGCTCTCAGTCAGGCCCAGCGCCTGGTTCGCCGGCTCTGCGGCTACTGCAAGCGGCCCACGGCCGCGCCCATGGAATTGCAGGAACATCTTTATCGTCAAGGTGTTATATCAGTGCCTATGACGCAGCCCATCCACGAAAAGGTGGGCTGTAGCGAGTGCCACGGCACCGGCTACAGCGGCCGGGTGGCTCTGATGGAACTGTGCGAAACGACCGATGAACTCCGGGACCTCATTGAACAGGGGGCTCCGCAAAGCGCCATGCGGGCCGCTGCCCTGAAAAACGGCTTCCGGACTTTGTATCAGGAGGGGCTAAATCAGGTGATTTCTGGAAATACAACGATAGAAGAGATTCGCTGTCTTGCCTATACTGCTGTATAGTATTCAGAACTATAATATTCTTCACCCCGCAGTTTTGAGCGCATGAACATCACAAGCCCCCATTTCATCTTGAATGAGGAGAGTCCCATCTCGCCCAGCGGCTCGAAGGGACGTATTCTGCTGGTGGATGACGAGCCCGTTCTCCGTGCGATGGTTGGTACCGTGCTGCTGTCCCAGGGATGGGAAGTGCTGAATGCCAGCAGCGGAGAGGAAGCGGAGCAGCTTCTGAAGTATTGCGTCGGTCGTCATACCCCCGTGGACGTGGTTATCCTGGATTTGATTCTCCCTGGCGGCATTTCTGGAATGGAGGCCGTGCAGGTGCTGCGCCAGATCCAGCCCGGCATTCGCATCGTGGCCAGCAGCAGTTTCTTCGCGAGCGATGACAGCAAGTCGAGCTGCCTGAACCTGGGCTTTGATGACATCCTGCCCAAGCCTTACAGCGCGACGGATTTGACGGCGGTCATGGAGCGCAATGCGCGGCGTTCCTCCTCCAGAAGGGCGGCTTAGCCTGGCATTCTTGAGGCCTCCCTCTGTCTGATCTCGTTCCGGTTCAAGCTGTCCCCCGGCTGCCCATGAAGTCCACGCTGCTCAGCACCCGGCTTTTGTTCAACTCGTTGTTGGGCATGCTGGTCGTGGTGGCGGCGGCGATGGCGGGCGTGGCGTGGCATCAGGTGCAGTCTGCACGTGACTCGCAGCGGTCCCATGTCTTCAGCCTGGTCACTGCAGCCTCTGCGGAGCTTGGCCATATGCTCGTGGAGCAGAATGCGAAGCAATTGCCGAGTGCTCTGCCGTGGCAGATGGAGGAGCGTTTGCGAAACCAGTTGAATGAGTTTGGCGGACCGGATGTGCTCACGAGTTTGGGGGTGCTGGTGGAAGTCGTGCGTGAGATACCGGGTGAGGTGGAACCCAAGCGCCGGTTCACTCGTGTGGGTTTCTTTGATGTGCCCACCTTCAAGCCGTCCATCAGCGGACAGTCTCCAGACGCCAGTGTGCTCGAAGCCATCATCCTCGCGGCTGATGGAGCGCCGTATGCAGTGTCATCACGCTTCGTGAATTCTGGGGCGAAGGGGACAAAAAATGAGGAACTCTCCGAGTGGATCACGGCGGCATCGCCGATCCTTTTGCCAGATGGAACGAGACTTGGCTTCCTGGTGGCGCGCCAGCCGTTGTTCCAGTTCCGCCATCTCCTTGCCGCGCGGAAGACGGTCAGCATGATCACGCTTGCCGTAGGAGCGGGGCTGGTGCCCGGACTGTTGCTGGCCATCGGATTGGGCCGGCGTATCGGCATGCGCGTGCGGCGTCTCGCGGACGGGCTTCATGCGCTGCGCCAGTGCATCTGGACTTATCGACTCCCGCAAAAGGGAACGGACGACATCTCTGAAGCCTCGCGGGTGTACAACGACACCATCGAGCACCTGGCCGCGGAGGAGCAGCGCAAGCAGGCGCTCATCCAGGAGTGCATCAGCGCCAAGAAACTGGCGGAATCGGCCATGGAAACCAAGTCGGACTTCCTGGCAAACATGAGCCACGAGATCCGCACGCCGATGAATGGCATCATCGGCACCACGTCTCTGTTGCTCGACATGAATCTCGGGCCGGAGCAGCGGGAGTTGGTGAAGATGATTCGCACCAGTGGTGAGAGCCTGCTGCACCTCATCAATGACATTCTGGACTTCTCGAAGCTGGAGTCCGCCAAGATGGAGCTGGAGCGTATGCCGGTGAACATGGAAAAACTCTTCCAGGAGTCCATGTCCATCTTTGCCTACAAGGCCGCGGAGAAAGGCATCGAACTGAACTATCATGTCTTCGACACGCTGCCGCGTCATATTTCCAGTGACTTCCAACGTCTGAAGCAGATCCTCGTGAACCTGCTGGGGAATGCGGTGAAGTTTACGGATCGTGGTGAGATCCTGGCGCTGGCGCAGCCGGTGTTGCGCCCTCGTCCGCAGGGGGGTGGTGAACAGATGTATGTGCAGGTTTCCGTGAGAGATACCGGCATCGGTATTCCCGCGAGCAAGGTTTCACGTCTCTTCCAGGCCTTCACCCAGGCGGACCAATCCACGACGAGAAAATATGGCGGCACAGGTCTTGGTCTGGCCATCTCGCGCCGCCTTTGCCGCCTCCTGTCCGGCGAGATCAATGTGGTGAGTGAGGAAGGTCGGGGCTCAAACTTCTATTTTGAGATCCCGCTCGAAGTCGCGCCGGAGGACAACGAAAGCCTCGCGGAAGAGGTGCATTGTCTCGCCTCGGTGAAGGGGCGTTCCGTACTCGTGCTTTCTCCGCACGAGACGACCTCCAGCATCGTGCTTCATCACTGCCGGAACTTTGGCATGGTGGCGGACGCGCGCACACTCACTCCGGGGGCCGCGACGCGTCAGCTCTTCGACGATGCACCATCGGTGGTGGTCATCGATATCCCGTCGTTCTCCGGAGATGAGGCCAGCCGCCTGTCGCTCGAACTGGCAGCGCGAGGGCTTGCCGTAGTGGGAATGGTACCCATCGCGCATGAGCAGGTGAAGAAGATCTTCCATTCCGTGCTGGGGGGCCAGTGTCTCTTCGTGCACAAACCGGCAGGCCGCCGGGATCTGCTGCGTGCCCTGGCACAGCTTTGCATGGAGCCGCGACCGGCGCCGAGAGCCGTGCCCATTGCGCTTCCTCCCGGTTCATTGTCCGGCCCGTTCCGTGACGAAAACGAAGTCGCTCCTGCCGCGCCAGTACCGCTGGTCACTGCTGCTAGCACCGAAGCAACACCGGCACCGCCACCCTCAGCGCCGCGCGCGGCAGCCAAGGAATCCAGTGGTGCGAATGCCACGGCATCCTTTGCCTCGGAACATCCGGCGCGCATCCTTCTGGTGGAAGACCAGCCCATGAACCAAAAGCTGGCGCGCTTGATGCTGGCCCGCCTCGGATACAACGAGGTGGATATTGCGGAGAATGGGCGCGAGGCCATCGAACTGGTGGCGCGCACTCCTTACGATTTGGTTTTCATGGATCTCCAGATGCCCGAGATGGGCGGGGAGGATGCTACTCGTGCAATCCGGAATAATTTCCTGCTGAAGCACCAGCCGATCATCGTAGCGGTGACGGGGCACGCACTGAGTGGCGTGCGAGAGGAGTGCATCAGTGCCGGCATGAATGACTTCGTCACCAAGCCGGTGAGCCTGGACATGCTGCGCGAGGTGATCAGCCGCACCATCCGGCCGGGACAGGATGTGGTGATGCGGGGCTGAGGGAGCGCGTGAGCCTGCGAATCGGTGTCTCGCATGCACATTCCATTTTGCCTCTCGATTTGCAGTGCGTTCAGCGTGTAGTGAATGGGTCTTTATGCAGGCGTTGAGATAATGCTTCTCAGAAGGGAGAAAATTCCAAAATCTCCTTGTCACTCCACGGGCGGTTTCTATAATAAAAACAGCTGACCGCTAAAATCCTTCATTCAGATTTCGGTTCGAAACATGAGTGGGATGGTCGCGGCGAGCCACGAACGGCAACGTACGTGTGATTCAGGTAAAATTGGGTAATGTTGTTGCGGGGGCTGCTCTTCAGGGGGGCAGCCCCCGATTTTTTTGCCTGTTCCTTTGCGTCTTGGGGGCGAACCTCGTTGACCGCACTCCGTGCGTTACCTAGGGTGGCGCATGATTCGCTTCACCTTGTTGGGTTTTCCCGTGACTGTGCATTGGATGTTCTGGGCAATCATGGCGATGCTTGGAGCAAATCTGCTCAATGGACCACGTGGATTCGTCCTGCTGCTGATCTGGGTGGCTGCTGGGTTCATCTCGATTCTGATTCATGAACTGGGGCACACGCTGCTTCAGAGAAAGTTCGGAGCACGCGCGGAGATCGTGCTCTACGCGATGGGTGGCCTGGCGATTCCCAATCGTGGATTCACGCGTGTGCAACATATCCTCATCAGCCTCGGAGGGCCGTTTCTGCAGATTGCGGTGGGTGTTGTTGCCTGGCAGGTGATCGCGCACAGCTCAGGAGACTCGTGGTACATCACTGCGTTCTTTGTGAGCTTCATGACCGTGAGCATTTTCTGGGGACTGCTCAATCTGCTGCCCATCTACCCGCTCGATGGAGGCCAGGTGCTCCGAAGCATTCTGGGGCCGAGGCGTGAGAAGTTTGCCTACCTCGTGGGCATGCTGTGCGCGGGGGCGCTTTGCATCTATGTGATCACGCGTCCCAATCCAAGCGTCTGGAATGCCCTCCTGTGCGGCATGTTTGCCTGGGACAATTTCCAGCGCTGGCAGGGACAGACGCCGCCCTCGGCTCTTGAGCCACGCTGAGCGCCCGGCCCATCGCACACGCGCGTATCTTTGTTCATCCTGTTCTGATCATGACTCCTGAACTCAACGATCTCTTCACGCTGCTCCGCTTCCCAAGTATCTCCACGGAATCTTCGCACAATGCGGACACGCGCGCCTGTGCAGGCTGGCTGGTGCAAAAGCTCACGGCCATGGGCCTGGCCACCACCCTGCATGAGACCCCGCGGCATCCCATCATTGTCGCGAAGAACAAGCATGTGCCCGGCAGGCGAACGGTGTTGTTGTATGGGCACTACGACGTGCAGCCGGATGCTCCGGTGAATGAATGGCGCACGCCACCTTTCGAACCCACGCTGCGGGATGGACGGATCTGGTGCCGTGGCGCCACAGACAACAAGGGCCAGCTCATGGCGCATGTGTGCGGCCTGGAGAAGACCCTGCGTGAGCAAGGTGACCTCCCCGTGAATCTCACCTGCCTCTTCGAAGGTGAGGAGGAAATTGGCAGCCCCAACTTGAAACCCTTCCTGGCGGCAAATCGCGAGCTGCTGAAGTGCGATGTCATCGCGATCTCGGACACCGGCATGGTCGCGCCCGGCGTGGGCACCTTCACCTATGGCCTTCGTGGCATTGCATGTGCGGAAATCATTGCGCGCGGTCCCGCGACGGATCTGCATTCGGGTATCTGGGGTGGCGCAGTGATGAATCCCATCACCGCCATCGCACGGATCATCGCGAGTTTTCATGATGCCTCAGGTCACGTGCAGGTGCCCGGATTCTACGATGCGGTGAAGCCTCTGGCGGACTGGGAACGTGAAGCATGGAAAAACCTCGGTGACAGCGAACCCGAAACGAAGGCCGTGACCGGTGTGCCGGAATTGTTTGGTGAAGCGGGCTTCACGGATCTGGAGCGTCGCTGGGCGCGCCCCACGGCGGAACTGAATGGCATCGGTGGTGGCTGGCAGCAAGAGGGCTCGAAGACGGTGATTGCACGTGAGGCCTTTGCGAAGTTCAGCTTCCGCCTGGTTCCGGATCAGCAGCCGGATGAAATCCTCAAGCAGGTGGAGAAGCATTTGAAGGCCCATACACCTCCGGGCATCCGACTTGAAGTCGAGCTGGGTCACACGGGCATGCCGTACCTCATGGATCCGTTTTCGCCGTTTGGCCAGGCGGCCCAACGTGCTCTGGAGAAAACCTTCGGGGGCAAGCCTGCATTGATTCGTGAAGGAGGAAGCATCCCGATTGTGCAGGCTTTCAAGGATGTACTGGGTGTCGATACCCTGCTGCTGGGGCTTGCCCTGCCTGATTGCCAGGCGCATGCGCCGAACGAGAACTTCCCTGTGGAGAACTTCGAAGCGGGCATCCGCCTCAATGAATACCTCCTTCGGGAACTTGCGCAGTAAGGTGTCGTCTCCTCTCATCCACTGACCACCGCCACGCACGCCGGGTCCATCCTGCGATGCATCTGTGATCCCGACCCGGCCATGGAGGCCGGGTCAGGGTTCCTTTTTCGCAACTTTCCCGGGCAAATGCAGTTTCACCCCCCGTTACCCAAACCAAGACTGAGCACCCCGATGAAAACAAGATTCCTCGCCCTGACCATGGCTGCCGCGTTGAGCTGCGGCTCGCTTCCCTTGCTCGCGCAAGATGCGCCGCCTCCCCCTCCGCCTCCCGGCAGTGGTGGTGGTGAAGGACGTCCTCCCGGCGGCGGTGATCGCGTGGGCGAGTTCATCAAGAGGGCGGACGCCGACAATGATGGCAAGCTCTCCAAGGACGAGTTTGTGGGCTCCACGAAGAAGGAGGCGGAAGATCGCTTCGCCAAGATCGACGCCAATGCGGATGGCTTCATCGAGAAGTCAGAAGCCGAGGACATGGCGCGCCGCGCCCGCGATGTGGCGCAGCAGCGTCCGGAAGGCATGCGCCGTCCTGAAGGTGCCGCTGGTGAGCGTGATGGCGGTGTGCGTCCGCGTCCCGGTGGCGAGCAGGCGGGCAGTCCTCCTGCGGGACCCGACGGCCAGCGCCGTCCTGAGGGTTTCCGTCGTCCCGATGGTGAAGGGGGTCCTCGTCCCGAAGGATTCCGCCGCCCCGACGGTGAAGGCGGTGGCAGCCCCGGCATGCGTCAGGGTGGTGGTGGTGGCATGAACTTCCTCAGCGATCGTCTGCGCCGTATGGACAAGAACGACGACAAGTCGGTCTCCAAGGAAGAATTCCACGCTGCGAGCGAAGAGCAGTTTGCCCAGATGGACGAGAACAAGGATGGAAACATCTCCAATGAGGAAATCGAAGCGATGAGTCGCCGGATGCGTGAGATGATGGGTGGCGGCGGTCGTGGCGGTGAAGGCGGCGGCTTCCGCCGTCCTGGTGGTGAAGGCGGCCGCGATGGCGGTGCCCGTCCGCGCCCTGAAGGTGAAGGCGAGCGTCCTCGTCGTCCCGAGGGTGAGGCCCCTGCTGCACCGGCTCCGCAAAACTAAGGCGCAAGAGGCGGCTGTACGATTCAAGAATTCAAGGCGTGGGGCTCCGGCTCCACGCCTTTTTGTTGTTGGAAGGCTCGCTTCTTAAAGGAGTGCCTGCGCTCCTTTGGAACCTCCGTCCTTACTTCTTCACCATCACCTTGTTCAACCACGTGATCATCTCATTCGCATAGGTTGCGCCTGCGGGCACCGCCTTCCAGCCGCCCATGCCGTGCCCACCGCCGGGAATGGTGATGAGCTCGCAGGTGTTGCCCACCTTCCGGCTGGCGGCCTGGAACAGGGTGGACTGCTCGAAGGGCACCTTGTCGTCTTTGTCACCGTGGATGAGGAGATAGGGTGGCAGGCCAGCCTTGAGGTGGTAGAAGGGTGACCCTTGCTTCAAGGCTGCAAGGGTGGTGTCGTTTACCTCACGAGAGATGCCGAAAAGACCTGCGAGTCCTTCGCCGACGTCCTTGCGTTGTTGTGCCCTGAGGAAGAGATCGTGCGGCGCGTAGAATGGCACCACGGCCGCCACCGCAGTATCCCCTTGAGCGCGTGTCCCAGCCATGGAAACAAGGTGTCCTCCAGCGGATTCACCAATGAGGGCGATGCGGTTCACATCGACCTTGTACTCCGCCGCGTGCGCACGCACCCAGCGGATGGCGGTTTCTACATCGTCAAGGCATGCGGGCCAGCGATGTTGCGGTGCGAGGCGGTAGTTGATGGTGAACCAGGTGTAGCCGGCATCGTTGAGCGGTTTGAAGAGGGGAGTGATGTAGCTGGTCTTGTCGCCCTTCGTAAAGCCACCGCCATGCACCAGAATGGCCGTGGGGAAAGGGCCAGGTCCATCCGGAACATGGACGTCCAACGTGAGACTCACATCGCCGACCTTGGCAAATTCGATATCGGTTTTCAGCTCGGCATGAGCGGAGCAGGTGATAGCCAGAACGAGGAGGGCGGGAAGAAGATGGCGCATGGACATGGCCTTTTCTGAACGAACAGCCGCTTGTGCCTCTTGCGCTCGGTGTGGTGTCCCCAGTCAATGCGTGTGGCGCAGCATGAGCCAACCCACGATGGCGAGAATGGGCAGCAGCAGGGGAAGAGAGAAGCCGTAGATGTATTTCAGGAAGCCGGGAGCCTTCACCCCTGACTTCTCCGCAATCGCCTTCACCATGAAGTTGGGGCCGTTTCCAATGTAACTGCCGGCACCGAAGAACACGGAGCCCAGCGACACGGCGACGATGAACCCGGGATGGGCTTCCAGAAACTGCAGCACATGGGCGGGCTGATTCACATCCAGTTGAAATCGTCCCATGCCTGCCGCGAGGAAAGTGAGGTAGGTGGGTGCGTTGTCGAGGAAGGCGGAGAGAGAGCCGCTGGCGAAGTACACGCTCAAGGGGGTATCCAGTGTGATGCCCTGCCCCGAGCCCAAGAGCTGCAGTGCAGGAATCATGGTGAGGAAGATGCCGATGAAGAGCCAGCCCACCTCTTTCACCGGGTGGAAGTTGAAGTCGTTCGCCTCATGGATGGGCCGGGCTGTGGTGAGGTAGGAGATGATGGCCGCTGCGATCATCAGCAGCGCGCCTGCAGTCAGGTGAAGCGCCTCAGTGCCGACCTTCCACTGCTGAGGAAGGAAGACTCCCAGCAGCACCAGTGCGAGCAGCAGCAGATTATGCAGTCCGCGGAAGGTCCAGGTCTCCTCGGCCGTCGCTTTTGCGGCTACTTGACGGGGCACTTTTCTGAAGTTGCGGACATCGATCACAAAGAAAACCACGAGCAGCAGGCCGATGCACAGCAGCCAAGCCGGCCACACCTGCTGGATGACCCACCAGAAAGGTATGCCACGAAGGAAACCGAGGAAGAGCGGAGGGTCGCCGATGGGCGTGAGGCAGCCGCCGCAATTGCTGACCACAAAGATGAAGAAGACGATGTGGTAGGCAGTGATGCGGAACTTGTTCATCCGGATCCAAGGGCGGATGAGCAACATCGAAGCTCCTGTGGTGCCGATGATATTCGCGATGGTGGCACCGAAGAGAAGGAAGACCACATTCACCAGCGGCGTGGCTTCGCCCTTCACGCCGATATTGATGCCCCCTGAAATGACGAAGAGAGAGCCCACGAGCGCCATGAAGCTGAGGTACTCCGTCATGGAGTGCATTACCGCATGACTGTCACGCAGCACCAGGAGGTAGTAGCAAGCGGTTACCGAGCCCAATCCCACAGCCACCTTCGCATAGTGGCGTTCCCAGAAATGGGCGGCGAGCAGCGGCAGGAGTGCAATGCACAACAGCAACCCTGCGAACGGAAGCACCATCCATGCAGAGGGCAGGACGGACGCGTGGTCAGTGGCCGATGTCGCGGCTGCGGCGAGGCTGGGCAGGGTCATGATAGGTCGCGCCAGTGCCCTGCATGCGCGTCACCTGCCCGTCAAGCGCAAGCATGGACTCGTGGCCTCGGCCTTGTACCGCAGGCCGTTACTCTCCAGCCTGGGCGAGCGCCGTGGCAGAGGATGCCATCTTGCGCTTCCGCGTCTTGGCCGCCTTCTTGCCGGCGATCTTTCGCTTCAGCGTGGGCCAGTATTCCTCGGCAGCGATGTAGCCGATGCAGCGCTTGGTACCGCATTGGCAGGGATGCTCCTCCCAGTGCTCAAGATCGAAGCCGTAGTTGAAGGTGAGCTCCTCGCCGGGCTGGATGTCGCGCAGGGCTACGAACCAGATCTCCTTCTCCTCCCACGTCTGCGCTTCCACGTTGGGATCGCAGGAGTGGTTTGCGAGTCGGGCATCATTCCAGTCCACATCGCCATCGATGTCCCACTCATCATTGAGGATGAACATGTATACCTTGGCTCCGCCGGTATCCTTGGAGGACTCAAGCAAGGCATTGGCGCGGCGGTCGCTTTCGTCCTTGTCGACCTTCTCACCTACGTATTGCACGATCCAGGTGTCCTTCTCGATGAACTTGCGCGCGTAGAGACCTCTCCCATGGATGGGTGAGTTGCGCACGAGATAGAGTGGCTCTTCCTTGGCTCGTGAAGCAGACATCGGGCGCGCATGGTGGCAAGGACCATGCCAGAGTCAATGACAGAAGCGCGATCCTTGCGTGATTCTTCTACGTGATTCGCGCGTCATGAAGTTTTTGATCATGACGATTTCGCCATCAGCGCACCACCACGTCATACACCTGGAGCTTTTTGGAGGCGGGAGCCAGCGCCTCCTTCACGGCCTTCACATGGACTGGATGCTTCTCGTAGGCGGCCAGGGCTTCCTTGCTTTCAAAACGCATGACGAGCCCGAGGTCGAAGCTGTCATCCACGACCGGGCGATCGCTGGGAAGGGGCGCTCCGGCGCTGATGGAGATGATGCCGGGGATCTGCTTCTGGAAGCCCTTCGCCGTGGCGGTGAGTTCGGTGCGCTTGGCTTCATTGCCAGCGTCCTTCAGCCACACCAGCACCACGTGCTCCACCTGGCCGGGAGAAGCCTTCCCTGCCGGGCAGAGGCTGGCGCAGGAGGTGAAGAGGGACGCGCAAATCAGGGCGCACATTCCGGCAAAGAGACTCGCATGGGACTTCATGCTGGCTACCATGGCATGCGCATGAAGGCTTTGTCCATCCTCTTGTTCACCTGTGTAGGAGCAGGCCTGGCGATTTCCGCGGAGCCTTTCGGTGTGGATCCCAGCCCGCCTAAAGTTGCGGAACTCAGCGAGGCCCCAGCACCCAGGCCGCAGGCCTTTGACCGGCTCACCTTTCATGCTGCGCCAAAGCCGCTTTCCAAGGATGCCGTGACCAGTGACTGGCCCTCATTCCTAGGTCCCAAGGATGACGCCATCTCTCCAGAGACGCCGCTGCTGCATGCCTGGCCCGAAGGTGGTCCACCGAAGGTGTGGGAAGTGCGCAAGGGAGAGGGCTATACCTCGCCCGCCATCAGTGGCGAGCATCTTGTGATCTTCCATGCCGTGGAAGGCAAGGAGGTCATCGAATGTCTGCATCCGGAGACGGGCCAGCGGTATTGGGTGCATGAGTATCCCATCAACTACCGGGATCGCTTCGGCTATGCGAATGGCCCGCGCGGGTCACCCTCCATCGCGGATGGCCGCGTGGTGACAGTGGGGGTCACCTGCATGATGACCTGCCTGGACTTGAAGACAGGGCGCGTGGCGTGGCAGCGGGATCTGCGGAAGGAGTTTCTCGTGCCTCAGGACTTCTTTGGGCATGGAGGCTCGGCATTGCTCGTGGACGGCATGGCCATTGTGAATGTGGGTGGCAAGAGTGAGATGGCCCTCGACGATGATGACATGGAAGACCGTGCTCGCAAGCTGGCCACACCGGGCCTCTGCGTGGGGTCTTTTGACCTGAAGACGGGCCGCCTGCTTTGGGGCGTGAAGGACTCGTGGGGAGCGAGCTATGCCACACCGGTTGCTGCCACCATGCACGGGAAGAAGAAGGTCTTTGTCTTCACAGGAGGCGAGAGCAATCCGGCCACCGGTGGTCTGCTGTGCCTGGATGCCAAGGATGGCACGGTGCATGATCGCATCCCCTGGCGGGCGGATGATTACACTTCGGCTACGGCAAGTTCCCCTGTGATCATCCCGGAGAAGAACCGCGTCTTCATTTCCACCGCGTACCCCAAAGGGCGACCGCTGGGCGGGGTGATGCTGGAGTTCGACGAGAACTTCAAAGCGAGGGAAGTGTGGAAGTCTGAACGCCTCGCCACGCACTGGATGAACCCTGTGTATGTGGATGGCTACCTCTATGCCATTGATGGGGAGCTGCAGCAGTCCTCCAAGCTGGTGTGTGTCAATGCAGATACGGGCGAAGAGAAGTGGCGCGAGGATGTGATCTGGGAGGAGACAGCGCTCGCACGACCGGGCCGTGGCGGCAGGCCTGGCAGTGCTCCCGTGCTGGGTATCCAGCGCGCCAGCTTGCTGAAGGTGGATGGGAAGTTTCTCGTGCTCAGTGAACTGGGCTCGCTGCTCTGGATGGATCTCTCACCCTCGGGCGCCAAGGTGGAAGCGCGAGCGCCACTCTTCTTTGCGCCCCATACCTGGTGCCTGCCTGCGGTGAGCAGGGGTCTGCTTTATGTCATGCAGAATGAAGATGAGCAGGCGATGGGGAGCAGCGGCCCGCGCATCCTTTGTTACGACTTGCGGGCGCTGGCGAAGTAGCACTGCGGCTACACCAGCAACCCCTTCACCACCTCGCCGTGTACATCGGTAAGGCGAAAGTCGCGCCCCTGGAAACGGTAGGTGAGTCTCTTGTGATCCATGCCAAAGAGATGCAGGATCGTGGCGTGGAAGTCGTGGATGGAAACAGGGTCGCGCGCGACCTTCCACGCGAAGTCGTCGGACTCCCCATAGACCTGGCCACCCTTGATGCCACCTCCGGCCATCCACAGGCTGAAGGCCCCGGGATGATGATCGCGTCCCGTGACCTTCTTGAAGCCGGGGCGATTCTCACCCAGCGCTGTGCGGCCGAACTCACTGCCCCACACCACGAGCGTGGTATCCAGCAGGCCACGTTGTTTCAGGTCTCTGAGCAGTGCCGCGATGGGCTGGTCCACCATCTGGCAATTGTGCGCGAGTTGCGGATCCAGACTGCTGTGATGATCCCACGAGGCGTGGATGATGTTCACAAAACGGACCCCACGCTCGACCATGCGCCGCGCCTGCAAGCAGTGGCGTGAGAAAGTCTGATACAAACCGATGCCGCCCAGGTTGCTCTTGATGGGGGGCTCGGAGCGATTGATGCCATAGGCCTCCAGCGTGGACTGGGATTCGCCCTTGATGTCCACCAACTCCGGAGCCGCGCTCTGCATGCGGAACGCGAGTTCGTAGCTGTTGATGCGGCTGGCAATCTCCGGATCCCCCACGTAGCGATGGCGCAGGCGATTCAAGTCATTGAGCGCACCGAGACTGGCGGACTGCATCTCCGTGGTGATGCCATCGGGATTGGAAAGATTCAGCACAGGCGAGGCGCCATTGCGGAACATGACACCGCCATAAGGAGAGGGAAGGAAGCCGCTGGACCACGTGGAACTCCCACCGGGCAGGCCGCGACCCTTGCTCACCATCACCACATACGAGGGCAGTTCCTGCGAGGCGTTGCCCAGGCCATACGTCACCCATGAGCCAAGACTGGGACGGCCGAGCAACGGCGCGCCGCAGTTCAGCATGAGCTGGCCGGGCAGATGATTGAACTGCGTGGTGTGCATGGAGCGCACCAGCGCGATGTCATCCGCGCAGGTGGCGATATGCGGGAGCAGATCGGAGATCTCCATGCCGCACTGGCCATGCTTCTTGAACACCCGCTTCGTGCCCATGACGGTGGCCGTCTCCTTCTGCAGGAAGGCAAACTTCTGATCACCCACCAGCGAGTCCGGCAGGGGCTGACCGTCATACTTGTTCAGCAGCGGTTTCGGATCGAAGAGATCCATCTGGCTCGGGCCACCTTCAAGGAAGATGAAGATGCAGCGCTCCGCCTTCGGCGCGAAGTGCGGCTTGCGCGTGGCGAGCGGATTGGATGGGACGGACTCCGAGGCGAGCAAGCCATCCTGCTGGAACAGCGACGCCAGGGCCAGTCCGCCGAGTCCGCACGCGGAGGTCGCGAGGAAATCGCGGCGCGTCTGGGTGAAGTATTCGGCGGGAGACATGGTGCGGTGTCGGCTCAGCTACTCGCGATTGATGAACTCATCCAGATTCATGAGCACACGGGCGAGCGCGATGAGGGTGGCGGTGTCCTGGGCATCTGCTGGAGGTGTAGCGTCCTTGACGATGCCCAGCACAGAGAGCGCCTCCTTGCCGCTGGCGCGAACGCGTTTTGCCTGCTCCGCATGGAACTCGCGGAGCCGTTCCATTTCATCCGCACGCGGTTCACGCATCATGCAGAGGCGGAAGAGATGTTTAAGCCGCGCAGTGGTGTCTCGCTTGCTCTCACGCGTGACACGAAGCGCGAGCGCCTGCGTTGCTTCCACGAAGACGGGATCATTCATCATCGTCAGTGCCTGCAGAGGAGTATTGCTGCGTTCACGGCGTACACAGGCATCGGCGGCATCCGGTGCGTCGAAGGTGGTGAGCATCGGATAGAGAATGCTGCGCATGGTGAGGATGTAGAGGCCACGTCGATAGCGCTCATGCCCCTTGCTCACCTCCCATTTCACCGAGCGCCCCACATCAAAGATGTCACCAGGCAACGGCGGGCGGATGCTCTGCCCTCCGATGCTGCGTGTGAGGAGTCCGCTGGTGGTGAGAGCGGCATCGCGCAGGACCTCGGCTTCCAGTCGCAGACGATTCTGTCGCGCGAGCAGGCGGTTGAGCGGATCGACATCGACCAGGTCTTCACGATGGGCGGATGACTGGCGATAGGTGGCAGAGTTCACAATGAGGCGGATGAGTTCCTTCCGGCTCCAACCGTTGCGTATGAACTCCGTGGCAAGCCAGTCCAGCAGCGCGGGATGAGAGGGGGACTCGCCGCTCACGCCGAAGTCATCCGGAGTGGCTACGATGCCCACGCCGAAGAGCTTGCTCCAGACGTGATTCACTGCCACGCGGCTCGTGAGAGGATGCTCTGGGGACACAAGCCACTGGGCAAAGTCGAGCCGTGTGGCTTCTCCCACCGCGGGTTGTTTCAGTTTCGGCAGTGCGGAAAGGCTGGCTGGCACGACGGTCGGACCACGGCGCGCATAGTCACCTGCCATATGCACGTAGGTCTCGCGGCGTTTCTTATCCACCTCGTTGAGGGTAGGCGTCTTCGTTCCCTCCTCGTCCTTGTCGACCGTGTTGTTGAAGAAGGCGTAGGTACTGTAGTAGTCCCGGATGGTGATGGGATCATACTTGTGCGTGTGGCACTGGGCGCAGCCGAGAGTGAGGCCCATCCAGACACGGCCGGTGGTATTCACGCGGTCCGCGAGGTTCTGGAAGCGCGCCTCTTCCTTGTCCACGCCAGCCTCGGTGTTCAGCGCAGCGTTGCGGTGGAAGCCGGTGCCGGCCCGCTGCGTGGCGGTTGCGTCTGGGAGGAGATCGCCGGCGAGCTGCTCGATGGTGAACTCATCGAAGGGCAAGTCGCGATTGATGGCGTCAATGACCCAGTCGCGGTAGCGCCAGGCGTTCGGGCGCACGGCGTCACCCAGGAAACCATTGCTGTCCGCATAGCGGGCCATGTCCAGCCAATGACGTCCCCAGCGTTCGCCGAAATGGGGTGAGTCCAACAGCCGCTCCACGGTGCGCTCGTAGGCATCGGGTCGCTTGTCGCTGAGAAAGGCTTTCACCTCGGTGGGTGAGGGGGGCAGGCCGGTGAGATCCAGTGAGACGCGGCGGAGCAGGGTGATGGGATCCGCTTCAGGGGAGATGGGCAGATGATGCTTCTCCAGCTCCGCACGGATGAAGAGGTCGATGGCATTGCGTACGCCAGCGACCTGTTTCACTGGCGGCGGCGCAATCCGCGTGATGGGCAGGAAGGACCAGTGCTCCTCATATTTCGCACCTTGCTGGATCCAGGTCTTGAGCAACGAGCGCTCCTTTTCGGTGAGCTGCTTCGGCGAAGACGGCGGCGGCATCACGTCATCCGGGTCATGCGTGATGATGCGGGCCCACACTTCGCTGTGATCCGGATCGCCCGGCTTGATGGCGGCAGGCACGGCCTCCTCACGCACGTCCAGCCGCAGCCCGCCCTCACGCTTGTCCTCGTCCGGCCCATGGCAGGCATAGCACTTCGTGGCGAGGATGGGCCGGATGTCCTTGTTGAAGCCGACAGACTTGCCCTCAGCCCACGCCGTACCACCGCCAGCCGCAGAAGCGGCCAGAGTGAGGAGCGGGAAAGACAGGAAAAACCGCATGCCGAGGGAATAGGGAGAACGCACCCAGAGGGTGTGATTCTTCTCGCGAGTTTGCGGACGATTCTCGCGTGGACCTCCCTCACGCCAGCACCTCGTGAATCACATGCCCCTCCACATTGGTGAGGCGGCGCTGGATGCCGTTGTGCTCGAAGGTGAGCTTTTCGTGATCAAGGCCCAGAAGGTGCAGGATGGTGGCATTGAAGTCGTAGAGGGGATGCACATCCTTCACGGCTCTCTGCCCCAGCGGATCGGTTTCGCCGTGGCTCACGCCTGGCCTCACGCCGGCGCCGGTGAGCCAGCAGGTGAAGCCATCCGGATTGTGGTCCCGGCCTTTGGCTCCTTTTTGGAAAAAAGGCATCCGGCCAAACTCCGTGCACCACACCACCAGCGTATCCTGCAGCAGACCGCGCTGGCGCAGGTCACGGATGAGAGCAGCGGCAGGTTGGTCCATGATGGGCGCGTGGATGTCGTACTGCTCCTTGAGCGCGTTGTGCCCGTCCCAGTTCAATTTCCCGCCGCTGGCGTAGGCACCGTTGAAGAGCTGCACAAACCGCACGCCTCGCTCGATGAGGCGACGGGCGAGGATGCAGTTCCGCGCGAAGGCGGCCTTGTCCGGATTCGCCACATCATCCGCACCGTAGAGCTTCAGAATGTGTGCAGGCTCGGAGCTGAGGTCATTGATTTCAGGAACGCTGAGCTGCATGCGGGCGGCGAGTTCGTAGCTGGCGATGCGGGCGGCGAGTTTGCCATCGCCCGGGTGCTGGGCGAGATGGCGGGCATTCATGCGCTGCAGGGCGGTGCGAGCGGCCCGATCCTGCGCGCTCGATATCCCGGGAGCGACGAGATGGCGCACAGGTTCCTTCGAACTCATGGTCGTGCCTTGGAAAGCGGCGGGCAGGAAGCCGGGACCCCAGTTATTGGAGCCATTCTGCGGCACGCCGCGTGGATCCGGGATGGCCACATAGGCGGGCAGCTCCTGGCTTTCGCTACCCAAGGCATACGTGGTCCAAGCGCCGAGACTGGGGAAGCCGTCCAGCACGAAACCGGTGGAGAGGAAGTTCTCGGCAGGACCGTGGGTGTTGGACTTGCTCGTCAGTGAATGGACAAACGCGAGATCGTCCGTGAGCTCCGCGAGGTACGGGATCATGTCGCTCACCCATTTCCCGGTCAGACCACGCTGGCGGAAGGCGTACTGCGGGCGCGCGAGATTGCCGGCGGGGCCCTGGAAGGTCACGGCGGGTCCCCCAGGCAGGGGCTTGTCATCCCACTGGATGAGCTCGGGCTTGTAGTCCCACGTTTCGAGCTGGCTCACGGCGCCTGCGCAGAAGATGACCACGACGTTCTTCGCCTTGGCAGGAAAGTGCGTGCGACGTGGCGCATAGGGCCTGGCAGGATCGATGGTGATTCCCGGCGTTGAAGCGGCAAGCAGGCCATCGAGGCCCAGCAAATTGGTAAGTGCGATGGAGCCAAGTGCACTGGCGCTGCTGGTGAGGAAACGCCGTCGATCGAGCAGCGTGCGGCCCGCAGGAGAGAGGTGCTCAGCCTTGTCCGTGTGGTGTATCATGGTGCGAAGAGAAACTCGTTGCTGTTGAAAATGGCCCGGCACAAGGCTGGGAGACCATGCTCACGGATGAGGGGCGTGAAGTCGCTGAGCTCTTCTGGAGAAGGCTCTCGTCCCAGGGCAAGACGCCAGGCGTGGCGCATTTGCGCGGTTGCATCCTCGCCCGCTTCTTGCTTCACGCGCAGGGCGAAGGCCTCGGATTGCTCCAGCGTGAAGCGGCTGTTGAAGAGATTGAGCGCCTGGATGGGCGTGATGGACTCACGTCGACGTGCCGTGCTCTGTCCAGCATCCGGGCAATCAAAGGCGCCAAAGGTTGCCTCACGTTCGCGGCGAACCTTGTGCGCATAGATCATACGTCGCAGGCCATCGCCGGTGAAGGACTCAACGGGTATGAAACCGCTCAATCCGCCGCGCTTGTCGAAAAGGTCAAAACCGCGACCGCGCATTTTCAAGTTCAACTTGCCTGCCACATCCAGCATGGAATCTCGAATGACCTCCGCTTCGAGCCGTCGCGTGGGGAAGCGCCAGAGCAGGCGCACATCCGCATCGATCGCAGACGCAGTGGCATTCTCACGTGCTGCCTGACGGTAGGCCGCGGAGAGCATGATGCGTTTGTGCATCTGCTTCACGGACCAGCCGGAGCGAATGAATTCCTGCGCGAGCCAGTCGAGCAGCTCCGGATGCGAGGGCGCCATGCCACTGCGGCCGAAGTCACTTGCCGTCTCCACCAGTCCGATACCGAAGTGTCCCTGCCAGATGCGATTGACCATGACTCGCGCTGTGAAGGGATTCTCCGGCCGCACGATCCATTCAGCGAGCGCCTGGCGGCGCTCCTGCTCTGGGGTCTCGTTGGGAATCTTCAACGTGCCGAGAGCGACTGGCACGGCGGGTGTGACCAGTTCCTTCGGCTGCTCGGGATCACCACGGCTCAAGAGGTGAATCTCATCCGGCGTGCGGAACTTTCCGGCGAAGGCCTTGCCACCTTCCTCAGCACTCTTGATCGCGGCTTCCAAGGGACGACGCTCGCCCATGAGTTTGCGAGCCTCGGCAGCCTCTTCTTTGCTGAGCCCCTTCGTGGAGAAGGCAACGGGCTTTTTGTCATCGATGCTGGGCTTCTGGCGATCACCATCATCCGCGATGATGCCCCACTGCCCCTCATGCTGCTCGATCTCGATCCGGTATGCGGTAGCGAGGCGATCCTTGAATCTGCCCGTTCGATCACGCCCCCACTTCACCCGGTCAATTTCATGCGGCTCCGCGAACTCCACCAGCAGCCAGCCCTTGCCTGTTTCGTTGGACATCCAGCTGCGCGAGTTGCCATAGACACCGTCGTTCAGGAAGCGGAGCTCATGACGATCTGCGACCACGGTGTCTCCTGAGGATGTGATGGTGGCACCTGCCGTCGCCAGAGCGATGTTGTTGCCGGTGACGTTGAAGACTTCCAGTTCATCGATGCAAGGTTCGAGATTGTTGGTCGCTTCAATGGTGAAGCGCAGGCGCTTCGTTTTCACGCGCGCAAAGCGGTCCACGTTTTCCTTGGGCGAAATGGGGGCACGAGAGGCGCCGGTTTTGGCCAGCGGGATGAAGTCTGCCAGGCGTTTGTCGATGGCTGCCAGCTGAGTCTTCTTCCGGGTGGCTTCCTGCCGGGCTCCCTTTGCCTCAGGGGTGTGCAGGTCGCGGTCTCCGTACTCGACGCCGGCGATGAAGGCCTGCATGGCGTAGTAGTCATGGTGTGAGATGGGATCGAACTTGTGATCGTGACAACGCGCGCAACCCACGCTCAGACCGAGAAAGGTCTGGCCGATGTTCATCACAATCTCATCCAGTGAATCTTGCCGCGCCAGTCGCTTCGAAGGCTCGTCCTTTCCGATTTGCCCTGGAAGAAGAACGGACGCCGTGACGAGGAATCCCGTGGCCGCATCCTTGCCCGTGGCATCTCCCACGATCTGCTCGCGGATGAACTGGTCATACGGCGTATCCGCATTGAACGCATCAATGACGTAGTCCCGATAGGGCCAGGCATTGGGCCTTTCCGTGTTTACCTCGAAGCCATGCGTATCCGCGTAGCGCACCACATCCAGCCAGTGTTGCGCCCAGCGTTCGCCGTAGCGTGGTGACTCCAGGAGAACATTGATGACCTTCGCATGCGCGTCCGGGCTGGTATCCTTCACAAAGGCGTCCACCTGTGCCGGTGTGGGTGGCAGACCGATGAGGTCAAAGGTGGCACGCCGAATCCAGGCCACGCGATCGGCCTCAGGCGCCATGGTAAGACCATGTTCCTTCAGCTTTGCAGTGATGAAGGTATCGACGGAGTGTTCGCCAGCGGGCACAGCGATTGGCTTGAAACTCCAGTGATTTGTCTTGTCCTGCACCTTCACCAGATCCACACCGTCCGGCCAGAGCGCGCCTTCATCGATCCAACGCGTGATGGTATCGATGTCAGCAGCAGAGAGAGGCCCGCCCTTCGGTGGCATGAGTTCATCCTCATCTTTGGTGATGAGGAAGTGAATCAGCGGACTGTCTTTGGCCTTGCCGGGAATGATGTCAGGACCGTGGTTGTCGCCGCCCTTGAGGGCCGCAGCTTTCACATCAAGTCGCAGACCAGATTTCCGTTTGGCTTCTCCGTGGCAGTCGTAGCAGTGCCTTTCAAAGATGGGCCGCACCTCCCGCACAAAGTCCACTGGCGCGGCCCGAGCCTCATGCGGGAGCATGCTGAGGGAAACAACCGCGCTGGAGATGGCAAACAAAACTCTGGGCAACATGGTCGGATCTCAACGGTAGGGGTTTCCAGCGGTGTGGAGGGTATGCACCTCGTCATCGGTCATGGCGCGGCCGAGGATGAGCAACTCATCCACGCGGCCACTGAGCTTGCGATCCCTCTGGTTCCAGTTCCCGATCTGTGCGGGACCGAGACGAGCGGGATGGGCAATCTCCTGGCGGGTCTCCTTGTCGAGCCTGCCGTTGAGGTAGAAGCGCACGCTCTTCTTCGCGGAATCATAAACCACGGCCACATGCATCCAGCGTCCCTGCTCGGGGAGCACCGGCGTGCGGGAATCGGGATAGCCCTGACGCTCATCCGCTCCGGGAGCCAGGGTGTTTCCGATCAGGGCGAGGCGCATGACGGCCTCCTGTGTGATCATCCAGTGCACCTGGCCGGGATTGTTTTTGCTCCATCCATCTGTATGCAGGAGCGATTGATACGGCTCACCGAGTCGATCAATGCGCACCCATGCGGCCAGGGTGAGTTGAGGCCAGGAGCGATCGCCGCCGACGTCCAGTTTCAGATGGTCACCTACCTGCACAAACTCGGGCGCACGTGATCCGGGCCAGCGGCCCTGCACCATGCGGTACACACCTTCGCCTGGCATCGCCTCCGCTTCGAAATCCATTAGGGCTATGAGTGCAGGGTCTTCCCGCAGTTGCTGCAGCGCAGCTTCCGCGCGTGTTCGTTGCCCTGCTGCGAGCCCGGCCTTGAGCGAAGAGACCTCATCCGGCTGGATGAAGGCGGCATTGCGCAGTTCACGCGTGGTGCTGGAGCCCTGGTCCATGGTCACGGCGTCTCCACCACGCAGGCTCTGCTGCTGCCTGGCACCGGTGGCCTTGGCGATGACCTCGCCCTGGAACACATGAATTTCCGCCGCGCCTTGTGCGGGCACATCGACACCAAAACGCGTGCCCAGGTCGATGGCATCGCCGGACGGCGTCACCACCGTAAAGCCCTTGGCCGAAGGCGGCACATCTGCCGCGAGACGCCCCCGTGAAATCCGCAGCCGTTGAGCCGACTCAAATCGGAACGACGCAGGCGCTTCAATCACCACATGGGCTCCCCGTCGCGTGATTAGCGAGAGTGTGCCTGCATGCAGCTCGTGCAATTCCCCATGCAATGAGGCGCCTGGCTGGAAGGCCGCTGCTCCCGCAACGCTCTCCACGGTCGCAAAAGGGCGATGCGCGACCTGCCACCACCACCCCGCGGCGACCATCAAGATGACGACGCATACCGTCGCCATGAGCCACGGCGCGCGATGCGCGGAGGGCGCAGTCGAGCGGCCGGTTTGCGCTTGCTCCAATGCTTCCTCCTCCCAACCCGCCGCCAAAGCAGCGAGCGCGGAGTCCATGTTCAGCAACTCTGCGAACTCCCTCCGTGCCTCGGCATTCTCCAGCAGCAGGGCATTGAGCCGGGCCATCTCATCGTGAGAGATGGTGCCATCCATGTAGGCATGGATCAGGGGTTCCATATCCAGCTTCATGAGGATACCTCCTGCGCCAGAGCGCGGCGAATGCAGTCCATCAGCATGCGACGCATGCGGTGAAGCCACTGATAGAATCCGGCGCTGGTGCGTCCGCTGGCTTCCGCCACTTCCTGCATGCGCGCTTGGGGCTGGTAGGCCTGCATGAGCAGGATGCGCTGGTCGGCCGGCACCTTTTGCATGCAGGCTTCCAGGGCCTCGCGCTGGCGCTCCAGATGCGGCTCACGCTCGGCGGACTCATCCGCGAGCTTCGTGACCACCGTTTCGTCCAGCACCAGCTTGTCGCGACCCTTGTCTCGCAGCCAGGCGAGCACTTCATAGCGGGCCACGCCAAAGGCCCATGAACGAAAATCGCCATCGGCCTGGAAGGAGTCGAACTTGTCCCAAAGAACGACCGAGACCTCCTGCATCACGTCGTCAGCGTCTGCCCGTGTCGGGAGCAAGCGACGCACATACGCACGGATGACCGGCTCTTGCGCCGTGAAGGCTCGGAGGAATCGATGATGGCGTTCGTTTTCAGAGGGAGACATGCGAGGGGCTCACGCTGTTATCTCCGGGAACGCTTCGGATTTAACGCACTTTTTCACACAAAGAGGCCGAATTCGCTCCTGACATGGCCTGCGTCACGTCAATTGACGGATCACCCACCGGAGTGTCAGATTGAGCAGTCATGCGTTGGCGGCGTTCCAATCAGCCAGTTGAACGTATTCACTTTGCAACATGGCCACTCTTACCCCTGCTATCCGACCTGTGACTTCGTTGGCTGGACCGGAGCCATCCCTGGCCAGTCTGGTGGCGCAGATCTCGCACATGGTGGGTGGCCGGGAGGAC
This sequence comes from Roseimicrobium gellanilyticum, assembly GCF_003315205.1. Taxonomy (NCBI): domain Bacteria; kingdom Pseudomonadati; phylum Verrucomicrobiota; class Verrucomicrobiia; order Verrucomicrobiales; family Verrucomicrobiaceae; genus Roseimicrobium; species Roseimicrobium gellanilyticum. The sequence goes on along the minus strand of NZ_QNRR01000014.1, from coordinate 100,411 downwards.
TCGCCCGATCTTGGAGAGATCCGGGCCCTGTGTGACCTCCTCTACACCGCGAGCCTGCTGAAGGAAGAGGGCCGGGTGGTGCGGGCGCGCATCATCATCGCACCACCGGAGGGCTTCACCGCGCAGGAGGGACCGCCGGACGGGATTCATGCCATTCGCTTCGCCAGCACACACGCCTTCACCGCGGGTGAAATCAAGCGGTTGAGTCCTGCGGCAAGCTTCTTCCACTCGCTCATCGCGGTATGGCCGGAGAAGGACCGCGGCTTCCGCATCTGGGGCCTGCTGAATACCGGACCCCGGTGGTTGAACCTGATGGCTGGTGGTCGCAAGCCAGGGGGCATCACCATGCCTTACCCCACCATCCATGTGCGTGATCCGGGATGGCTGCTCTTTTACCAGAACTACGAGTTGCTCGCGGAGTGGCGTGGCCGCGAATTCCACGGACCGCGCATGGATGTCTTCCAGTCGCGTCTCATGAGCGAGCGCTTTGCGGATCTGCGGCATCGCCTGGCGCGGGAAAGCTGGTCCCACCGGCTGCCGGAAACGCTCACCATCGAAGCGTATGCGGAGCTCATTCATCGCATCGCGCTGCAGTTCCTGAGACGCATCGTGAGCCTGGTGCGCTCGAGTGGACATGGGGGCACGTTGGTCATCTTCCCGATGAAGAGGAATGCGGAGGAGTCGCAGTCCGCGGCGGAGCGATGGATCGACTGCAAGTACCTCGCCTCCACGGAATCCGCGGGCAATCGCGTGAAGTTCCTCATCGAGGCGATGCTGCGACGGCTTGGGGAATTGTGCCCGGAAGGATCCAGCGTGGAAGATGCCTGGAGCTGCTTCAAAAAGAGCACGGATCCGGAGCTGGACAATCTGGAGGAGTCCTTCTTTGAACTCGCGCGCATGTACTCAGACATGATGCAGGTGGATGGCGCACTCGTGCTGGAGCATGGACTGAATGTCGTGGGCTTCGGTGGCGAGATCCGCGTGGACATGAATGTCGTGCATGTGGAGCAGTCGCATGACCTGGAGCGCACGCAGGTGAGCCGTTGGAATGTGCAGAGCGATGGCACCCGGCACCGCTCTCTCTACAGGCTCTGCGCTGTGGAACCCCAGGCGGTGGGTTATGTCATCTCCCAGGACGGCCAGGTGCGCATGATCGCAAATGTGAATGATACCGTGACCTTCTGGCTGCACACGGCAATCTAAGTTCAGACATTACACGACCACGTCCATGCCGAAGCCAAAGAAGACCTGGAACGAGAAGCTGCAGGATGACAAGGGACTGCCGAAGGTGGCCCCCATTCCGGAGAAGTTCATCAAGAGCTGGGGCACCGGGACCTTTGTCATCGGCGCGCCAAGGGAGGTGGATGTCTTGATGCAACGGGTGCGCAAGGGCCGCGTCACGACCATCAATGATCTGCGCGAGGCGCTCGCCCGGAAGCATGAGACGAATACGGCGTGCCCGGTCACCACGGGTATCTTCGCCTGGATTGCCGCGCACGCTGCCGCGGAATCAGCGGCCGGTGGGGCAAGGCGTATCACACCCTATTGGCGCATTCTGAAGCTGGGCGGCGAGCTCAATCCGAAATACCCGGGCGGTATCGGAGAATTGAAGGAACTCCTGGAAGCAGAGGGGCACACCGTGGTGCAAAAGGGGAAGCGGAGTTTCGTGAAGGACTTTGAGAAGAAGGTGGCCACGTGCGAAGATTTGTTGAAGGCCTGACGAAACTGCCCGGCTTGTAGCGTGTAAGATACAGCCGAACTTTTCCCGCGCCCCATTGCCCGAACGAGCACGAAACGATCATGAAGCACTCCGCATTCCTCCTCCTGCTGATAGCCTTGCTGGCTTCCTGCACCTCCCGGCCCGCCCCGGCGCCGGGCAGCGATGCGTATCGAGGTGCGAAGGAGTCCGCCTATCGCCAGGGCTACCATCGAGGCTTCCAAGACGGACGCCGCGGTCGTGACGACGACTACGAGCGCTATCATTTCGAATATTCCAAGGCCACCGAGGATGCCTATGAGCGCGGCTATGATCTCGGCTACGAGACGGGCGAAGACCAGGCCGATGCGAATGATGAGATCAAGGACAGGGCCTACAGCGAAGGCTATGACGCTGGTCATTCCGATGCTGAGAACGGCCGCAGTCCCTACTACCAGCGACACGAGCACAAGTATTCGCCCGTGACTGAGTCCGACTTCCGGAAGGGATACACGAAGGGGTATCGCGAGGGCCGGGAGAGCTAGCAGTCTGCAGGCGGCGAAGCGCCAGAATTTGGAGTGCTGGAGCTTGCTCCAGCTTTCCGCAGGCAGCTTGCTGCCGTGAAGCGTTCCCATGGCTTCCAATACCAAGAAGCGCTGGAAGTAGGTCTTGGTGTGAGAGTGAGGCATCGGGCATTTCAAAGGAGCGTGGACACTCTTGTCCGCCACCCCTGACGCACCATCCTCTTTCATCTGGCAGGCAAAGCCATGTTCCACCAGCTGCTCCAGAGGCGTCACCAGCAGCTTCCTCGTGATCGAGACCGTTGAAGGTGACTGCACGAAGAGCAAGCTCCGCCACTCCCAGCGGAGTTCGCCTATTCCACCTTCACACGCTGGGCCATCTTTTCGTAGGTCTTGTCGCCGATACCCTTCACGTTCTTCAGATCTTCAGGCGTCTTATACGGGCGGCCCTTCACAATGTCCTTCGCCACTGCAGGTCCGACTCCCGGGAGGTATTGCAACTCCTCCACGGAGGCCTTGTTGATGTTGATGATGCGGTTCGCGGGACTGTACTTCAGCTTCCAGAGATAGGCTCCACCTGCGACGAGCAGAACGAGGATGATGACGCCGATGAAAAGGAGGTTCTGGCTTTTGGCCTGTTGCTGATTGGCCTCCTCACGTCTTTTGAAGACACTGTCGTCGTAGAGATCGCCCATGGGGCCATGGTACGAGTGCCGGCGATGGGACGCAAGGCGGTTCCCTACGGTGGGTTCGCCGCGCGTGACGAAACGGTCTCTATCAGACCGGGTAGCCAATCCCATCGCGAAGTTCGGCCTGAATGTCCTTCAGCGTGATGGCCGGATTCAGGGACTTCACCATCTCACGGGTGATGGGGGCGAGGGTGTAAATCTTCGTAACGACTTTCAGGGGGATCTCGACCTCATAGTATTCACTCGCAAAGGTGCGGAGTGTGGGCGGAATGACTGATTGCAAGGCGGCCGAGAGTTCCGCGCCTCCTTCGCTCCACGCGTCGGACTCATGAGTCAGTCCTTTGAGGCCACTCCATCCATCTTTGTGAAAGACCAGGGACCAATCGTCGCCGGAGCCGTCCCGCATGCTTGCCATCTGCTCGCCTGCGGCCCATGTGCAATTGAAGGAAAAGTAACGGAAGGCCCACTCCGGGGACATGATGAGGTCGAGTGCCGCCAGGGCCTTCGTCCGCTGGATCAGTGCTGGGATGCTTGGAAGGTCGTCCATGGGTGGCAAGGTTCAGCTCAATAGGTATAGGCAGGCCGCAGGTGTCAATACCCGGCGAGGGTGACTCATTTTCCCCTCGCACCCGGCCCGCTTCTCGGTAAGCTCCGCGCCCCATGTTACGCGCAGGTATTGTCGGTCTCCCCAACGTCGGAAAATCCACGCTCTTCAACGCGGTCACGCGCACGAGGAAGGCGGAGTCGGCGAACTATCCCTTTTGCACCATCGAGCCCAACCAGGGCGTCGTCATCGTGCCGGACGAGCGTCTCGAAGTCCTGAGCAAGATCAGCGGCTCGCAGAAGCTGATCCCGGCAGCCATTGAGTTTCTGGACATTGCGGGCCTCGTGAAGGGCGCCAGCAAGGGCGAGGGCCTGGGGAATCAGTTCCTGAGTCACATCCGCGAAGTGGATGCCGTGGTGCACGTGGTGCGCTGCTTCGAGAGCTCCGACATCCACCACGTGGACGGCAGTGTGGACCCGGTGCGTGACATCGAGGTCATCAACACCGAGCTCATCCTCGCGGACATGGAGAGCATCACCAAGCGCAAAGGGCGCGTGGAAAAGGAAGCCAAGCGCGGTAACAAGGAAGCGCAGGCCGAACTGGCCCTGTGTGAACGGTTGCTACCCCACTTTGACGCCCTGAAGCCCGCCGTGACGCTCGAGTGCTCGGACGATGAGGCGAAGCTGCTCAAGAGTTTCTTCCTGCTGAGCGGCAAGCCGGTCATCTACGCCTGCAACGTTTCTGAAGACGAGCTCGCCGCGGCCAGCAATGACCCGGACAAGCATCCCATGGTGAGCAAGGTGCGCGAATACGTGAGCCATGCCCACGCTGCGTCCGCCGTGGTGGTGAGCGCTGCCATCGAGAGCGAGCTCATCGACCTCACCGGCGAAGAAGCTGCAGCCTATCTCGCCGACCTCGGCGTGAAGGACAGCGGCGTCTCCCGCCTCATCAAGGGCGCCTTTGAGCTCCTCGGCCTGCAGACCTACCTCACCACCGGTGAGAAGGAAACGCGCGCCTGGACCATCACCAAGGGCATGAAGGCTCCGCAGGCAGCCGGCGTGATTCACAGCGACTTCGAGCGTGGCTTCATCGCCGCGGAAATCGTTGCCTTCCATGACCTCGCCGAACTGGGCTCCTACGCCAAGTGCCGCGAAAAGGGCAAGCTCCGCATCGAAGGCAAGGAATACGTCATGAAGGACGGCGACGTCGTCGAGTGGCGCTTCAACGTCTAAGAAAGTAGTCCGCCGAGCCTCGGCGGTCAGTGGGGTGCTATCTTGTGTGCGAGAGAGATTCTCTCTCGCAGTTTCCTTTACACTGTCGACTTCCGCATCAGACCAAGGAGGCCGTCATTTTCGCTTTTCACTCTTGGGTGGCTGCAGGACGGATCTCATGTATTCCGGCGGGCAGGTGATGAATACTTGCCCGGTGCTTTCATTCACGCCCACGACATCTGCCAGAGGCACGGGCAGGATGTCTTGCAACCATCCTGCAATGGGCTTTTGAGGTTTTCCCCATACGGCAGTGATTTCCTTGAGGCGGAATTCCCGAACGGCCTTGGGATGGTACAGCCCCAGTATGTCTCGAAGGCCGATGCACGAATCGGTAAATCTCGTACTCCGGCAACTCAGTTCCGCAATGTAGCGGAGAAGCTCACCCGCCGCGGTGTCCTTCAGATCCAGAGTGACGCGAGGGATATCTTCCGGACGTACAGGAGGCCGTTCGCGTTTCGCGTCGGTGTCATAGTCCACCACGCCTATCACTGGACTCCGTTTGCCTGAGGCTTTTGACACCACCTCCCTCAATTTCGAAACCGCTTCGGCGCTGGAGGCATTCACACACTGAAATTCCGGCACCTTGAAAGCCATGAATTGGGCGATGCTCATGCTGCCAGAGGGCGCGGTAGATGCAGTCGATGATCTCTCAGGGAGCTGCGGTACCTGGAATAGGCCCAGTTGCCATTTGTCGGCATATCGCACGAAGCCGGTCAGCTCGCCGATGTAGTTGAGGATATTCGCCACCGAATCCCGTTCTACCTCCAATGTCAGGAGCTCTCGCTCCTCCCACGGATTGGCTTCGGTCGAGACAGTCTGCCCGTAGCGCACGACCTTGATGGAAGGGACTCCCTGTCCTGTTTGCAGCTTTGCCATCTCTTCCAGCTTTGCCACTGTGGCCTCAAGGGTGAGGCGTTCAACCTTGTACTTGGGGACCTCCAGAGCGAGGAACTCGCCAACACCCAAGACTGGTGGTTGGGGACTGGCATTCTGGCCGTGTACCAAAGAAAACAGCCACCCTGTCATGAAGAGGACAAGAGTGGCTGTTTTCATAAGCTCGCGATGGAGTTGCTACCGTCTATTCCTCATCCTTCCCCTGCGACTGCATCAGTGCCGCCACAGCACCGAAGTCTTCAAGGGTAGTGGTGTCGCCCTTCACTTGGCCGCCCGCGGCAACTTCCTTGAGGAGACGACGGATGATCTTACCGCTGCGCGTCTTGGGCAGCACGTTCGCGAAGCGTACATCATCCGGGCGTGCGATGGCACCGATGACATTGCCCACGTGCTTCTTGAGTTCGTTGGCGAGACCGTCATTGGCTTCCACGCCGGCTTTCAGCGTGACGAAGACGACGACGGCTTGTCCCTTGATCTCGTCGGGACGACCGACGGCAGCGGCTTCCGCGACGGAGGCATGGCTCACGAGGGCGCTTTCCACTTCAGCAGTGCCGAGGCGGTGACCGGAGACGTTCAGCACGTCGTCAATACGGCCCATGATCCAGAAGTAACCATCTTCATCGCGGCGTGAGCTGTCACCGGCAAGGTAGATGCCGGGATAGGTTCCCCAGTAGGTCTGCTCATAGCGCTCGGCATCACCGTAGATGGTGCGCAGCATGGAGGGCCAGGGCTTGCGAATGACGAGCTTGCCGCCTTCGTTCGGGCCCACTTCCTTGCCATCGTCATCGAGCACCGCGGCGTCGACGCCGAAGAAGGGCAACGTGGCCGTGCCGGGCTTCGTGGGAGTCACGCCTGGAAGCGGAGTGATCATGATCGCGCCGGTTTCGGTCTGCCACCAGGTGTCGACGATCGGGCAGCGGCCACCGCCGATGACCTGATGGTACCACATCCAGGCTTCGGGGTTGATGGGTTCACCCACGCTGCCGAGCAGGCGCAGGCTGCTGAGGTCATATTTCGTCACATGTTCATCGCCCCACTTGATGAAGGCGCGGATGGCGGTGGGTGCGGTGTAGAGAATGGTGACCTTGTACTTCTCCACGATTTCCCAGAAGCGACCGAAGTGTGGCGTATCAGGAGCGCCTTCGTACATGAGAGCGGTCACACCATTCGCGAGCGGGCCGTACACGATGTAGCTGTGTCCGGTGATCCAGCCCACGTCGGCGGTGCACCAGTACACATCGTCATCACGCATGTCGAAGATGTACTTGCTGGTGAGATACGTGCCTGCGAGGTAACCACCGCTGGTGTGCAGGATACCCTTCGGCTTGCCGGTGGATCCGCTGGTGTAGAGGATGAAGAGGGGATGCTCGGAGTCGAAGCCTTCCGCTGGGCAGTTCGCATCGACTTCCGCTTCTGCGGCGTGCCACCAGACATCGCGACCCGCCTGCATGGCGATGTCCTGGCCGGTGCGCTTGAGCACGATGACCTTCTCCACCTTGGACTCGCCACCGCTCAGCGCGGTGTCCACATTCGCCTTGAGAGGCACCACCTTGCCACGGCGATAGCCGCCATCCGCAGTGACCACGGCGATGGCGCCGCTGTCATGCAGTCGGTCCTTGATGCTCTCGGAGCTGAAGCCACCGAAGACCACGCTGTGCACGGCGCCGATGCGCGCGCAGGCCAGCATGGCGACTGCGGCTTCCGGCACCATGGGCATGTAGATGAGCACGCGGTCGCCGGCCTTGATGCCCTGCGCCTTAAGCACATTGGCGAACTTGCACACCTCATCCTTGAGCTGGCTGTAGGTGATGCTGCGGGTGTCTCCGGGTTCGCCTTCCCACAGGATGGCCACCTTGTCACCACGTCCGGCTTCCACGTGACGGTCCACGCAGTTTTCTGCGACGTTCACCTTGGCGCCCACGAACCACTTCGCGAAGGGGGGCTTCCAGTCGAGGAGCTGGGTCCAGGGCTGCTGCCACTTGAGTTCGCCCGCTTCACGGCCCCAGAAGGTCTCGGGGGAGTTCAGGGACTCTTCATGCAGCCTCTTGTACTCCTCCATGCTGCTGATGCGTGCCTTGGCCTTGAATTCCTCGGACGGGGGGAACACGCGGGTTTCGTGCAGGACGGACTTGAAGTCGGAGCTCATGTGGACGGCGGTTGGGAAACGACTGACGGATTTGTGAGGGGTCTGATGATGGGAAATGACCTTCCCCGCGTCAATGAAGATCAGCAGAAGAGCCGGTCCTCAGAGCGGGGAAAACAAATCGCGCCCCAGTGGGGTGGCCTTTCAGCAAAGGTCGCGGCTGGCACAGAGGCAGTGAACCCGGTCACAAAAGCACCGCTTGGGAGGGAGGTTTTAGGTGGGCGCGGACCTTAATTTTCTCTGTCACGCCCGCGAACGTGCCCACATGAACCCTGTGAATCCGCATTTTCCCAGCCTCCGTTCCCATCATCAGGGCGCGTGGGCGGAGCATTTGCGGAGGCAGCACATCCCATGCTCAGAAATGAAGAAGCTCACCCTCCCCCTCACCGTTGGTCTCGCGGCTTTGACTGCGGCCACCCTTGCCACCACCCAGTGTGAACGCCTGACGGCGGGCTCATCTGTGACCCTCCATGATGGGTCGCTTCAGTCCAAGGTGGAACGCGGCAAGCATCTCGTGGAGAACATTGGCCTCTGTGCGGACTGCCACACCGCACGCCTGCCCAGCGGGGAGTTCGACAAGAGCAAATGGCTGCAGGGCGCGCCCCTTGGATTCAAGCCCTTGGTGGAGATGCCGTGGAACCCTGTCGCGCCTCCCATCGCTGGTCTGCCCACCATGACCACGGATGAGCAGGCGGTCGAATTCATGATGAGCGGCAAGCGCCCGTCTGGAGCGCCTGTCCTGCCGCCGATGCCTCCGTATCGTCTCAAGCGTGATGAAGCTGAGGCCGTCGTGGCGTACCTGCGCAGCCTGAAGAAGGCGGCGTAAGCGTATTCGGTATCCCGAGAGGAAGATTGTCAGGGGTCGTGGTGCCACTCCGCACCCCTCGGTCTTTCTAAGATGGCAGGAAAATGTTTCGAATGAAAGGCGCGTGTCACCCTCAATGGGGACACTCTTGCCCCATTTGAGGCGCTACTCACTGCGCGGCTTCGCCGTGGGTGCTTCCGCCACCCCGAGCTGCGTGATCGTGCAGCCCTCCTTCTTGAGCAGGTTGAGCACCCCCTGCTCGCCACCGAGATGCCCGGCACCCACGAGGACAAACACGGTCTCCCCCTTCTCCAGATATTTCATCAGGGGCGGGATCCAGGCCTTGTTCCGTTTGAAGAGAAAGTCTTCCATGAGCTCGGGGTACTTGTCCGCATCGCGGAACAGAAACTCCTGTAGCTTCGGCATGTTGCCGGATTTCCAGGCGGCGATGAGATCCTCGAAATCCTTGGCGGCAGTTTGCGCTTCGGTGAATGTCTGAAGGAGCAGTTCCTCCTGAAGTTTGTCACTGAGGTTGGCGAAGATGCTGAGCTGGAACTCGATGGATTCGAGTCCGGCGGCGGTTTTGCCATCCTTCTTCGCCAGTTCCTCGAAGTGGGCGTCGACACCATTGGCGGGGTTTGCACCCATCTTGCTGTACTCGGTGGCAGACACGGTCAATGCCAGATACCAGGGGCGGAGCTTGTCCACCGCTTCCCGGGAGAAGCCATTCCGGTCGCTCCACGCATGCACCTTTTTCAGGGTGTCTTTTTCTACATGCGTGGCGAGGTCGTCTCCTTCGCCATAGGCGCCCATTTCGCGCATGCGCGCCATGATGGCGCCATCTTCATCCGCGTCAGGCGGGAGCTCGAAGATGAGCTTGGAGCTGTCGGCATACGCCTGATCAAAGACCTGCGGCAACGGATGATCCTTGTCGCGCAGCAGGTGGATGGTGCCGCCGACATAGATGTGCTTTCCGCCTTTCTCGACGCGCCAGACGCTGGAAGGGCCGGCGTGGCCTTTCGCTGGCTCCTTGCTGCAGGAAACAGGCGCCAGCATCATCAGTGCGATGGCGGGGCAGAGCAGTAGCGGAAGACGGCGGGGCATTGCGAACGAGGAAAGGAGTGCGCTTTATGAGTAACGGGAATTGAAAGGCAAAACCAGATAAAAAGCGCTCAGAACTCGGGAAGCCTCCCGGCCAAAAAAACAGGAGGCATTGCTGCCTCCTGCGTGGAATCGAATGAGAGTGACGACCGGATGTGTCGCGCTGGTTTAGACGTTCTTGCGGCGGCGCTTCACGTGGAGCTGAGCCATGGATTTCTGGATCATGGCCTGCACCATCGCGACCTCTTCGGTAGCCGAATCGTGCTTGATGGATTCCAGGCGTTCCTGCGCGCGCTTGAGGGCGTCCTCAACGGACTTCTCATCGATTTCGCTTTCGCCCTTGGCCATGTCCGTAAGCACGGACACGCGTCCACCGGTCACTTCCACAAAGCCGGTGCCCACAGCGAAGTATTCCGACTTGCCGGTCTGGGAATAGACCAGCTCACCGGGCTTCAGCGTGGTGACCAGAGGCACGTGGTGGGGCAGGATGCCCAGCTCACCATCGGAGCCAGGCAGCACCACCGAATCCACCTCTCCAGAGAAGATCCGGGCTTCAGGAGTGACGATTTCGAGCTGGAGAGGCATGGGTTGCTATTGGAGGAATCGTTGTCAGGAACCAGAATGGGTCGTCAGGCTTACGCCTTCTTCACGGAGTCGATGCCGGCCTTCATGTAGAAGTTGCCTTCGGGCACGTCATCATGCTTGCCGTCGAGGATTTCGGCGAAGCCCTTCACGGTGTCCTTCACGGAAACGTACACGCCCTGCACGCCGGTGAACACTTCCGCCACCGCGAACGGCTGGGAGAGGAAGCGCTGAATCTTACGGGCGCGGAACACGGTGAGTTTGTCTTCGTCGCTCAGTTCATCCATGCCGAGAATGGCGATGATGTCCTGAAGGTCCTTGTAGCGCTGCAGCACGCGCTGCACACCACGGGCCACACGGTAGTGTTCTTCACCCACGATTTCCGGGGCCAGCGCCTTGGACACGGAGGCGAGGGGGTCCACCGCAGGGTAGATGCCCAGCTCAGCGAGGGAACGCTCAAGCACGACCGTGGAGTCAAGGTGCGCGAAGGTGTTGGCAGGAGCGGGGTCCGTAAGGTCGTCCGCCGGCACGTACACCGCCTGGAAGGAGGTGATGGAACCCTGCTTGGTGGAAGTGATTCGTTCCTGCATGGCGCCCATTTCAGCGGCCAGCGTCGGCTGGTAACCCACCGCGGAAGGCGTACGGCCAAGGAGCGCCGACACTTCGGAACCGGCCTGGGAGAAACGGAACACGTTGTCCACGAAGAAGAGCACGTCCTGGTTCTTCTCATCGCGGAAGTACTCGGCCATGGAGAGGGCGGAGAGAGCGACGCGGAGACGGGCGCCGGGAGGCTCATTCATCTGGCCGTACACGAGGGCCACCTTGGAGCCGTCCTTGAGCACCGGGCGACCTTGGGAATCCTTCTTGGGATGGCCCTTTTCGTCCTTCTCAGTGGCGATAACGCCAGACTCAATCATTTCCCAGTAAAGGTCGTTACCTTCACGGGTACGCTCACCCACGCCGGCGAACACGGAGTAACCACCGTGGCCCTTGGCGATGTTGTTGATGAGCTCCATGATAACGACCGTCTTGCCCACGCCGGCACCACCGAAGGCGCCGACCTTGCCACCCTTGGTGAAGGGGCAGATGAGGTCGATGACCTTGATGCCCGTTTCAAGAATCTGGGCGGAGGGGTCCTGGTCGACGAGAGAGGGAGCTTTGCGGTGAATCGGGTAACGCTTCTTGGCGGGAGGGGGAGCCTGGTCGTCCACCGGGTCGCCGGTCACGTTGAAGATACGGCCCAGCACTTCTTCACCCACGGGCACCGTGATGGGGCCGCCGGTGTCGGTCACGCTCATGCCACGACGAAGGCCGTCGGTGGAGGTCATGGCCACGCTGCGGACCCAACCATCACCAAGGTGCTGCTGCACTTCGCACACAAGGCGAACTGCCTTGCCGGAGAGATCGTAACTGATCTCCAGCGCGTTGTAGATTTCGGGAAGCTTGCCTGCCGCGGAGAAATCCACGTCCACCACGGGACCGATGACTTGGACGATAGTGCCGATGTTGCTCATGTGAGTTGTCGTTTGAAAGGTTGGGCGCTCTGGGTTTTGCGGCTATTCGAGCGCCATCTTGGCGGTCGTGATTTCGAGAAGTTCGTTGGTGATGGCAGCCTGGCGGAGCTTGTTGTACTCGAGGGTCAGGTCCTTGATGAGCTGCTTCGCGTTGTCGGTCGCATTCTTCATGGCGACCATACGGCTGGAGTGCTCGGACGCGCGGGCTTCCAGAAGCATCTGCCAGAGCGTGTTGTTTACATACTGCGGCAGGATGGTCTCAAACACCGTGCGGGCATCCGGCTCGAAGATGTACTCCGGATTGTCTCCAGCCTGCTGCTCTGTTGGCTGGTAGACGCCGCTCATGCCTTCGAAGTCCCGCTTGCCGCCGAGGGTCACGGGATTGACCGGAAGGAGCTGCTCCACCGTGGGGACGATGGTCACCGTGTTGATGAAGTTGTTGAAGGCGACGAGGACCTTCGCGTACTCACCCGTGAGGAATTTCTCCTGCACGAAGTTGCCGACCGTGCGGAGTTCCAGGAACTTCGCGGGATCCTTGATGGGGAAGTCGGCAATGAGCTTCTTGCGCAGGCGGGAGAGGGACTGGGCGCCCTTGCGGCCGATTGTCACGAACTCCACTTCGCCCGGCAGGTCGGCTGCGATGAGCTTCTTGAGAAGGTTCGTATTCAGCGCGCCGCACAGGCCCTTGTCACTCGTGATGAGGATGACGAGGGTCTTGCCGCCCTTTCCTTCCACAAAGTAAGGATGGCTGCCTTCCTCAATGCCTTCACGCAGACTCACCAGCACCTTGTTCAGAAGCTCGGCATAGGGACGGCCGTTGGTGGCCTGATCCTGTGCCTTCTTCATCTTCGCAGCCGCGACGAGCTGCATGGCCTTGGTAATCTGGGCCGTGTTTTTGACCGACTTGATGCGGCGGCGGATGTCGCGGGTGGAGGGCATTGGGCGCTAAGATTCGAAATTTGAGACCGGAGACTGCAGCAGGAGGGACTTACTTCCAGGTCGCCTTGAAATCGGTGACCGCGGTCTTCAGTTCGTCCGCCACGTTGTCGAGGGCCTTCTCGTTGCCGATGCGGTCGAGGAGGGCTTCCTTGCGGGTGGTGAAGTATTCTTCCAGCTTGGTCTGGCACTCACGCACGCGGTCCACCGGCACGTCATCGAAGAAGCCGTTCTGCATCGCGTAAAGGGTCACCACCATGATGGGGAGGCTCTTCGGCTGATACTGTTGCTGCTTGAAGAGTTCCACGATGCGGGCGCCGCGGTCGAGCTTGGCCTTCGTGCCAGCGTCGAGGTCGGAACCGAACTGGGCGAACGCAGCGAGTTCACGGAACTGCGCGAGGTCCAGCTTGGTGGTACCGGCCACTTTCTTGATGGCCTTCGTCTGGGCGGCGGAACCCACGCGGGACACCGAGAGACCCACCGAGATGGCGGGGCGGATGCCCTGGTAGAACAAGTCAGTTTCGAGGAAGATCTGGCCGTCCGTGATGGAAATCACGTTCGTCGGGATGTACGCGGACACGTCACCGGCCTGCGTCTCGATGATCGGGAGAGCGGTGATGGAACCGCCACCGTAGTTTTCATTCACACGGGCCGAGCGCTCAAGCAGACGGCTGTGGAGGTAGAACACGTCACCGGGATAGGCTTCACGACCGGAGGGGCGCTTCAGCACCAGGGACACCTGGCGGTAAGCAACGGCCTGCTTGGAAAGGTCATCGAACACGATGAGAGCGTCCTGGCCCTGGTCCATGAACCATTCGCCGATGGCGCAGCCCGTGTACGGGGAGAGGTACTGGTTCACCGCGGAGTCCGAAGCGGAAGCGCTGACGATCACGGTGTATTCCATGGCGCCGGCTTCTTCGAGCGTCTTCACCACACGGGCGATGTTCGACTGCTTCTGGCCGATGGCGACGTAGATGCAGTAGAGGGGCTTGTGGCCCTGCAGCTTGCCCTGTTCGGCAGCCTTGTTCTGCTTCGCCTGGGAGATGATGGTGTCCACCGCAATGGTGGTCTTGCCCGTGGAGCGGTCACCGATGATGAGCTCGCGCTGACCGCGGCCAATCGGAATCATCGCATCAATCGGGAGAATGCCGGTCTGCACGGGAACGGACACGGACTTACGGGTAATGATGCCAGGAGCGATCTTTTCGACCGGGTACTCAGCGTCACCCTTGATGTCGCCCTTGCCGTCGATGGCCTGGCCGAGCGCGTTCACCACGCGGCCGAGGAGGCTCTTGCCCACGGGAACGGAGAGGAGACGACCGGTGGTCTTGACTTCGTCGCCAGCCTTGATCTTTTCGCCGGAGCCGAGAAGCACGCAACCCACTTCGGTTTCTTCGAGGTTCAGCGCCAGACCGTACAGGCCGCCGGGGAACTCGATCATTTCGTTGAGCATCACATCGCTCAGGCCTTCGACCTTCGCCACGCCGTCCCCGATTTCACGAACCACGCCCACGTTGGACCTGGTGACAGCCGTCTTGAGTCCGGCGATTTCTCTTTCGATTTCCTGGAGGATGCTGCTCATGGATTTGACTGCGGTTGAAGTAGGATTCTGAAACTGGCCGGGAAGGGGACTTAGGAGAGACTGTTGCGGAGGGATTCGAGCTTGGCGAGGACGCTGCCGTCCCACACATGGCTGCCCACCTGCACACGAAGACCGCCGAGAAGCTCGGGCTTCTCAGCGAAATCAAATTCAAGATCGGTGCCGAACTTGGCCTGCAGGTCGGCGCGAATCTTGTCGCGCAAGGTGCTGGAGAGGGGCGAGGCGCTTTCGATGAGCGCGTGACGCTTTTCCACCTCGAGGCGGAGCAGACGCTCGAACCCGGCGAGGATGCGCAGGTAGCCGCGGGGCTTCTCCTCGGCGAGGCGCTTCACCACAGCGCGGACGCGGGGCTGCTGGAGACGGCCATTCTTGTCCACACAGGCGCGCATGAGCTGGCGTGCGGCGCGGGCGGAGTTCTTGTCGATTTTCATGTCCGGTCTCTGCTAGGGGAAATGGGATTCGGAAAGGGAAGGGCAGGATTAGAGGGCCACCTGGGCAGCCGTCTCGCGATTGATGCGGTCCTGGTCTTCGTTGGTGAGGACCTTGCCGGTCACGCGGCCCGTGGCGTCCACGACCATGCGGCCGAATTCGCGCTTGAGCTGGGTGAGAAGCTGCTCCTGTTCGAGCTTGGAGGCTTCGCGGGCCTTGGCGAGGATGCTGTTGGCTTCAGCGACTGCTTCCTGAGCCTTGCGCTCCTTCACTGCGGCGGCGCTGTCATTGGCTTCCTTGATGAGGCGGTTGCCGTCGGTGTTGGCCTTGTCGATGATGGCGCGCGCATTTTCTTCTGCGGCGGCGAGGTCACGGGCGATCTTTTCAAGCTTGGCTTCGCCATCGGCGATGCGCTTGCGGCGGGCCTCCAGCATGGCGACGATCGGGCCGAATGCGTAGCGATTCAGCACGAAATACACGATTCCGAAAGTGAAGACCTGCGCGATGATCTTGGGCCACTGGATGCCGAACTGTTCTAACATAACGCTGGTTGGTGTAGGTGCTGCTGCTGGTTGAGGAGGCGAAAGTTGGCGGGCTGCACGGGCAGCCCGCCGGGAAGTAACAAGAACGACTTACTTGGCAAGGAAGAGGGCCATCACGCCCAGACCTTCTGCAAGGGCCATCGCGATAATGCCGATAACGAGGATGTTACCGAAAGCGCCGGGATTGCGGCCCACGGCTTCCACAGCCTTGGAGCCGGCCATGCCCACGCCAAGAGCAGCGCCGATGACGCCGAGGCCGGAGGCGATGTTGCCGTAGACGCCCTGCACTGCGGGAGCGTGAGCGGGAGCTTCGGCAGCCATGGTGATGATTTCGTTGATCATATGCTTAGTTCTGGATGTTTGTGTTTGTTGTGTCGACTGCATCCACACGTTGCGCATGGTCCTGCAGCCAAAGTCTCAAAGTTTAATGATGGCTGCCGTGTCCTTCCTCATGACCGTGGTCGTCGTGAGTAGTGGAGAGCTGGATGTACACCGCGCAGAGGAGGGTGAACACCATGGCCTGCAGCAGGCCCACCAGCAGTTCCATGAAGTAGAAGGGAATCGGGAGAAGCACGCTGCCCAGGAAGCTCAAGACCGGGCCGGAGTTGTCCATCATGCTGCTCATGGCGTGAAGCACGCTTTCACCGGCATAGATGTTCCCGTAGAGACGCACGGAGAGGGTCAGCGGGCGCATCGCGATGGACACCAACTCGATGGCGCCGACGAAGAGGAACACGAGACCAACCACGAACCCCATGAAGCCTTTCAGACCACCTTTGGGTCCGAAAGTGTGAACCACGAAGCCCCACACGCCGATTTCTTTGAGCGTGATGAAGAGCCAGACGATAAACGCGGTCAGCGCGAGGCCGATGGTCATGTTCAGGTCGCCTGTCGGAGGACGCAGAACGGGGTTCACCATGTCATGGGCGCCAGTGCCGATGGTAAGTGGGCCCGTGCCTTTGCCCCAGCCAATGGTGCCGACTCCAGGAACAAGGCCGAACCAGTTTGAAACAAGGATGAAGAGGAACAGCGTTGCCAGCAGAGGGAACGCTTTCGGCGCAAGCTTGGCACCCACGATGGCTTCTACGCGGCCATAGAGACCTTCCACCAGAAACTCAAAAAAGTTTTGCGCCTTGTGCGGCACCAACTGCATGCCGGTGGTTGCTTTCTTGGACAGCCAGAGCAGCACTCCGAGTACGATGAGCGCCACCAAGGTGGAACTGGTGATGAAACTCAGGAAGCTGAGGCCCGGAAAAACCGGGCTCGCAGCCGCGCCTACTTCAGCCAGCATGACGGGCATCGAAAAAGTTAGATTCTCGGCGGGAAGCATAAGCGTGAGATCAGGGGCCCGAAACAATGGCGGGGGTTATGACTTAACCGGACTGGGAAATGGGTGCAAGGCTAATTTGTGAAATTTTTCACAAAGTCCCTCCTTCCCGCATGGAATGGGCGTTCCACGCTGATCAAGGCCTCGAAAATCAACCTGCAATCCGGTCACAATTGCGTCACTCACGGAGGGAGCCGCGACGTTATGTGAAATGCTTTATATAATGATCCCAAATTGCGCATAACTCCTATCCGTGTGACTCCCGTCCGCCGCGTCCAATCGGACCCACCTGCCCCACCGTTTCGAGCCCATGGTCGGAACCCTTTGTCACCTCTTCGACAATGCACTAGCACCTCAATCGCCGCATTTAGTTTAACGGTGTGTTCAACGGGATTATCGAGCAAATGAGACTAGCTTCTTCGCCATCTCATGGAATACTCTGTGCAGGACTTGCCCGCTGCTCGTATGCGCACTTCCCTCATCGCCCGATTCACCACGACAAGTTGCCGCCTTGTCAGGAATTCACCCGTTCGTTCGCTGAAAACCAACGACTTCCAAAACGATAGTTCGTTTGGCCAACTTTTGTCTTTTTACGGAATCCTTCGGGCTTTCGTCAGCTCCTATTCGTATCTTCCTATCATGATGCGTTGATACGTACTTGAAAGCCTCCGCCGCCGGTTCTAACATCCCCCTCCCATGCCCGCCCAACCCGATGCCACTGAAGAACTCCGTAAAGAGCTCAGCCGCCGCATTATGGTCATCGATGGAGCCATGGGCACCACCATCCGCGGCTATGGTCTGACCGAGGCGGACACCCGCGGTGAACGTTTCAAGGATGCCCCCAAAGACCTGAAGAACAACGGGGACATCCTTTCCCTGACCCGGCCGGATGTCATCGGAGACATCCACAAGCGCTTCCTCGTGGCGGGGGCGGACATGATCGAGACGAACACGTTCTCCGGCTCCAGCATCGCCCAGAGCGAGTTCTTCAAGGAGGATCCCCGTGAGACTGGCAAGGGTCGCAAGGACGCCGCCTTCTATCAGGAAGTCCTTGATGATAAGTTCCTTGAGGAGCTTGCTTGGGACATCAATTTCCAGTCCGCGCGCCTCTGTCGCGAATGGGCGGACAAGATTGGCTCGGACACGGGCCGCAAGCGCTACGTGGCCGGCGCCATCGGGCCGCTCACGGTCTCGCTCTCAGTGTCTCCCGATGCGGATGACGCCGGATTTCGCGTCGTGACCTTCGATCAGGTGGTGGAGGACTACCGACGCCAGGTCCGCGCCCTCATTGCTGGCGGCTGCGACACTCTGCTGGTGGAGACCATCTTCGATGCCCTGAATGCCAAGGCGGCACTGGTCGCCATCGAGCAGGTCTTTGACGAGGACAAGCTTCGCCTTCCCATCCAGGTTTCCGCAGCGGTGGGTCTCGGTGGCGAGACCATGATCTCGGCGCAGAAGGTCGAGGCTCTGTGGAATTCAGTGCGGCAGCACAAGCTCCTGTCGATCGGGCTGAACTGTTCCCTCGGTCCGGACAAGATGCGCCCCTTCTTGGAGGAGCTATCCACCCGTGCGGACACCTTCGTCTCCTGCTACCCGAACGCGGGCATGCCCAACCCGCTCACGCCCACCGGCTTCGACCTTGAGCCGCAGCACATGGGTGAGTACCTCACGGATTTTGCCGGTGGGAAGCTGGTGAACATCGCGGGTGGTTGCTGCGGCAACACGCCGGACCACATTGCGGCCATCGCCAAGGCGGTGGAGCGTTTTGAGCCCCGCCCCATTCCGGAAATCGAGCCCCTCATGCGCCTGAGTGGCAGTGATGCCTTCACGCTGGCGAAAGAGGCGAACTACCTCATGATCGGCGAGCGCACGAACGTGGCGGGCTCGCCCAAGTTCGCCAAGCTCATCAAAGAGAACAAGTTGGAGGACGCGGTCGCCATCGCCCGCCAGCAGGTGGAGAATGGTGCCAATGTCATCGACGTCTGCATGGACGAAGGCCTCATCGAGGGCGTGACCATGATGACGCGGTTCCTGCAACTGCTGGCCGCCGAACCTGAAATCGCGAAGGTACCGATCATGGTGGACTCCTCGAAGTGGGAGGTCATCGAGGCCGGTCTGAAGTGCCTCCAGGGCAAGGGCATCGTGAACTCCATCTCGCTGAAGGAAGGCGAGGAGATCTTCAAGGATCATGCCCGCGTCATCAACCAGTACGGCGCCGCGACGGTGGTGATGGCCTTCGATGAGCAGGGCCAGGCCGCGACCTACGAGGACAAGATCCGCATCTGCGAGCGTGCCTACCGCATTCTCGTGGACGAAGTGGGCTTCAACCCGCAGGACATCATCTTTGACCCGAACATCCTCACCGTGGCCACGGGGATGGAGGAGCACAACAACTACGCGCTCGACTTCATCAACGCCACGCGGTGGATCAAGCAGAACCTGCCCGGCGCGAAAGTGAGCGGCGGCGTGAGCAACATCAGCTTCAGCTTCCGCGGCAACAACAAGGTGCGCGAGGCAATGCACAGCGCCTTCCTCTATCACGCGATCAAGGCGGGCATGGACATGGGCATTGTGAATGCCGGCATGCTCGAGGTGTACGAAGACGTCCCCGAGGAAATGTTGGTCAAGGTGGAGGACGTGCTTCTCAACCGCCGCCCGGATGCGACGGAGATCCTGGTCGACTACGCCGAGCAGTTCAAGGGACAGAAGGGTGACAAGAAGCAGGAAGTCGATCTCGCCTGGCGCGACGCTCCGGTGGCGAAGCGGCTGGAGCATGCCCTGCTTCGTGGCATCACGGACTTCATCGATCAGGACACGGAAGAAGCGCGCGCTGAGCTCGGCGTGCCGCTGAAGGTCATCGAAGGTCCTCTCATGGATGGCATGAGCGTGGTGGGTGACCTTTTCGGTGCAGGAAAGATGTTCCTGCCACAGGTGGTGAAGAGCGCCCGCGTGATGAAGAAGGCCGTGGCTTATCTGCAACCGTTCATGGAGGCAGAAAAGGTGGCGCAGGCCGAAGCTCGCGCTGCCGCCCACCGCAAGGCCCTGGAGACCAATGCCGATGCCGTGGCGGAAATGGCCGCTGAAGAATCCTCACCTACCATCGTGCTCGCCACGGTGAAAGGCGACGTGCACGACATCGGAAAAAACATCGTGGGCGTGGTCATGGCCTGCAATGGCTTCCGCGTGATCGACCTCGGTGTGATGGTGGCTTGTGAGAAGATTCTTGAGCGTGCTGTCGAAGAGAAGGCGGACATCATCGGCCTGAGCGGCCTCATCACGCCTTCGCTCGATGAGATGGTGCACGTCGCCAGCGAGATGAAGCGTAACGGCTTCAAGCTCCCGCTGCTTATCGGCGGTGCGACCACCAGCGCTGCGCACACCGCGATCAAGATCGCCCCGAAGTACGATCATCCCATCGTGCATGTGCTGGATGCTTCCCGCTCCGTGCCCGTGATGACATCACTGCTCAGCGAAGATCAACGGGCGGGCTTCGTGCAGAAGAACGAAGAGCGCCATAACGACCTGCGCCAGAAGTACGCTGCCAAGGATGAGGCCAGCAAGCTGCTGCCGATTGCCGAGGCCCGCGCGAAGGGATCACAATTTGACTGGGCCACGCAGGAGATCGCCGTGCCGTCCTTCACGGGCGTGAAGGTGTATGACCCGCTGCCCATCGAGGAGGTGGTGCCCTTCATTGATTGGTCGCCGTTCTTCCACACGTGGGAGCTGCGGGGTCGCTGGCATCCGGATGAGCAGCGCTTCAAAAGCGCGCTGCCAGAGTTCCAGGAACAGGTCGAGCCCGAGGCGGCAAAGCTCTACAACGATGCGTACGCGTTGCTGCAACGTGTCATCGCGGAGAAGCGCTACACCATCCGCGCATGCTACGCGTTCTGGCCTGCCAATCGTGTGGGCGACGACGTGGAAGTGTACACAGACGAATCACGCTCCGAGGTGCGCACCGTGTTTCACACGTTGCGCCAGCAAAATCCCAAGAAGGACAAACCGAACTACGCCCTGGCGGACTTCGTCGCGCCGAAGGAGAGCGGTCGCGCGGACTACATCGGCGGCTTCTGCGTGGGCATCCACGGAGGAGACGAGTTTGCCGACACCTTCAAGAACGCGCACGACGACTACAACAGCATCATGGCCAAGGCCATTGCGGACCGTCTTGCCGAAGCCACCGCAGAATACTTGCATAAGCAGGCTCGTGTCGCGTGGGGCTATGAGAAGACAGAAGAGCTCAGCAACGAGGAACTCATCCGCGAGCGCTATCGCGGCATCCGTCCCGCACCGGGTTATCCCGCGCAGCCGGACCATACCGAGAAGCCCATCTTGTTTGCTCTCATGGACGCCACTGCCCATACGGGCGTGACGCTCACCGAAAGCAACGCCATGCATCCCGGCGCTGCCGTGAGTGGCCTGTACTTCGGCCACCCCGAGGCGCGCTACTTCGCCGTCGGCAAGATCAACAAGGATCAGATCGAAGACTACGCCAAACGCAAGGGCGAGACGGTGGAGCACATGGAGAAGTGGCTCGGGCCGTGGCTGGCGTATTGAGCGATGTGGTCCGCACAGTCCCCTGTGCGGTCAGTGGGGAGGCTGCTCCCTGATCCTGCGCCAATTTGCAGAGACACGAAGTAAACCGCGGCCGCGCCATTAACCCGCACAGGGACTGTGCGGACCACTCCGTGCTGGCCTCCGCTCCTGAGGCGAGACGCTCAATGGCGTCTTCTCCCTTGCTCCCTCCTCCCCAAAAAACAAAACCTTGCTAATACCGTCATCGGTGAGAGTTTGGCAACCCCCAAATACCGTGGGGGCTTTTTAATATGGATAGTAACTCTTCTTTTGAGCCCGGCACTGAGCCCGAGGCCACGTCAGCCGCCCCCTCCCCGGAGGTCGTGCCCCAGTCGTCGGCTCCTGCTCCCGCCCCTCAGCCTGCCCCCATAGCTCAGGAGAGTTCCGGTCCTGTTCCCGTCCCGGCCCCCGTATCCGACAAGCCGCTTTTCGCCGACCTCGGCCTCGCCCCGGAGATTCTCCAGGCGGTGACAGCCCTTGGTTTTGAACAACCTTCGCCGATTCAGGCGGGTGGTATTCCGCCGGCACTTCAGGGCCGCGACGTGGTGGGCCAGTCCCAGACGGGTTCTGGCAAGACCATGGCCTTCGCCATTCCCGTGGTGCAGTCGATTGATCCCCGGGACCGCGGTGTGCGTGCGCTCATCATGTGTCCCACGCGTGAGCTGGCCATGCAGGTGTGCGAAGAAGTGCACAAGCTCACGGCCTTCAAACGCGGCATCCGCGCCCTGCCGGTGTATGGCGGCGCCACGTACCATCGCCAGATTCGCGGCCTCCAGGACGGTGCGCAGGTGGTGGTGGGTACCCCCGGTCGTATCCACGACCTGATCGAGAAGGGCGTGCTGATCCTCGATGACCTCAAGCTGCTCGTGTTCGATGAAGCCGATGAGATGCTCGACATGGGCTTCCGCGAGGACATTGAGAACCTCGTTTCCCTGCTTCCCGAAGATCGCCAGACCCTGTTCTTCTCGGCCACGCTGGATGGCCCCATCCGCCCGCTGGTGGAGAGCTTCACGCGCAATCCCGTGCGTGTGAGCATCGCGCACAAGGCGCTCACCGTTCCCTCTGTGGAGCAGCGTTTCTTCGAGTGCATGAGCCGTTCGAAGATCGAAGTGCTCTGCCGTGTGCTCGACATGGAGAACCCCCGTCTCGCGATGGTCTTCGGCAACACGAAGCGCGCTGTGGATGACGTGACGGATGCTCTCATGGCCCGTGGCTATTCCGTGGATCGCCTGCACGGTGACCTGAACCAGACCATGCGTGACCGCGTGATGAAGAACTTCCGCGCTGGCACGGTGGAAGTGCTCGCGTGTACGGACGTGGCCGCGCGCGGTCTCGACGTGAATGAAGTGGATCTGGTCGTGAATTTCGACCTGCCCTACGACGAAGAAGACTATGTGCACCGCATTGGCCGTACCGGTCGTGCGGGCCGTAAGGGCAAGGCCGTGAGCCTCGTGAGCGGTCGTGAAATCTTCCTGCTCCAGCGCATCCAGCGCTATGCGAAGGTCAACATCGAGCGCTCCAAGGTGCCGACCCGTGAAGAAGTGGAAGGCAAGCGCACGGATGGCTACATCGAGAAGCTTCAGGCCACCCTCGACAAGGGCGACTTCAAGTCCCATGAGGACACACTGCAGCGCCTGCTGGATGCTGGACAGAACAGCACAGACATCGCCAGCGCACTGATGCATCTTTGGATTGCTGAGTCGGCTCGTGAGTCCGAGGAGATCCTTGAAGACCGTCCGAAGCCGGAACGCCGCCCGCGTGAACAAGGCGATGGCCGCTTCCGCGATCGTGAGCAGTTCCAGGGACAAGGCCGAGGCCAGGGTGGTGACGGTGGATTCCGCGAAGACCGTGGTCCCCGCCAGGGTCCGCCTCCGCAGCAGCAGGGGAACTTCACCCGCATGTTCATCAACATCGGCGCCATGGACGAGGCCACGCCTCGCGACATCGTGGGTGCCATCTACAAGACGGCAAACCTTCCCCCGGGGAGCCTGGGCCGTGTGGAGATTTTCGAGAAGTGCAGCTACATCGGTGTGCCGCACGAGTTCGTGCAGCAGGTGCAGGACGCCATCGGTGGAGCCGTGTTCCGCGGCCGTGGTCTGCGTATGGACATCGCCGGCCCGCCGGAAGGTGGTGGCGGTGGATTCCAGCGTCGCCCGTTCGGTGGCGGTGGAGGCGGCGGATTCCGTGATCGCGATCAAGGCGGCCAAGGTCAGGGCCAGGGCTACCAAGGTGGCCAGGGTGGTGGTCAGTATGACCAGCGTGAGCGCCGATCCTATGGCCCGCGCAGCAGTGGCTACGGTGGCGGTGGTTTTGGCTCAGGCGGCTATGGTCCGAAGAAGAAATTCGGCGGCTACAGCAGCGGAGGTCCCGGTGGCTTCAAGAAGAAGCGCCCGCCGTTCAGCGGTTGGGAGGAGTAGGACTTAAGGCGAGGCGCTTGGCGGCGAGAGTAGCCGACTTTCTCCGAAAGTCGCAGCTCGTCTCGTGTTGCGAAACGCCTTCTGTCACGTCGAGCTTCGAGAGTCTGGGGCTTCGGCAATACGCCGAAAATTTGCGCAGATGCAGCGTCTTCCCGCGCTGCGACTTTCGGAGAAAGTCGGCTACTCTCGCCGCTGCGCTCAGGGCTGGCGTTGCCGCTACTTCTTCCGCAGCGCTGAAATGATCATCCCCAGTCCTCCCACCATGAAGAGGCAGGGGAACCAGATGCTATAGAGAGCGGCGCGGGTGGAGTGCTCGAGGACGGCGAAGTCGTGGTCGGCGGGGTTCACCCAGGCGGTGACTTCCTTGCCCACCGGATACGCTTCCAGCCTGGCCTCGGCGCCTTCCTTGTGGGAAGTGCGGCCCTCTACGCGTCGCACGTGCGAGGCGGTGTGGGTCTTCCCATCAAGGGTGTAGCGGTAGTGAATCTCCGGTCGGTAAGCGAGGGGGGAGTTATGGGTAGGGCGCTCGGTGAGTAGCAGGGAAACAGTGATGACCGCAGGTACCGGCTTCCAGTGGCGTGTCTCTTCGGCGCGCTTGTAGGAGACCCAGAGCACGCCGGTGGCAATCGCACCCATGATGATGAGGGCGAGGCCCATACAAATCTTGAGCGTGCGCGCGCCTTTGGTGGAGGTCATGAAAACACGGTGCGCAGGATGCGCGGAGTGTCGAGCCGGAGTTGGCCACCTTTGTTCCGCAGCACGAAAACGGGGGCAGGAGTGCCCCGATCCTTGGGGAAGGCTTCGCGCCTTCCCTGAGGTGAGCCAGAACCGCCTGACCGGAGTTTGAAACAGGCTACCGTTTCTGCAGAGCAGCCGTGGAGGTCACCTCGGCATCCTTCAGCAGGAGCACAAAGATGACCTGGCCATCCCTCCACTTGGGGCCGCCGATGAAGAGGGGGCTTCCCTTGCGAAGTACAGTGTCCGTTTTTACCAGCACCTGCTGCCCTTGCCAGAACTGCAGGTGGAGATTCAGACCACCGTCCATCGACGTGCCCTTGGAGTCCAGCTTCAGGAAGACATCCTTGGAAGGCACCACCCAGGATTCGTACTCACGAAACACCACCTGGCTGTGCTGGCCGAGGATTTCGAAATGCTTGAAGGGAAATGCCTTGCCGAGCCTCTTTTGCAGGTCGGGAAAATCTGTGGGTGATGCAGCTTCGCTCCTGCCCTCGGGCGACTTGGCGGTCCCGTAAATGAGCGCTCCCCAGACCAATCCATCCTTGGCAGCCTTGTCCGCTGTGACCGACGGATTGACCGGGGCAGGGGATGGCGCCGCTGTCGTCGCAGCAGCAGGGGCGGTCGACGTGTTTTGTGCGCACAGCGGCAGCGTTGAGCCGACCAGCATACCGGCGAGACTGAAGAGGGAAGTGATGGCCGAAACTCTCATCTATGCGTTTTCATGTTCCCTTAAAGTCCACTGCCACCGAGCATGAGCGGGCGGCTGGCGGCGTCTTTGGACATCACCAGAAGCACACCGCCATCTTCATTGAAAAGGGTGGTGGTTGCCATCTGGGCGTCGTTCTCGCTGTGGTGGACGTTGAATCCCGCTACATTCCGATCGGCGGGAATGGCTTCGAGGCCATCCAGCATCAACACAGTAGCATCGGCATCGGCGTTGTAGCTGGCGGTAGCCTTCACAGTGGCGCTGGGCGCGTAGAGGCTCAGGATTTGCGTGCGGCCATCTGTTCCGGCAGTCTGCTGCTGCAGGAGGAAGAAGCCAGCCATCAGCACGGCGGCGGCACCGGCATACACCCACGGGGCGCGGAGCCAGTCCAGCCAAGAACCTGCGGCGGCGGTGGCCTTGCTGCCACTCTTGGCACGCTCTTCAGCCTGCTGCTCGGCGGCGATGCGCTCCATGATCTGGGAATTGAAGAAGTCCGCATGAGGCACCTCACGTTCCATGGTCACATGCGCACGAATAGCCTCGCCCATCTTTTTCATGGACAGGGCCTCCTCGCGCAGGGCGGGGTCGACAGCCATCATGGCCTCGAAGCGGGCGGTCTCTTCGGGGGTCAGCTCCCCGTCGAGCCAGCGGCCCAGCAGTTGATCATCAGGCGTTTTCATAGGTGTCCTTGAGCAATTCTTGAAGCTTTTTGCGGGCGTAAAATAGGCGGCTCATCACGGTGCCGAGGCTGCTGTTGGTTGCTTGTGCGATTTCCTCGTAGCTGTGACCTTCCACCTCCCGCAGGAGAATGACGGTGCGGTGGTCTGGGCTGAGCTGCGCGATGGCTTCATGGATACGTGCACCCAACTCGCGGTTCTTCAACGCTTCGTCGGGGGCGAAATCTCCCTTGGGCACGGCTTCCGCGCCGGCGGCCACGGGGCGGCCGATTTCATCGTTGAACTCTCCGTCGCTCTGGATGCGCTTTTTGCGCAGCCAATCGTACGAGGTGTTGTGGGCGATGCGGTACAGCCACGTGTAGAAGGAGGAGTCGCCCTTGAACGAGGGCAGCGCCTTCCACGCCTTGATGAAGGCCTCTTGGGCGAGGTCCCATGCATCCTGGTCGTTCTGTACAAGGTGGTAGCACATGCCGTAAACCTTTCCGCGATAACGAGTGACAAGCAGATCAAACGACCGCGCGTCGCCGCGCTGGCACCGTTTGACGAGTTCCAAGTCGGCGACCTCGCTGGAGGGCGGAGCGGCAGGAGAAGCCACGGCGGGGTCGTTCATCGGTTCTGACGGAGAGGCGGGAGGGTTTATTCAAATGAGAAATGGCGCACCGCGCAAGCTCTGGCGCCCCGCAGCGGACCAGCCGGCCGACGGAACCACCCTCCCTTGCGGACACCCAATTTCCATTCACCAGCTTAGGACCGTGGTCAAACCAGAGCAACAGGCGGGTGATGGCTTCCCTTTTGGAACGTACCGCGCGGAACTTGCTCAAATCAAGGCTGAAGCCGTGCTTCAAGCATCCGTTTATCGCGCGTTCTCGTCCGCTGCCCGGGTTTGCGCGAGCTGGTTTTCCAGCTCCTCAATCCGTTTTGTCATCAAGCGCATGGCTGCGTCCTGCTGGTGAATCAGGTTCAGGCGCTCTTCGCAAGCATCACGCAGGATTCCGTTTTCCACACGCTGGTTTTCCAAATCCGCCCGAAACTCAGGCAGCCTGCCCAAGGGGTGGTGGAGGAAATTGTGCAGCGTCAGCTTGATCAGCTCCCACTTCTCATCGGCAGGCACATTCAAGGTTGCCGCTGTCCTCAAGAGCGTGCTTTTCATGCGCAGGGCCAGCCAGAATTGGCTGGCGGTCGAGAGTTCCTCCACATCACGATTGCAAGACGAATAAGCGTGCGACCGGTAGGCTCGCTCCATGTCCGGCAGGGACACGATACGGCCGAAATTGCTCAGCCGGGAGAGAATGGGAAACTCCATGTCCAACACGACCGGCCGGCCCCAATGGGTACGTCCATCCACGGGAACCTTCAGCAAAGGCCGCCTTCGGTAGAGCCCGTAGATGACAAAATGGCAGGCGGTCTGGGGCCAGCGGAAGAATTCTTTCCGCGCTTCCTTCCAATCCCGCTCCGGGGCTACTGCCTCCAGGACGTGGGTACAAGTGGCTCGCAAGTCCTCTCCCACAAAGGCCTTGGTGGTGCAGCCGCACAAGACCACATCGGGATTCGTGTCGAGATATCCAGCAAGTTTGCTCACATAGTCGCCACGGGTGAGGATATCGTCGCAGGCAAGCCACGTGAAGTATTCGCCGTTCGCCCTCTTGAGGACCTCCTGGAAGTTCCCGCTGGCACCGAGGTTCTCCTTGTTGCGGTGGTATCGGATCCGGGAATCGCGCCGCCTGTATTCCTTGCAGATGTCCTGGGTCCCATCCGTGGAGGCGTTGTCAGAAATGAGGATTTCCAAGTTGGGGCAGTCTTGGGCAAGAGCGGAATCCAGCGCCTGGGCCAGGTGCTTTTCGCCATTGAACACGGGGATACCAATGGTGACCAGAGACGATGGCTTGTCCGCAGCATCAGAAATCCGGCCTTGGTCCAGACTGTTCATGACGGTGATGCAAACACTGCCTTGTTCTGCGAGGAGTGCTTACGTGTATAGTTTGACAGGCTTGCTTGCGATTGTGCAATTTCAAACAATATTTGTCATATGCTCAAAAATGTACAGGGGCATGAGCGGCTGTTTGTTACAGGCGCTAATGGGCTGATTGGTGGTGCTGTCTGTCGAGAAGCGAGGGTCAGGGGGCATGAGGTCTTGGGGATGTGCCGCGACCCACAAGCGCCCCTTCCTCAAGACTGCAGGAGGGCGACGGGTTCCATGGGCGAAATTCCGTGGCGTGAGGTGGATTCGTTTGCGCCCACAGCCCTCATCCACCTCGCGTGGATTGCCCGGCCTGGTGTGAATTTCACCTCGCCAGAGAACGACCTCCTCGTGGAGCAGAGCGCGGCATTGTTTCGCGGGCTCGTGGAGCGTGGAGTCCGGAATCTCACTGGGACTGGAACCTTCATTGAGTATGCCACCTGCCCCGAGCCCCTGGTGGAAGACGTCTCGCCGCTGAAGCCTCTGGTTTGTTATTCCCGCGCCAAGTTGGCGACACTGGAAGTCCTCCGGGACATAGCCGGGCATGCCGGAGTGGATTGGTCCTGGTTCCGTGTGTTCAATGCTTATGGCGAGGGCGAAGACGCCGCTCGCATGACCTCGTTCCTCATGCGGCAACTCGCAGCGGGCACGCCCGTTTCCGTGAAGACGCCGGAGAGCCTCCGGGACTACATTCATGCGGCCGACGTCGCGGAGGGGATGCTGGCTTCCATCGAGTCCGGTCTCACCGGCATCGTGAACATCGGCACAGGCGAGGGCGTGCGGGTATTGGAACTGGCGCGGCAGATTGCCATCACCGTGGGAGCGGATCCAGGACTGGTCACGGCGCAGGATCCTCCCAACGAGGATCTCATGCCCTGCGCCATCGCAGACTCCTCCAAGCTCCGGTCCACAGGATGGACACCCCGGGTGAATCTCGAAAACGGATTGCAACGCCTCTGGCAGTCCATTCATAGTGCCACCCGATGACATCAGCCCAGTCACCCATGGATCCCGTCCGGCAGTTTTTTGAAGAGCGTCGGCGTGATATTGAAGCGATGGGGCGCGATGTGGAACTGCAGCGCAAATCGCTGGACTGGATGCTGCACGCGGATCGTTACAAAGCCTGCTACAACTTCACCTGGCTGGGCAGGCCCATCATCAAATATCCCGCGGACATCGTGCTTCAGCAGGAGATCATCTGGGCTGTGAAACCGGATTTGATCATCGAGACCGGCATTGCCCATGGTGGGTCCCTCATCCTCTCAGCCTCGATGCTCCAACTGATCGGCCATGGCGAGGTCGTTGCTGTGGACATCGATATCCGTGCGCACAACCGCCGGGAAATCGAGGCCCATCCCATGAGCCCCCGCATCACCATGATTGAAGGCAGCTCCACGGATCCTGCAATTGCCGCCCAGATCCGGGAGAAGGCGGAAGGGAAAGAGCGTGTGATGGTGTTCCTCGATTCCAACCACACGCACCAGCATGTGTATGATGAACTGAAGCTGTACGCGGATCTTGTCACGCCAGGCTCGTACTGCGTGTTGCCGGACACTCTGATCGAGTTTTTCCCGAAGGGGTACTACAAGGATCGTCCGTGGGACGTGGGTGACAATCCCATGACAGCCCTGCGCGCCTTCCTCGCGGAGCGCGATGATTTTGAGATCATGAATGACCTGAGTGACAAGGCCATGATCACGGAGGGCATCAGTGGCTACCTGAGACGCAAGGTCTGAACCTTCAGGCTGGGTCCTGGTGCTATTGTCGCACCGGCTGGTGCAGCGCGGGATCGCGATGTAGCAACAGCTTCGGGCTGACTCCGCGCACGACCCTGAAGAACGGAGAGTGCAGCGTACCGGGGTCCTTTACTGCAAGCATGTTGAACCCATGCGGGGGCCCTTCCAAGTACACGCTGTCACACGGGATGAGCTCCACGGGCTCTCCATGCATGGGATGATTGGAGTGATAGTCCCGTATCGCGAATACCTCGTATCCGCGCTCCCGCACATGCCGCACGATGTCGGTGGACTCCAGCCCCGCAGACCAGTCCACATGATGGCGATGCACCTCAAACACGAGGTGTGGAGCTTTGCCTTCCGGCTGGGTGAGGAAAGACTCCGCGCCACGCAGGGCCGCAAATTCACCACCCTCGGTATCCA
The DNA here is from genome assembly GCF_003315205.1 of Roseimicrobium gellanilyticum. Classification (NCBI taxonomy): domain Bacteria; kingdom Pseudomonadati; phylum Verrucomicrobiota; class Verrucomicrobiia; order Verrucomicrobiales; family Verrucomicrobiaceae; genus Roseimicrobium; species Roseimicrobium gellanilyticum. The sequence goes on along the minus strand of NZ_QNRR01000014.1, from coordinate 70,591 downwards.
ACATGATGAGGCCCACTTCATCGAGGCCCTTCTCCGCCGCGTAGCTGTCGAGGCTTCGGGCTGCGATGCTGTCGGCGTTATCCGCCTCTGCCGCTGTGGGTGAGGCCAGCGAGTCACTTCCGGTGAGTGCAATGTGCGCGTCTGCGTCCCAGAGACCCGCTGGAACGCAATGGAGATTTGTGAGGTGGTTGATTTCTGCGCTTCGCTTCAGGAACCGGAAGGAGGCCTCCTCGGGTTCGAAGGCGTGGCATGCCCCGCCCCAGGACTGCATCAGGCTGGCGAGTGGCGCCGCCTGGTCACCCACGTAGGCGCCGCCAATCACCACGTGCCTGGCGCCAGACGCGAGGTGCATGAGCAGTTTGGTGGTCTGGGGTTCCCACACGTGATCTGGCTCCGGTTCGGGACTCAGGAGAAATTCGCGGCTGATTTTGTTGCCGTAGGGCATCTCAATCATCACGCCGCTGGCGAGCCGTTTGCGGAACACCCTTCCCCGCATCACGACGTCGAGCAGTGGTCTGGCGTATTGCTCACGGCTGGAGATGCCCTCCTTCTGCAGCGAGGCATCCATGGCCCGACAGACGGCGATCAATTTTTCGCGCAGCTCATCTTGGTCGCTGGCCAGGGTAAGGATGTCTTCCAAGCTCATGGAGTTGCTCATAGCCGGGATGGAGGGGTGGTCAAACCGCAGGAAGGAAGAGAGAATGCTTCAGTCGGGGACGTGATGCAGGCCCTTCTGCCGTACCCCCTTACATAGAGGTCAGGGTCCGAAATTGTCACCTATGAATAATCCCGGGCGACTCCTTGACGACGGCGCGCCCCGGGGCGTAGGTTTCGGGCTCTACCATGAAATCCATCCTCCTGTGCCCCATCGTCGCTCTTGCTACCGTCGCCACTCTTGGCGCGCAGGAGAACAAGCCTGCTGAAGCCAAACCCGCCGAGGCCCCAGCTGCAGCTCCTGCGAAGGCAGATCCGGCCCAGATGGACAAGGTGAGCTACTTCATTGGCACCCAGATTGGTGGCGACTTCAAGCGCAATGGCCTTGAGATCGTTCCCGAAACGCTGCTGCAGGGCATCAAGGATGCGCTGGCGGAGAAGAAGGACGGCAAGTACACCGAAGCCGAGCTGAGCAGCGCCATGCAGGCCTTCCAGATGGCAATGATGGCCAAGCAGCAGGAAGAGATCGCCAAGCAGCAGGCGGAGATGGAAAAGGCCACCGCGGAGCTCGCAAAGGCCGGCCCCAAGAACAAGGAAGACGGTGAAAAATTCCTCGCGGACAATGGCAAGCGTGATGGCGTGACCACCACCGCCAGCGGCCTGCAGTATGAAGTGCTCAAGAAGGCGGACGGCCCGAAGCCGAAGGCCACAGATGAAGTGACGGTGCACTACAAGGGTACCCTCATCAACGGGGACGAGTTCGACAGTTCCGAGAAGCATGGCCAGCCCGCCACCTTCCCGCTGAACGGCGTGATCCCCGGCTGGACGGAAGGCGTGCAGCTCATGTCCGTGGGCAGCAAGTTCAAGTTCTTCATCCCTGCGAAGCTCGCCTACGGTGAGCAGGTGCGCCCCCCGAAAATCGGTCCGAACTCCACCCTCGTCTTCGAAGTGGAGCTTCTGAACATCGGCGGCGAAGGCAAGTAACGCGTCGCACTTCGCAAAGTGCGCGCAGCGGGAGCCGGGGCGCGCACTCCACTACTTCTGAATGATGAACCGACTCCGCCAGTGCATTGCTTGGATTCCCTTCAAGCTGCACTGGTTTTTTGTTTTTGTGAGCGGTGCGCTCGTGCCGTTTCTCACGCGGAACCATCCGGATGCCAAGCAGCATGGCGAGTGGTATCCCTTCTCGAACTTCCCGATGTATTCGACGTTCGAGCCGACGGCGTACTATGTGTACGTCACAGACTTGAATGACAAACCGGTGGCGCTGGTGCCCACTTTTGGAAACTGGGGTTCGGGGGTGAAGAAGGCTTATGACCAGTTCCTGAAGGCCGAAGTACGTCGGCTCAAAGAACAGGCCACGGCATCGGGGACGAAGTATCGCAAGCGCCTCGTGGAGATGAGCGGTGAGGAGTGCCGCCCTGCGGGGGATGCCACGCTCAAGCAACTGCGCGATACCAGCAAGGCCCAGGAGGAAGTGCGCAAGTATCCTGGCTTCCGCCTGCACCAGGTGGACATCACCCTGGAGGACGGGAAGATCGTGAAGCGGGAGAAGCTGGTAGGGGAGGTGCGCTCATGAGTGCGGCGGATGCCATGACTGCTGCTGGTGACAGCGCTGGCTCGCCATCTGGTGCTCCGTGGTGGAAGCGATTCCTGCGTTTCTGGCTCGCCATTGAGCCCATGCGTCATGCGTGGTGGGAGACGCTGTCCATACGCTGCATCATTGCCTGGGCGGCATGGCTCACCTTGCGGCAGCCTTCACCGTTTGATCAGCAGCCGCAGCCACATGGGCTGGCGGTGTGGGGAGTGGACTTCACTTGGCTGGGCAAAGAGGCGCTGTCGCCGTATCTCGTGCCGCTGTGGGCCGTCTGCCTGCTGCTGTATGTGGCGAATGTCTTTCCGGTGCTCACGCTCTTCCCTGTCCTCGTTGCCAGCATTGGTCTGGGCGTGCTGGGGAACTCACAGGGTGCGATTGGCCACACCACCCAGGTGCTCACGGTGGTGCTGCTGGCCCAGTGGATGGCTTATGTCTGGGCAGCGATCCAGCCGCGCACCCGGCTTTCCATGCCGCATGGATTCACATCGCAGCAGCTTGCGGCGGACTGGGGGCGCCAGTCGCTGGCGGCCACGTATGTGGTCTCCGCCATCACCAAACTGATCGAGTCCCGTGGTGACTGGATTTCTGATACACCCTATTTCGGATTGCAGGTGGTGAAGTCCGAGGGCATGGGCTACTACGACTGGCTGCAACCGCGTCTCGCTGATAGCAGCGCGTGGCTGGGGCAGGCGATGGTGGATCATCCCATGATCACCGCGGTGATGCTCGCGGGCGCATTGCCGCTGGAGCTCCTCGTCTTCCTCGGCCTTCACAACCGCCGCATCGCGCTCTTCTTCGGTGTATCACTGTATTTCTTCCACAGCACGGTGACGGAGGTCATGCAGCTTGGCTTTCTGTATCACAAGCTGCTGCTGCTGGCGTTGTTTGTGAATCCGGTGTTCTGGGTGGTGAGAGTGGTGAGCGGAGGGCGAGTGGGGAGCAGGTAATCAGTAGTTCAGCAAGTAGTAAGCCGTAACTTCGATTCTTGCTTGTTCACTCTGTGCCAGTACTCATTTCTATTTACTGCTTACTAATCTACCGATTACCAGTTCCAACCTTGCTCCTCGCTTTCTACAAACCCTACGGCGTGCTCTCCCAATTCACCAAGGAGCACCCCACGCATCGTGTGCTCGCCGAGTTTGGGTTTCCCAAGGATGTGTATCCCATTGGGCGGCTGGATTCGGACTCGGAGGGGTTGTTGCTGCTGAGCGATGAGGCGCGCTGGAACGAGCGGCTGCTGCATCCCAAGCACGCGCATGCGCGCACCTATCACGCACAGGTGGAGCGTATCCCTGATGAGTCGGCGTTGGACAAGCTTCGCCGGGGCGTGAAGCTTCCGGACTTCACCACGCTGCCGTGCAAAGCGGCACTGGTCGAGCCGGACCCTCCGCATCTTCCACGCGTACCGCCCATTCGTGAACGCAAGAGCGTGCCGACGAGCTGGCTGGAACTGACGCTCACCGAGGGGAAAAATCGTCAGGTGCGGCGCATGACCGCCGCAGTGGGATTCCCGACATTGCGCCTGATTCGCGTGGCCATTGGCCAGTTTACCCTGAGAGATTCCAAGCTTGAGGAAGGGAAGTGGAGGGAGCTGACGCCAGCGGAATCCAAGCTGGTGTTGGATCGGTGAAGATCCCGGCAAACGGACTGCGGTTGTGTTCCGAATCCGTGAACTGTGGTGTAGCGAGCTATCGTGTCACCTGTCCTACAAAGACCAGACACTCGTTCGGATCATCAATGTGAAATTCGGTCATGCCGTAGTCCCGCACCTGGAGTTCCGTCAACCGCCCTGGGACCCTGCAGGTCTTTGCGTGCTCGTACATGGCCTGGATGTCGTCTACCTCGATGTAGATCTCCGTGTGACCACGCACGGCATTCATCACCGATTCATCAGCCGCTTTCATGAAATGGATGGTGGCGCCATCACGGTCGACGATCGAGTACTCAGGGGACTTCAGGGTGACGGTGAAGCCCAGCACAGCGGTGTAGAATTCCAGAGTCTCCTCCATGTCCGCAGCGGCCAGCATGGGGCTGATGCGTTTTACTTGAGAGGTGGTGGAAGGGGCGGCGCTCATGAGCCGCCCTTACGCCGGAACATCAGAGGAATCAATTGGGTCAGTGGAAAAAACGTGCACATTGATCACTTGTCTGTTTTGGGAGCTTCCAGTTTTGGCAGATCAAAGGTACCCGCCACGCGGCCGCTGTAGAGCTCCACGGCGCGGCGTGCCACGATGTCGATAATCGCCGGCTGCAACGTGCGAGCGGCGATGTTCGACACGGCCATGGAGGCCCAGACCACAGGGCTGTTCCATCGCAGTACCTGCCACACGGGAAGGATGCGCCGGTACCACTTGCCGAGGGCCTGCACCGTCTCATGCTGGATGACCTCCCGGCCTTTCTCCCAGGTCTTGATCGCGGTGTGCGCGCTCACATCCACCAGGCGTCCCACGGTACGCGTTTGCAAAAATTCCGTCACGTCTGTCGCGGCAAGTTGCAATGCCCGGGTGAAATGGCTCAAGCCAGGAGCGAGCAGGGGTTGGGGGGAATTGGGGTGATATACCGCGGCGATTTCCCGCACCAGCTTCGGGATTTCGTCCACGAGTGGGGGTAGCCACTCAGGGTTCGGGTTCTTGTTCCAGCGCAGCCGGTTCTTGCACGCCTCCACCGCGGCGAGGGCGGCCTGGTCGCGTTCACCCGGCAGCACGGCGAAAAGGTCCGAGGCCGCAGCGTGCTTCGTGGCACGAAGGTCCGCGAAGAAGCGCAGGCCAAACCAGATGCTCATGCCGCCAAGGCCGCAGATCACCCCTGCCAGAAATGTAAATATGTGGCTCCACATGCGACGCGAGGCGTGGGGTTGGAAATCTGGTCTGCGCTACGCATGCGCGCAACTGGGAGATTCGGCAGTGAGTCCCCGCCGCGGGGGTGCAGCCTAGGAAATCCAGGAGCTGAATCCCTCTTGCAGCAGCTTCTGCCTCGTCCCGTCCCATTTCCAGAGGTGATTTCCCCCTCTGCCGAACAATGGCCCCATGGTCGTCGCTTCCCGATGCAGCCAGTACTTCTCCGCAGGCTCGATGGGGTGTTCCTTTTTCGCGCGTTCGATCTCTTCTGCGTCCAGCTCCGGAAAGTCGGACTGGTAGGTCACATGCCAGTAGAATTCAGGATCGGGATGCGCCTCGCAGAAGGCGTCGAAGCGGTCCGCTGGAAAGTAGAAGACCCGCTCTGGTTTGGGGTTCAGAATCTGTCGTGCCGCCACGAGCCCCGGAGTGCTGGAAACGAAAATGATGTCGGGCTCGGTGGGCTCATGAAGTGTTTCTTCAATGAAGGCCCTCTCCTGGAGCATGAGGGGGCCGTGACCTTCCAGCCACTGAATGAGTGTCCGTCCGAGGATGCGGCATTGTTCGGCATCGGCAGGACTCAGATTGGATCTCTCAGGGAGGTCCATCGTGGCAATTTCGGTGTCGAATACCTTGCGGAGTGCCTGACGCCAGACTTCGCCTTGTTTTGAGTCGGGAAGATTCATGCAGGGACATACCACAGAATCTGTCCAAAAGTGCAACTCGGGTCCCGCTGCACGGCGCGCGAGAAAGCGCTACTGGACCCGCCGGGGTACCGGCGGTTACTTCCCAAAGGCCTGGCTGCGTGGGGCGGGCTGAATCAGATCAACCCAGGCCCACCGCGTGGCGCACGCGTTCCACGGTCTTCTTTGCCACGGCGCGTGCCTTTGCCGCTCCGGCTTGGAGCACGTCTTCCACGTAGCCGGGCTTGGAGAGGATGTCAGCGCGTCTGGCGCGTGCTTCGGCGAAAAAGTCCCACATCTTGTCGCCCAGACGTTCTTTGAATGCGCCGTAGCCCACGCCGCCAGCACGGTGCTCCTGCTCCATGGTCGCCACCTCTTCCGGAGTGGCCACCAGGCGGTATAGCGGCAGGATGTTGCTCCCTTCGATGGGCTTGGGATCCGGTACCGGAGTCGAATCCGTCTCGATCTTCTTGAATTTCTTCTTGAAGGGCTTCTCCTCCTCGAAGAGTTCGATGGTATTTCCGTAGCTCTTGCTCATCTTCTTGCCATCAGTGCCGATAACAACGGCAGCTTCCTCGCGAATGCGCTCCTTCGGGACCTTCAGCAGACCTTCACCGTAGGCGAGGTTCATCTTCACTGCGATGTCGCGGGTCACTTCCAGGTGCTGCTTCTGGTCTTTGCCCACGGGGACGAGATCACTGTCGTAAATCAGGATGTCCGCCGCCATGAGCACGGGGTAGGTGAAGAGGCCGCTGTTTGGCGTGATGCCATTGGCGATCTTATCCTTGTAGCTGTGACAATTCTCCAACATCGGCATGGGAGTGACGGTGTTGAGAATCCACGAGAGTTCCGTCACCTCAGGCACATCGCTCTGGCGGAAGAAGACGGCCTTCTCCGGATCGAGTCCGCAGGCGAGGAAATCGACAGCCAGATTCTGCACGTTTTCGCGAAGGACCTTCGCATTCTGAATGGCCGTGAGGGAATGGTAGTCCGCGATGAAATAAAATGCCTCTCCCTCGTGCTGAAGCTGCAGCGCAGGCTGCATCATGCCGAAGTAGTTGCCGAGGTGAAGCCGGCCGGTGGGCTGGAGTCCAGAGAGGATACGCATGGGGTGGCGAAAGTGCTTGCGACCAGCGTAAAGTCAACCTAGGGACTTTCCGTGAACCTTGCCTTCGGACAGACCTCACGTGGTGCGGACGCCCCTGCGGCGCCCAGCACGCCCCCGTGAAGACGTCTCCATGTGACGCCCGCCTGCAGCCTCCTTGGTAGAAAGGAGATGCTGCTCATGTCGCAGCTCTACTCCCCGGCGAGTTTTTGTTTTCGCCGAGACCAGCCCTCCAGCATGGTGGAGTTGCGCCCGTATTGGATCCATCCGTCTGGTTATTGCGCTGAATGAAGTTGCCCCGTCATTTTTCTCTCTTGCTCGCGTCCGCCGCCATGGCGTCGCTCTCCCTGCTTCCGTCCTGCGACAAGGATGGGGACGATGGGAAGGAGACCAAGAGCAAGTCTTCCAAGGAAAAGTCGTCCTCCAAGGACAAATCAAAATCCAAGTCGGACAAGTCGCACCCGCCGGACGACAATCCCACGGAGACCAGCCAGGCGATCGAAGCTTTCACGGGGGCGCATACCCGCCTGGTGTGGGCCAAGGCGTCCCAACCCCACGAAGGAGACACCTTTGCACAGAGTGACAAGCTCCTGCTCATGGGCATCGACACACGTGACGGCAAGGGTGAGCGTGCGATACTTTCCAAGCCTGCCAACTACTCCCGCCCGCTGCTCTCGACCACTGGCGAGGTCATTCTTTACACGGACAAGAACACTGTGCGCAAAGGGGGGAAGAAGCACTATCACCCCGTCATCTACCGCACGGATTGGAAGGGCTCTGCCCCGGTGAAGCTGGCGGAGGGCTACGCAGTCGACTGCTGGAAGGATCCTGCGAGTGGCACCGAGTACGTTTTTGCGGTCTCCAATCTGAAGGCCACCAAAGGACTCTCCCTGGAAGGAGACAAGCTGATCCGTTTTCCTCTCGAGGATCCCTCCAAGGTCGAGGTGATGTACGACGACACGCCCATCACTCCGGACAATGTGCAGTTCTCGCGGGATGGCACGCGAGCCAGTGGCCAGTTTCCCTGGCCACATTCTGGTGTCCTCATCCTCCAGGGAGGCAAATACACGGCGAAGAAGATCACGACCGGGTGCTGGAGCGGGCTGGCACCGGATAACAGCGGGGTGGGCTGGACCTTTGATGGTGAACATCGAAAGGTGGCCATGGCGGCTGAGGACGGCAGCAAGAATTGGTATATCAATCTCAGCGAAGCTGCCGGCATGAAGGGCAGCGAACTCTACCATCCGCGCTGGAGCAATCACGCACGCTACATCGTCATCACGGGCCCCTATGCGAAGAAGAAGGGCGAAGACGGATCGGTGATCAACAAAGGTGGCGGCTCTGCCGAAATCTACCTGGGACGCATGAGCGAGACCGCGGACAAGATGGAAGCATGGCTGCAAATCTGCCACGACAACCGCGGTGATGCCTACCCGGATGCCTGGATCGCCAATGCCGACAGTGCGAATCTCAAGGGATACACCATCCCTACCGCTACGCAGTCCGGTGCCTCCGTCATCGCGAGTTCATGGCCTGCCAGCAAGGAAGGCCTGCTCTTTTTCTGGAAGGATCGCACCACGCTCAATGCCTTCGCGACACGCGATGGCGCGAAGCACGAGTCGGTGCTGGCGGGGCGTGATGCCGCACGCTACGGACGCATGGGGGAACTGCTGCTGGATGGCGGCTCCTATGAAGCAGAGCCGGAGTTTGTGAAAGCGGCGGTAACGCACCTGCGTACGCAGCCTGCGGCCACGTTTGAAGCACTGGTGCTTCCGGGTCAATACGAGGGAACGGCGGCCAACGCGCCGTTGACCACGATCTTCAACGGAGCGGATTTCACTGTTGGCGAAGATACCGGTCATCTCGTTCTGGTGAGAGGAGCCACGGCATGGAGGAGCAAGACAGCGCTGCCCGCGGTGCCGTATCACCTCGCGGTGACGCGAAGCGCGGAGGGCTTCGCCGCGCAGGTGAATGGCGAGCCTCTTGAGCTGGATTCCTTGCCCGGTGGAGGTGCCAAGCCTGGTCCGGAAACCTTGACCTTCGGGGGTGGCTGGAATGGCGGCCTGCTGCAGGTGGCCTTGTATGACCGCATTCTGACGGACGAGGAGATAGCCAGCAATGCCCATGCGGCGCAGGCACGTGTTTCCACGTTCCCTTCCGCTCCGCAGCGCGTGAAGCTCTCCGGCAAGTTGACGGAGAGCTCTCCGATGCCAACCCCGGAAGGCATCTCCCCCTACACGGGCGCACTTGTCGCCCATCTCTATGAGGTGGAGAAGATCCATCAGGGCACCCTGGAAACCAAGACCGTGCTGGTGAAGCACTGGGCCATGCTGGGTGAGAAAGTCGTGCAGGGATTTCCGCGCGAAGTGGGCAAGACGTACGAACTGCTGATCGAGCGTGAAGTCGATCACACCCAGTTGAAGGGAGAGCGTGTCATCGATGATACCACGGCCTTTGACCAGGAGGCGTGGTTCGATGTGGCCTCGCCCCGCGTGGCGCCTTGATTCGCCGTCACCCAAGATATTTTGTCCATTCTCCGTACTCTACCTTGTAATATTCCATCCACGCTGTCCCCGATCATGAAACCCCTTGCTGCCTTTGTTCTCGCCGCTGCCATGATGGCCGGCACTCCACTCGTCCACGCGCAGGACTTCACGGAAGCCGTGAAGTCTGCGCTGTCCGGCTCGCAAGCGACGAATCTCTCCGTGCAAGGTGCGGACAAAGGCTGGTTCTTCCTGCGTAAGGAACTGGAACACCTTGCGAATGGTGACCTCGCTGCGGCAGACATGGCGAAGGTGAACAAGGAGGGAACGGATCCGCTGCCCGCGATCACCAAATACGCGCAAGAGCTCAAGGCGCTGGGAGTCGAACTGCTGCTCGTCCCCGTGCCGCCGAAGGCGGCCATCTATCCCGAGAAACTGAACGCCGGAGCTGATGCAAAATCCGTTCCCAGCCTGGTGCCCTACTATGAGAAGCTGAAGGCTGCTGGGGTTGAAGTGCTGGATCTGGAAACGGTGTTCAAGGCGGAACGTGCGAAGGCTGATGGCAAGCAGCTCTACTGCGCGACGGATTCCCACTGGTCACCCTACGCCTGCCAGGTGGTGGCGAAGCTTGTGGCGGAGAAGTTGAAGGCGAATCCCGCCATTGCGCAGGCAGCCGGGAGCGGCTTTGCCACGCTGCCCGTGCAGGATCTTGAGTTTCATGGGGACCTGCTGACCGATGCGCAAAGAGCCTCCGTGCCAAAGGAGAAGCTTCCCATGCAGCGTGCGGGCAAGTCCGCAGGTGCCGATGTCACCACGGTGGAAAGCGATCCCGCGAGCCCCGTGCTGGTCTTGGGAGACAGTCATCTGCAGGTGTTCCGTCGCGGTGGCGCGATGCTCGCACAGCAGGGCGGCTTTGTGGATCATCTGCAGGTGGAACTGGGGTCGGCAGTGGAGGAGTTCTCCATGCAGGCCGGTGGCGCGGATGGCCCGCGCCGTGAAATCGCCCGCGCCACGGTGAAGAATCCCGACTTCTGGGCGAAGAAGAAGGTGGCCCTGTGGGTCTTCACCGCGCGTGAGTTCTCCTTTGGAAAGTGGAATCAGGCCATCCCAGCGAAGGTGCAGAAGAAGTAAGGACGCTTTCCAGTTCAGGAAAGATCGTGTGGCACGGCTCCTTAAAGGGTCGTGCCATGATGTTTTCGAGCCCTCACTTCGGTGCCACGTCCTCTGCCGCCGCGCTGGCGCTGGTTCTTTTCTCCGCGATTGATGCGATCCATGCTGCGGAGGTGGAAGTCTCAGATCGCACAGCACTGCTACAAGCGCTACAGCAAGCGACCCCCGGCACGATCATCCGTGTTGCGCCGGGCACATATCGCGGAGGCATTTCAGCTTCAGGTCTGAAAGGTGAGGCAGGCAAGTCAATCGTCATCATGGCTGCGGATGACAAGCAACCTCCCGTGTTCGAGGGTGGAGGAGGCGGCATTCACCTCAGTGGCTGCAGCCATGTGGAGCTTCGCGATCTGCACGTCAACGGCGCCACTGGGAATGGCGTGAATGTCGATGATGCGGGCAATCGAGACACGCCGGTCCGTGGCATCGTGCTGCGACGTCTCACCGTGACGAACATCGGCTCCAAGGGAAACCAGGATGGCATCAAGATGTCAGGGGTGGATGGATTCACGATTGTGGGTTGCCGCGTTGAGCGGTGGGGCGGTGGTGGGTCAGCGATCGATTTCGTGGGTTGTCATGAAGGCGTGGTCGAGAACTGTGTGTTCAGCCATCATGCTGGTGGTGCGTCAGCAGGGGCAAACGCGGTGCAGAGCAAAGGAGGCAGCCGCGCCATCGTGATTCGTCGGTGTCAGTTCATCCATGCGGGAGGTCGCGCGGTGAATGTGGGAGGAAGCACCGGTCTGGAATACATGCGACCGGCGAACCCTGGATGCGAAGCGAAGGACATCACGGTGGAGGACTGCTACTTCACCGGGTCGGCTGCACCCGTTGCTTTTGTGGGTGTGGACGGGGCGGTATTCCAGAGGAACACCATCTATCGCCCGACCCGCTGGGTGCTGCGCATCCTCCAGGAGAATCAGGACGCGGCATACGCCCCTTGTCGCAACGGTGTCTTCCGGGAGAACCTCATCGTCTTCCACGCCACGGACCTCTCCACTACCGTGAATGTGGGTGGTGGAACCGAGCCGCAGACGTTTAAGTTTGAGAAGAACGCGTGGTACTGCGTGGACAATCCCGCGCGCACGCAGTCCTTCGTGCGCCTGCCGGTGGCTGAGGTCGACGGGGTCTATGACAAGGACCCGATGCTGAAGGATCCGGCGGCGGGTGATCTCACCAAGGGGAAGGATAGCCCGCTGAAGAAGTATGGTGTCAGCGAGAGGTGATTTGCGGCCACGTCATGAAACGTGGGTGATGATGAAATGGCCATGTGGCTGTGTCAGAACCAAAAGAGCTCTAGCCGTCCAGGCTGTCACGCACGCGGACCATGGCAGCGGTGAGGCCACTCCATTCCTCTTCAGTCGTCTCCCATCCGCCGCTGATACGTAGGACGCGCTTCATTTCCTCCTGTGTGGCGCCGATGGCTTGCAGCACTTGGGAGGCGCCATCATGTCCCGCGCTGCATGCCGAGCCGGTGGAGACCGCAAAGCCCTGCTGGCTGAGACGTGCGAGCCACTTGCGGTGATCGTGCCGCGGCAGGATGAGCATGCTGGTATTCCAAAGGCGTTGCGTGCCCTGGCCCACAATCTTCGTGCCGGGGATGGAAAGGTTGATTTGTTTTTCGAAGGCTTCGCGCAGTTCGACCTGGGCAGACATCGATTCCAGCCTGGACATGAGATGCTCCAGCACGGTCACCATGGCCTCGATGGAGGGATAGTTCTCCGTGCCCGCGCGCCGTCCTTCCTCCTGTGGTCCGCCCGTGAGGAGACCGAGAGCTTCATCTTCGGAACTCAGCACGAGAAATCCGACGCCCTTGGGGCCACCGAACTTGTGGGCACTGCCGGTGATGTAGTCGCAACATTGTCCCAGTTGTATGCCGGGCATCTTGCCGATCCACTGGGTGGCATCGCAGTGGAAACGTACGCCAGCATCGCGACATGCAATTCCGATCTGAAGCCAGGGGAGCAAGGTGCCGCATTCATTATTCGCCGCCATGAAAGTGGCGAGTGCGGGACGCTGGGTTTGTAATGCAGTGGTGAAGGCCTCCCAGTCCAGCGAGGTATCGGGCCGTGGGGGCACTTCCCGCACACGCTTGCCGAAGGCTGCACGCAAGGGCACCTGCACGCTGGGGTGCTCCATGCAACAGGTGAGGACGGTGCTGTCACCCGGGAGCTTCGCAGCGAGCATGCGCAGCACGGCGTTGTTCGCTTCCGTGGCTCCTGAGGTGAAGACAATGCGTTGGGGCTCGCACTCCAGCAGCTTGCCAAGTCGTTCACGCGCTTCTTCCAGCCGGTGTTTGGTCTCCGCGGCTTCGCGGTAGAGACCGGAGGGGTTGTGCCAGTGACGCTCGCTTGCCTTCAGCCATGCTTCACGCGCCACGGGATGGAGCGGCGTGGTGGCGTTGTGGTCAAAGTAGCCGGGCATGGGTGGGAGTTAGCGTGCAACGGAGATGCGAGGTATGCAAGGAGGCTTCGCCTCGTGAATTTCCATCTCTTTGCTGCTTCGTTGCTTTGCGTTTCACCCTTCGTGGGTGACCCGCTCATTTCCCGCATACACATTCATGCGGTCGCCGCGGAGGAAGCCCACGAGGGTTTGCTTTGAGCCTTTCGCGAACTGCACGGCAAGGCTGCTGGGAGCAGAGACGGCGGCGAGCAGTGGAATCCCCCCCGCGAGCGCCTTCTGCATGATCTCGAAGGAGACCCTGCCGCTCACCATGAGGATGCACTTTGAAAGAGGCAGCATGCCCGACATGAGGGCGTATCCCAGTACCTTGTCGAGTGCGTTGTGGCGGCCCACGTCTTCGCGCAGGACGATGAGTTTGCCTTCGAGGTTGAAGAGCGCGCTTGCGTGCAGGCCGCCAGTTTGATCGAAGGTGGACTGCGCCGCGCGCAATTTGTCCGGCAGACTCAGCAGCAAATCGGATGACACTTGCCAGTCCGCGCTGACGTGTGGAAATTTCTGAAATACGGAATCGATTGTCGCCTTCCCGCACACTCCGCAACTGCTGCCGGAGAACACATGGCGCGTGAGCGAATCCCAGTCCACCTGAGTGCCGGAGAGGAGCACGTCCGCCACATTGCCCTGCCCTTCAGAGCGGCTCGGGCACACGGAGAGCTCGAATATCTGCGAGCCGTCCTGGATGATCCCCTCGGTCAGGAGGAAGCCTGCGGTGAGTTCTTCATCATGTCCGGGGGTGCGCATCACCACCGCGAGGCTGCGACCTTCGACGCGAATCTCCAACGGCTCTTCCGTGGCCACGACATCCTGCTCGCGCGCGATGGGGATTCCCCGCACCAGTCGCGAGAGCCGCACGGGCGTTGAGGCATCGGTGTCGGCGTCAGGGGAGGTCATCGGGAGTGTTTACGTTTTTGAACTGGCCTTCCTCAAGGTGTGAGGGGTGCCGCACGAGCATCAAGCCTGCGTCCACCGCAGCTTGCGCGAAGTTCTGCAGGCGAAAATCATGAGCCTGCACGGCGGTGCGCAACAATGGGAGCACCTCCACAGGGTAGAGGGCAGCGAGGGGTTCGTAGCCATAGGCCTCGGAACGAAATATCACACCACGCTTTGCAGGCTGGCCCTCCGCGACCATGCGGCACAGCAGGTCCGGGGTGATCTCCGGCATGTCCACGGCCAGGGCGAGCAACGGCATCTGCACATGCTCCATGCAGCGCAGCAGAGGAGGCAGTGGTCCGGCGTTGCCGGGCGGGTCATGCAGCACCTCCGCGCCCAGCGCCTGGATGTTCTGCTCTTCTCGGCAGGCAATGAGGAGTCGCGCGGGTTTCAGCGAGCTGAGCTTTTCGAGTTGCACGCTCCAGAGCGGGCTGCCTCCCCAGTCGAGCCATGCTTTGTCACGGCCCATGCGAAAGGACCTCCCTCCGCAGATGAGTGCGGCGGCGAATGCTGGAAGGTCTTGTGCCTGGTCCATGGGAATGTCTTTCTTCTTCTTCCTTCAGCCGTTCCGCCTCAGCATGCCATCACTCAAGATGCGCGCGCGGAGACCGCCGTTTCCTTTGAGCAACTGCTCCGCGCCTTCTCCAAAGGCCTGGTTCATCCAATAGCATGGCGCGGCTTCCTGAGTGCCGATGAAACGCACACCCTGTACATCAAACTCCGCGCCGATGAGGCTGTTCAGGTCCGCCCCGCGCACGATGATATTCCGCCGGAAGACCGAGGGGTCCTTGTCCGTGACCTGCATCTGTTCGCAGAGCCGCTCGTACACTTCCTCGGAGAAGAAGGTGGCCTGTCCTTTGAAGTTCTCCTTGAAGTCGAAATAGCGGTCTCCTCTGAGCCCCTTTCCCGCCACGCACTCCACTTCCACGACCTCCTCCATGGGCGTCTCACCCGCGGGCTTGCCGTGGTGTCCCACGAAGATGTGGGCAGGGGAAATGTAGATATGCCGGATGATCATGGGTCCTTCCTAGAGGATACGCATGCCGTACCCGTGCTGCAATGTCCGCCGAAGGGAACCCGCACCGATTCTTGCCACCCACGGCATTTCCCTCCACACTCCTTTCCACCATGCGCCCGCACCCCCTTTTGCTCGTGCTTTTTCTCCTGCTTTCACCACAAGTGAAATCGGCGGAACCGGAGTTCCCCCTCACCGCCGATTCGAAGCCGCAGCCGGATGTGCCAAAGGGGGAGCTGATCAAGGACACCTACACTGCAGATGGAAAGAGTTGCTTCCCAGGCACCCAGCGCGAGTACCAGCTCTACATCCCCCAAGGGCTCGACCGGTCCAAGCCTGCTGCCTTCATGGTGTTTCAGGATGGCGTCATCTACCAGGCGCCGGTGGTGTTCGACAACCTGATCGCGAAGAAAGACATCCCACCGCTCATTGGTGTCTTCATCAAGCCGGGCGTGATACCTGCAGCCGATGGGAATGCGCTACCGCGCTTCAACCGCAGTTTCGAGTATGACAGCATCACGGACACCTACTCCCGCTTTCTGATTGAGGAGTTCCTGCCAGCCATCGAAACGAAGCACGGGATCAAGCTCAGCGCGGACCCCAATGACGCGGCGATCTCAGGGAACAGCAGCGGTGGCATTGCGGCTTTCATGGTGGCATGGCACCGGCCGGATCGCTTTCGCCGCGTTTTCACTGGAGTTGGCACCTACGTGGGAATCCACGGTGGGGATCGTCTTCCCGTGCTCGTTCGCAAGTTCGAGCCCAAGCCCATCCGCATTTTTCTCCAGAGTGGCACCGGAGATAACAACCTCTACTGCGGCGACTGGTGGATGGCGAACCAGATGATGGAGCGCTCCTTCACCTGGGCTGGTTATGACGTGAACCACGCTTGGAGTGAAGGTGGGCACAATCAGAAGCACGCCTCTCAAATCTTCCCGGATGTATTGCGCTGGCTCTGGCGCGACTGGCAGACGACCAGGGAGATCAAGGCGAATGCCAGGGGCGAGTCGAAGTGGAAGGGGTACGAAGTGTGCCAGGCAGAAAAGGGCTGGGATGTCGCAGCCCGCATGGATGATGTGGTCTCCTTCAAGGTCATGCAGCGCGGACCCAAGCATCAGCTGTGGTCATGGGAGCACCTCGCTTCAGACAAGGCTGGTGTCGTGTATGTCGTCGAGAACGACACAGGGACCATCGTTTCTATTCCAGCGAATGGTCCGGCGAAAATTTTTGCTTCCGGGCTCGAAGGCATAACATCCATTGTCCCATGCAATCAGGAGGGCATCATTGCCAGCATCCAGAACAGGGACACTTCACCTCCGCAGCATACGTTGGTCTCGCTGGATGGTGAAGGGAAGGTGACACGCACGGTGACTGGTGCGAGAAATGGCTCCCTTTGCGCCAGCTTCAATGGTCGTGTTTATGCGGCATGCTATTCCAACATTGCGGGGGAATCTCCCGTGGGTGATATCAGAGACGTGGGAAATACCCTGCCTTCGATTGTCTCCATTGCTCCTGATGGAGCCATGACGCGACGGACCAAGTATGCGGATCTTCCCTTTTCTGCAGGAAGGCTGGCTTTTTCACCGGATCAGACGCTCCTCTACGCATGCGACTGGCAGCAACCGGAGGTGATCAGCTGGCAGGTGCAGCCGGATGGCTCCCTCAAACATGGGCAGCGGTTTGTAAAACTTGATACCGAGGAGGGTCCGGTCAACTACCCCCGCGGCATCTGCGTGGATACGGATGGCCGTGTGTATGTGGCGACCACACTTGGCATTCAGGTATGTGATCAGGCTGGGCGGGTGAACTTCATCATTCCCACGCCTGAGAAGCCATTTGATGTCTCCTTCGGCGGCAAGGATCTGAGCGAACTCTTCATCGCCTGCGGAAAGACGGTCTACAGGCGCGCCATGAAGGTGCACGGCATCGCCAGCGGCCAGATGGCGCCCATCAAGCCGGCACCTCCAAAGCTCTAGTACCGTATGCTGCCCTCGTTGCTGAGTCCACAGAACACCGGTATTCAGCCTGCGGTGTGGGCGTTGCGTGCATACTGATGCTGATTCGGTTTCCACTCTCTCATGTCGCTCCTCACCCTCGCACTCTTGTTCCTCGCCGGATTCGCGGGTGGATTCATCGATGCCATTGCGGGCGGCGGCGGGCTTATCGCGGTGCCGGCGCTTCTGGCTTCCGGCGTGCCACCGCAGGTGGCGCTGGGGACAAACAAGTTCCAAGCCTGCTTCGGCACTGGCATCGCCGTGTGGCGCTATGCGCGGGCCGGACTCATGAAAACTCCCTGCCTGTGGCTTGCGGTGGTGCTCTCCGGACTTGCCAGCATGGGTGGGGCCATCGCCGTCAGCGTGCTTAGCAAGGAAGTTCTGAAGCAGCTTATTCCGTGGATGCTCGCTGCCGTGGCGGTGTATACCGCACTGAACCGCCACTTCGGCATCCACACTGGTCCGCGCCGGATGCCGTGGCTGACCTTTGCCATTCTCTTCGGTATCGCGCTGGGATTCTATGATGGATTCTTTGGCCCGGGAGTGGGTTCTTTCTGGACGGTAGCCCTGGTGGCTTTGCTGGGTTTGGATCTGCGCTCCGCCACGGGCTACACCAAGGCAGCAAACCTCGCCAGTAACGTCGGAGCGCTGGCCATTTTCCTCGTGAATGGCTCGGTGCATTTCGTCGCGGGTGGCGTGATGATCGCCGGGCAGCTTCTGGGTGCGCGTCTCGGCTCCGGGATGGTCATCAAGCGAGGAGCGGCCTTCATCCGTCCGGTGTTCCTTACGGTGGTTTTTGTGATGACACTCAAGCTCCTGTGGGACGCATGGCGTGGCTGACCCCATTGTAGCAGGCTCCTCCAGAAGCCTTGCCTCTGCATCTGCCTAGGTCTTGAGGATCTCCTCCTGATCTCCTCCACTGTTGTTTTGTCTTCCTCTTCGCGAAGATTCGTCTTACGCTGGTTTCCCTGTCGGGTTCAAACTTTGCATTGCGTCTCGCCATGAAACTCCTACCGCTGCTCCTTGCTGGCGTCTTCTTCACCGCGGTTGCACCACGCGTTGCCGCCATTCCGCAATCCGTTGGAGGTTTGTTTCTCAACGCCAGCGGCAACCCGCGTCATCTTCCCATTGAGGATTGGTTTAAAGAAGCCGGCCATTGGCAGCTCTCGAAGCTGCCACAAGTGCCCTGGATCATGGGCACGGACTCCACTGGACGCATGCTGAATGACCCAGGCCAGGTGTTTGGATTCGCCGCAGACAATGTGGTGGTGAACAACTCGGAGACCGGCCCCGAAATCACCTCGGTGGCCGTGCAGTTCAGCGCGGAGAAAACCAAGGTGCCGCGATCCGATTTGCTGAAGCGCCTCTCCCGCACCGTGGCGACCTTCACCGGAGCCGCCGAACAGAAGCTCACCGATGGGGGCCTTTCCTTCGCAGGCAAGGAGTACACCGTGGTGCTGAAGGAATGGAAGTCTGGCGCGGTGATCGCAACCTTGAAGCGCTGACGGGCGCCGCCTTGCCATGCCTCACGCGTCGCGCCGGAGTCTGCTGCTGTCCTGGTTGGCAATGTGGTGTATCACATCACATCCGGCGCTGGGCCTCGACTCGCCGGCGTTCGAGCGCGCCCTGGGAACACCTGACGTCTGGAAGATGCCGGATTTCATCCGGCTTTGGGTGCGTGATCCCGCAGATGCGAATGCACCTGTATCCCGCGCCGCACTGGGCGATGAGGTGGAGATCTTTGGCATCAGGCCGGATGCCATTGCCGCGCGGTTCCTGCCCACTGCGGAGGTGCATTCCGTCACGGTGGTGGTGCTGGATGCGGGGAATTTTTTCGGATTCGGCAACTCCAATGTGCAGGGCGAATCCTTCGAGGCGGCACGGGTGCGGTTTGATAACGAGTTTGCCTTGAGAAAGCAGCGTCTGCAGGATGGCCTTCGCAAGATGGGCATGCAGCCGCAAGGTGAGGTGATGCTCGGAGAGCGTGGCGGCTTGCGATTGCGCACACAGCTCTGGATGGGTGCGGGCGGTATTGCGCGGGTGTTGAGCAAGGAGAAGCAACTGCTGCAGGTGGACTTCTTCCGCAATGAGGCGGAAGCACGCAGCCTGCTGGCACGATCCGCGGGGGCTTCAGCGACTCCCGGAGCGCGGCCTTCTGCTCTGGGAAACATGACACCGCGACCCGCCTCGGATGCCCAGCCTGAGTCGCGCATCCCGGGCGTTCCCATGCTGCCTCAGGGGAATCGAGGCTATTGCGGCGTGGCCATCCTCGCGATGATTGGCCATCACTTCGGACTCACGTGTAGTGTGGAGGAGCTGGCGGTGGTGAATGGCTTCACCTACGGAGCGGAGTCGAATCCGGACATCCGGGAGATGTTTGGGCAGATCGCACGGGAGGCAGGCATCAAGGCGCAGCGTTCACCGAGATTCGATATCCATCTGATGAAACGCACCATCGACTCGGGCATGCCGGTGGTGGTCTTTCGCCGTTGGTCCCAAGAGCGGGATTATTTGCACAGCGCCTATTCCGCCCGAATTGCACGGGGCGAGAAGGCAGAGCTGCCTGTGGCGGGCAGCGAGGATCGCAAGAGCTGGCCAGGGAAGGATGCGCCGGCTCATGCTAGCATCATCAATGGGTATCGCGATGACCGTCGCGAGGTGATCTTCACAGAAAGCTGGGGGCCGCAGGCGCGAAATCGCAGAATGCGCTATGAAGAGCTGGAAGGCACCAGCTACTATGTGGTGTACTTCAGCAAATGAGCGTTCCCGCAGCGAACAGATTCCCCAAGCGCGCTGTCCCATGCGGGATGAAGTTTTCCCTGCGTGTGATCTGGCTTTCGCTTCTGCTGCTCGGAGGCACCGCCCTGATTGGGCGCGAGTGGAAGAACGGCGATGGCCGCACGCTGGAGGCGGAGATGCTGGGGGTGGAGAAGGATCGTGCCGTCGTCATGCTGCCCAACCGTCAGCGTGCGAACTTGCGCATTGCGGATCTCTCAGAGGCTGACCAATCCTGGGTCAAGGAATGGGCCACCGGTAAATCCACGCTGCAGGCGCTGCCGCCTCCTCCGCCGTGGCCCGCAAATATCCAGCAGCCACCCATTTTCGTGAAGGATGGTGGATCGAGTGAGGGCGAGTACACCTTCAGCAGCAAGCACTACGACTTCGTGTGTGATGCGGAGATGTCCACGGCGGTCATGAATGACTTCGCCACGGTGGCGGAGGGCACCATCAAGCTGCTCCATTCCCTGCCGGTGACCTTCCCTTCATTGGAGGGCCGGACCTTGCAGGCGCGCATTGTGCGCAGCCGGGAGAACTATGCGCGTGCGGGTGGTCCTGAGGGCAGTGCAGGGGTCTTCATCAGCAACGGGCGCGGTGAGGGAGTGCTGCTCGTGCCGTTTGAAAGCCTGGGCATCGTGAACTTCATGGGCAAGAACACCAAGGGAGATGGCTACAAGGCCACCGTGCTCATCCATGAGATGGCCCATCAGATCACCTCGGATCTCATTCCGCTCATGCCCCGCTGGATGACAGAAGGCATCGCAGAGTACGCGGCGATGATTCCATATCGGAGCGGGGTGTTTTATCTGGGCGAGCGGGAGCGGGTGCTGGCCATGCGGCAGCGCATCGAGTTCTACCAGCAGCTTACGCGGGCCGGAGTGGACTTCAGCGGACAGTGGGTGATGAAGCCCAGTGAGCTGGTGAAGACGCGCTCAGAGGAGTGGGATACCACAAAGCAGGGACACGACGCCCTGATTGCCCTGCATCGGCTCTACATCTCCTCCATGTACTTCGTTCACTACCTCATGCACCTTGCGGACAATGGTGATGCCCGGCGCATCCGAAACTACTTCCATGTGGTGGGCGACGGCTCGCGCTGGCTCCGCACCCGCGGACGGGAGGGTTCGCTTCCTCCAGAGGTGGAGGGCAATGAACGCGCCTCCCTGGAGGAGGTGCGTGCCATGTTTCTCAAATCGCTCTTCGCACCGGACGAACTGGACGCCATCGATGCGGATTTCGAGGCGAAGTACCGCGCGCTGGGTGTGGGGCTGAGGTGAGCTGGCGTTGGCAGGCGCTGGCTCCGATAGCAAAGCGGAGTGCGCTACTTCTTGGTCGGCCGATTGGTCTTATCAGACTTATCATTGAGTTCCCTCCGCAATACCTCTTCCTTGATCGCGAGGATTACGAGCTTTGAGCTGTACACCGTGTGCAACGTCGCGAACACCATGTGCAGCACCAGCACGAGCAGAATCGCCAAACGTCCCCACGCCGGCTTCTTCCACGCGATGAGTCCTGCCACGACATAGGCTGCCAAAATGTACCAGGAGATCTCTCCGAACCACCGGAACGCCAGGAACACGGAGGGGAGCAGTCCCCATGGATAGCGCAGCGGCTCGATGAGCTCGCTGACATTTTCGCGGAGGTGGAAGGTGGGGATGGCGCTGGCGAGGGTGACCATGAATAGCCAAAGCAGCCACCATGATACTGGAAGAGTCGGCGGACGTGGCAGGGACGTCTCCTCAAATTGCCTCGTAGATACTGCTTCTTCCGGAGTACTCGCTTTTCGCCCCATCAAATACTTCACCGCCGATCCCAATCCGGAGAATTTGAAACTCGGATCCACATACTTCTCGATCACGTAGAAGGCGAAATAATACGCCCGGCAAAAGGCCCAAACGCACATCGCGAGCAGCAATGCCTTCTTCCAGGCCGCAAAGTCATTCCCGAGAACGACGAGTATTCCTGAAAACACGCCGATGACCACGAACAGCGCGGCCTTGAGCTTCATGCTGGCGAAGCTGGTCAGATCACGCATGGGCGGAGGAGAAGCGGTTGGCGTTCCTACTTCTTCTTGCTCGCAGAAGCCATTCCTGCCTCGATGTCATCTGCCTCAATGGGGATGTGGTCCATGAGATCCACCGCACCCTTCTTGGTGATGAGCACATCATTCTCCAATCGGATGCCAATGCCCTGCTCACGGATATAGAGTCCCGGCTCGACGGTGAAGACCATGCCGGGCTCGATGCGTCGCCAGGAGCTTCCCACATCGTGCACATCCAGGCCCAGGTGGTGGCTCGTGCCGTGCATGAAGTACTTCTTGTAGGCGGGCTTCTCCGGATCCTTCTCCAGCGCCTCTTTCACTTCCTTCTTGGTGAGAAGCTTGAGCTTGAGAAGCTCCTCTTCCGTGACAGCACCCACCTTCTCCTGATATTCCTTGAGCAGTACCCCGGGCTTCAGCATTTTCATGGCCTCACGCTGGACCTTGAGCACCGCATTGTACACGGAGCGCTGCCACTTGGTGAAGGTGCCACTCACCGGGATGGTGCGTGTCAGGTCCGCATTGTAGTTGCCATAGCGTGCGCCGAAGTCGGTGAGCAGCAGGTCGCCGTCCTGGCATTGGGAATCGTTCGTGTTGTAGTGCAAGGCACAGGCATTCTTCCCACTGGCGATGATGGGGGAGAAGGCATGGCCCTGTCCACCCTTGCGGATGAACTCGTGAATGAGCTCCGCCTCGACCTCATACTCCATCACTCCGGGCTTCACGAAGTGAAGCAGCCGTTGAAAAGCGGAACCGGTGATGTCGATGGCCTGCCTGATGACCTTCACTTCATCGGGACTCTTGATGACGCGCAATTCGTGCAGGATAGGCGCGAGACGGTGGTAGTGATGCAGGGGGAACTCGTGCTGGCACCGCCGCGTGAAGCGCATCTCCCGCGTTTCCACATCCACCGCAGCACGGAGATGCTCGTTGCTGTTGAGGTACACGTTCTCCGCCTGGCACATCACGTGGCGGAAGACATCGTTGAAACGGTCCAGCCAATGGATGGACTTCACGGGAATACCGGTGCGTTCCGCTGCCTGCTGCTTCGTCAGCTTCTCACCTTCCCAGATCGCGATGTGCTCATTCGTCTCGCGGACAAAGAGCATCTCCCGCTGCTTTTCATCCGGGGCATCGGGAAAGAGGATGAGCACCGTCTCCTCCTGATCCACGCCGGTGAGGTAGAAGAGGTCGCTGCTTTGCACGAAGGGCATCGTGCCATCCGCGCTGGTGGGGTAGATGTCATTCGCGTGGACGATGACCACCGCACCGGGCTTCAGTTTTTTGCGCAGCCGTTTGCGGGCATCGGCAAACAAGGAAGAGGGAAGCGGACGATAGCGCATGCGTGGAGAGTGAATGGTGGGAGCGCAGCCGTCAATAGTGTGGCGTCACTCCCCGGCGTCGGCTGTGTTTTTGGTGCCGTTCTTCTTGCGATCTTCCTCCATCCACTTGGTGACCTGGGGGAGGAAAGTCTCGACGGGCAGGGCATAGTTCGTCACCCGATCCACCCGTGCAATGTTGAGGGCCACGGCACGGCCTTCGAGATCAAAGAGCGCCCCACCGATGTCCTCTGGCTGCAGCGGTTGGTCGTGCTGGATCACTTCGGGGAAGTTGTCGGTGCGCAGGGACACACCGTGGTTGGCGAAGTCCTCGCCCAGCCAGTTCATGATCACGTGCTTCTTGCTGGCGAGCTTCACCTCGCATTCAGACTCGGCTCCTTTCCGGGAGTAGAGGACCTTCACCACATCACCCGGGCGGTGGGCGGAGATGATGCGGGCGACGTTTTCATTGCGGAAGACTTTCTCCCCGTTCACCGCCATCACCACATCATCATCTTTGAGCCCTGCCCTGTCTGCAGGGCTGTCGTCCGCGACCTCCTCGATGATGACGCCGACCTCGGCGTCGTCCACCCCGAAGCGCACCCCGAGCACCGCACCGGAATCCGGAATGGCGCGCCGGCGGGCACTCATCACGCCCATGCGGATCTCTTTCGAGCGGCCTGTCATGGAGAAAAGCCACTGCCCGATCTTGAGCGACATGGATTCCCCCCATTTCACGGGCGGCAGAGCGGAGTCTTCCATTTTCAGGAGGACCACATTGAGGGTGTCATCCTCTTTTACCACTCGTACGTCGACGGAGGATCCATCGGCCAGGTGAGCGCGCAAGGGTTTGCGTTGCGCCGCCTCACTGGCGGCAGTGATGACATAGCCGTCCTGTGAAACAACCACTCCAGGCACGGATTCCTTGTCTGTGGCGCCGATGCGGACCGTGCCGGAGGTGGCGCCTTCGCGAACGCTGCCGAGGGCCTCCAGAGTGGCACTGCCGTTGGTGCGATCTTCATCCGTCAGCACCCATGGATCTGCTGCCGGGAGCGCGGGAGATGCAGTCAGCAGGGCACCGAGCGCCAGACAGAAGAGGGCGCTGCGCGTTGCGGGAAGGGCTGGGAGGATGGGGTTCACCACGGTGTATCAGCTTCTACTATCTCCAGTCATTCCTGGGGTTGCTTTCCCAGCTTCACTTCGATGAGACGTTCCACGGTTCCTGACTTCACCTTGAGTGTCACCAGTTCGCCGGTGCGTCGGGCCCGGATGGCTTCCCGGAATTCCGGGCGCGCTGCCATCTTCTTGTTGTTTACACTGAGAATGATATCGCCTTCCTTGAGTCCCGCTTTCGCCCCGGGGGAGTCTGGCGCCACCTTGCGCACGGTGAGGCCTGCGTCCGTGCCTTCCGTGTAGATGCCCATCCATCCGCCGTTGCCCTGCTCCCAAAGCGTGACGGACTCGCCCTTCTTCATCATATCCCATGAGCGCAGAAAGGGGGCCATGCTCACGTGCAGATTTTGATCCCTGCCTGTCCAGATGCGGCTGTGGATGCCGATGACCTCGCCATTCAAATTGAAGAGGCCGCCTCCACTGTCGCCCCCCATGAGCACACAGTCACTCTGCAGGGTATTGGCGGAGATCTTCACCAGCTTGCCAATGCGAAGGACCGGGCCGCGAGCGGCATCCCAACCGCCGGGGTTGCCGATGGCGAAGCACCACTGCCCAATCTTCAGCTCACGGACATCGCGGGCCAGCGCGGCGTAGGGCCAGGCCTTTGCGGGTGGGGGGAGCTGGAGCATGCCGGCGTCCGTGGCAGTGTCCACACCCAGGCTGGTGGCCTCCACCGTGCGGCCATCATGCAGCACGATGTTTGCCTTCTTCTTTCCCCCATCCGTCACGTGTGCTGCGGTAAGGATGAGACCGCTGGGGCTCACAATCACCCCACTGCCGGTGCCGCCACCGCACTGAACGGTGACGACGGCCTGACGGGCCCGGTCAAACTGAGCCTGTACCTGGCGCTGTACGTTCAGCAGGTCCTCCAGCTTGATTTCCTTTGCCAGTACCGCGGAAGAATTCACCGTCAGGCAGGTGAGCAGAAGGCAGAGATGCAATTTCAGGGGCATTTAAGGATAGAAATATAAGTATACCGGCTCTGCGGACGGCATTCAAAGAGTTTGGGCTCTACGTTGGCTCTGGCGTTTGGATGCCGGCAAAGGAGGATAGGCGGGCGTTTATTTCCGCTGAATTGTTGAACCGTGCCAGCCCACCTGCTGTCGCAATTTCATAGAAGGGAGGTGAATTCTATGTTGGACCTCATCGTACTCGGGTTGGTGTGCCTCGTCGCGCCCTGGTTTGCGAAGATGTCGGGCTACGAAACGCCCCGCAAACCCTTCGACCTGGTGGGCATAGCAGGCATATTCTTCCTGCTTGGCACGTCCCTCTCCATGGTGGTGGATCATGTGGCCTGGCTGAAAGTGCTGGGGACATTCATACTTGGTCTGCCCTATGCCGTGGGTGTGCTGCTGCTGACGCTGGGCGCCCTGTGGGGCACCATGGAAGTGCTCCGCGAGCCTGGTCACATTCTGGGCAAACACACCATCTGACGGTGCCGCCGCACCCATGGACGCAAACCCGGGCCGGAGCTGCCCGGGCGGCCCCGGCTGGTGATTCGCCGGCCGGGGAATTGGAAGGCCACGCGCCTGCCGCGTGCTACTTCTCAAAGCAGCGCCACAGGTAGCTGAGCTCGTCATCGAGTTCCTTCTCGGCCACCATCGGCTTGATCACCTCTTCGAGGGTCTGGCGGAACTTCCTGCCGAAACGGGACACGCGCTGGCGCATGTTCACCTCCGTGATGCCGAGCTTGGCAGCGGCGGTGCTGTAGCTTTCACCTTCGCCACGCTTGCGCAGAAGGAACTCCTGCAGCGTCTCGAATTCTTCACCGCGATTCTCCGCCACGAACTTCGCGCGCAGACGATCGAGCGCTTCACGGAAGGTTGCTACCGTCCATGCGCGGTCGAATTCCTTGTCCGGCGTGTTCTCGTCCTTCGGTTCCACTGCGGTGCGATTTGTCTCGCTGGGGAATTCTGCGGCCACGTGGATGATGCGGCCACCGCGCTTCTGTGCCTGCTGCTTGCGGCGGTGGTTGGAGACGTAGTTGTCCAGATAGCTCAGCAGGAAGGAGCGGAAGCGCCCCTTCTCTGGATCTGCACGGCGCAGGTATCCCCCGTGGATCAGCCAGGTGATGAAGGATTGCGCGATGTCCTCCGCATCGTGGTGCTCGTAGCCATGCTTGAAGCGCAGAGCGACGTAGATGGGGTGGCGATAGATGCGGCAGATCTCTTCCAGCGCGCTCAGGCCCTCCTTGCTGTCAGCCCCATCCTTGGCGCGGTTCACGACGTCCCAGCGTGTGACGAAATTGGGGTCATGCTGTCCTCGCCCTGTGGTCGTGCTGGGGAACGATGAGGTCGGATAGTTGTCGCTCATAGCGGGTAAAGGGAAACGGGCAAGACCCTAGGACGAAGCAGGAACCGAGCCTGCCCAGAGTTCAAGGATACGCGAATCGTGGCGCGGAGCCACGATATTTTTTGCCTGCCCTTGACCCCGGCTTTCTCAGGATGCCGGGCAATTTCAGGACCTTGTGACTCTTGTCCTCCCGAAAATGTCGAAAGTCCTGTCACAAACCCGGGGCGATCCAAATGCACCCATCAAGAGCCGCTGCCTTCGGCGATGGAAGTGGCGGCTCCCAAAAAACCCCCACCGGCGCATTTCGACCGCCAGGAGTGCGCCGGACGGGGAGCCACTCCCATGAGCACTTTGTTGACAACACTTGCAAAAACCCCACTCCGGGGTGAAACCCAGCCAGCCAGGAAAGAGTTTCACCCTCCCAAGGACATGTCCCTCCGCCCCCCCTTTTTCCGCTTTGTACTGGCCCTGATGGGGGCGGCGATGCTGGTCTGGGGAGCCCGGGAAGTGGCATTGAACATCCCAGGTCTGCAGACCATCAACCTGTTCGAAATCAGCAGGACATTCACGATCGTGATGATCACTGCCTCCGTGGCAGTGGTGGGCATGGCATGGGTTCCCAAGCCTGTGTTTGGCTGGCTTTGCTGGCTGGTTGCCGTCGGTACCTTGGGCTGGATGGCGTGGGACCAGTGGTCCACGCTTCAGGAGTTGGGGAGGAAATTCGCCGAGGCCAAGGCCGAGGGCATGCCCATGCCGGACCTCGACAAGATGTTGAAGGAGACCCAGATCAAACCGGGCGCTGTGGCGGTGGTCTCCGGCTTGGTGATCCAGTTCGTGGGTCTGTGCCTGAAGCGGAAGCCGAAGCGGACAGATTAGGAGGTTAGGCGTCCCGCCTGACAGTGGGCGTTGGGCCTCTGGCCTGACCGCATCTCCCCATCGCCCTCACGGCGCTGGCACCGCTACCAGTCCCTTCTCCGCATCCGCTCTCACGAGGCGCACGCGTGCTGTGTTCTTCTTGTCCTTGTCCACCTTGTTCTCTGCCATCAAAAATCTTCCATCCGGCAGCGCGGTGAGCCCCACGGCGGCGTTGATTTCCCACCGACCGGTGACCTTGAAGTCCTCATCTGCGCGCAGCAGCACCGGCGGCTTGCCGTAGCAGCCGAACCACCAGGCGCCTTTGGTATATTCCACCGTCTGGATTCCCATCAGGGTGTATCCACTATCCAGCACATGGCGTTTCACGAAGGTGAATTTCTCATCGTACTCGTACACGTAGTTCTCCTTCCCGTCCGGGGGCAGGCCGCCGACGATGAAGAAATGCCCGTCTTTCCATGTCATGCCACCCGCGCCGTGTACCGCTTCCTGCACGGGATGGCGGGCGAGTTCGGCGAGCGTGTCCCCATCGTACACGAACACCCACGAGTCCGCCTTGCCTGCAGGCTGGTTGAATTTGCCAAGGTTCACCGCGACATAGACCTTCCCATCGTGATGGCAGAGGTCGCCCTGGTGATCAGGTGCCGGCACGCTCTTGAGGATGTGGCCATCCAGATCCGTCTTCACCAGTGACTCGGTCCATGACCAGTAGATGGCGTCCTTTTCATTCGTGCAGATGCCCTGCACGTGCCGGGTGTACGAGTCTTCACAGGCAGCTTCGCGAAAGGCGGATGGCGGTGGAGCTGCGAAGCTGGCGGTAACGCAAACAGTGATGGCGGAGGCAACGAGGCGTGCGCGATGAAGAGATATCATGGGCATGAAAAAACGCACCATGGAGGGCGATTCTCGTAGCTGTCGATGCATTCACTCTGGATTCGGATGCGCCTCCTCAAGGAGCGGGAACGCCTCGTTCCCGAACCCCTGACGTGCTTATCACTCCGTCCGTTGCATGCAACGCCATGTTGCTTGCGTGTGTGTTGGGTGGCATCAGCCAGCGGTGTGCCGGTGCATGCAGCAACCGCTCGCGTGGCTACATCAGTCGTGCGGGAACGAGGCGTTCCCGGTCCTTGAGCGCTACGCTTCCCCTCCGCACCGATGAAGGGTCACAGTATTGATCAATACCTTCTCGCCAGCGTCGCCTGCCTGCGGGCCATGTAGCTGTCCGGCCCATTGGAGACCTGCTCCGCGGCCACGGGCTGTTGCTGTTGTTGTTGCTCGCCTTCATACGTGTTCTCTGTCATGCACTGGGAGAACCGGGTGAGCACCTCATGGGAGATGGCATTGAGCGTGGAGAGCACGTTGTGGCCGCGGGCGGCATTCGCTTCGAAGCTGTAGTGTCGGCGCTGGCCGTTGTTCAGCAGGTAGTCCAGGTACTCTACGGGAGCGGCGTTCGGAAGATCCCGCTTGTTGTACTGCAGTACGAGCGGGATCCGGTCGAGTGATTGCTCGTTGCCACGCAGGTTCGCGTGGAAGATCTCCCAGGACTTCAGGTTGTCCGCCATGCGATCGAGCTGGGAATCGGCGACGAACACAAGGCCATCGGCCTGGCGCATGACGAGCTGGTAGGTGGCATTGTACACCACCTGACCGGGCACCGTGTAGAGCTGGAACTTCGCGGTGTATCCATTCATGATGGGCGCCTCCACCGCAAGGAAGTCGAAGAAGAGTGTACGATCCGCCGCGGTGGACAGGCTCACCAGTTCCCCACGTGAGGCGGGGTCCAGGCACTTGTGAATGTGCTGGAGGTTTGTGGTCTTTCCGCCGATGGGCGTGCCACAATAGACAATTTTGAAACTGACCGTGCGCCGGTCTTCGTGAATGACGGCCATGAGCGTGCGCGGATCGCGATCCAGCGGGGGGGTTAGGCAGCCGGGAGATTCAGGAGCGGAGTGAGGGAGCGAGCGATCAAGGTGATGCGTTCGCGGAGGGCAGGGCCTTGTGTGCGCGGATCGTGCAGCACGCCCAAGGTGATCTCGCTCTGCAGCGAGAAGGTGATGACCAGCGCGCCGCTGTTCATGCTGAAGGTCTCGGTGTCGAGCGAGCCCGTGAGCTGGATGAGCGGCTGCACGTGGTGATGCAGCTTCGGCGCCTGATTGAGGAAGTGTTCGGCTTCCGCGCTGCCATTGCCTGCAGAAGCGAGGCAGGTTCCATCTCGCAGGCAGGCCACCGCGACAATGCCGGGCTGGCAGGCCAGAAGTTGTGCCACTGAAGCTGTGTCCAGCGGTTCGTCGGTGTTGAGCAGCGCGCGCAGCAGCATCTGGCTGGCGCTTTGATTGGCAGGTGTGGGCGGGATCACGCGGATGGCAGATTTGGTTATGCCGTGCGGCGGCTCGGCGGCTGTCGGCGCAATGGTGCGCGCTGGGGTGGAGACGGGTTCCGGTGTCTTGACGGCAGGCGGACTCTCTGCAGCCACTGGCTTGAAGTCGACGACCACATCCCTCTCAGGAACGGCGGCTTCCATTTCTGGCTCTTCCTTCAGGAAGGAGAAGGCTGAGGCAAGCTCTGCCGATTCCACGACGGACGCGGGTTCCGGATCCGGCGAGCCGGGAGGCAAAGGCCAGGAGCTGTGTGTGGCGGCAGGCTGGGGAGCTTCTGCGGGGGGCGGGACTTGGAAAAAGGGAGGAACCGGCGGCGGATTGGTGGGCGTACCGAAGACAAAGTCCGGGGTATTCGCATTCCCTGCGTTTGAGGGAGAAGGTGAGAAAGGCTGGAAAATTGGCGCTGCGGCTGCCGGAGCGGGAGCGCTGGCGCTCGGCTCGGGGAAGGGCTCGTTGGGGAGTGCTTTGCGCAGCTCACCCATCGGCAGATCCACCGAAAGATCTTGCCGGCAAGGCGTGATCAGGTTGCGCAGCTCCGGATCGAGGGCGGCCATGACCTGCGTCACGCGCAGGGTGACTTTCCCGCTGAGAAGCTGGGGACGGATGAGATCGAGCGGCAGGTTCACACGCACCCAGGAGGGAATGTGGTCCGGGCTCATGCCGATTTCGTGGGTCTTGCAGCCTTTCAGTACAGAGGCGAGGCTCAGGCTCACCTTCTCCGCAGGTCCGTGGACCGCGGCGTGAAGATGCGGCATCGGTCGCAGTTCCGGCGCTGGTGCAAAGACGGAACTGGAAATCGGACCAAGAGCAGGTGCAGACACGCTCGGGGGTGCTTGGGGTGCTTGGGGCGCGGGTGTGGGAGGTGCCACAGCAGGCGACGCGATGGGCGCAGGAGTTTCTGCAGCGGGGGTGGGGGCTGGCTCCATGGCGCGTTCTTCTACCGGGGCCGAAGGGGACCCCTCGGTGCGGCTGAGAGCCTGGATGCGCTCGAAAGGGTTCATTGCCGCAGGCGGCGGCTGGGCCGGGCGGAACAACTCCGGTGCGGGGGAGAAAGGACCGGGCTGCAATGGCGGAAGGGACGGCTCGCCGGGAGGAGCGAAATTCGCGGATCCCGGACCTGGCTGGAATGGAGTGTTGGCTGGATTGCCCTCAGATGGCGACAGGGCGAATCCAGGGAAGGCAGGCATCCCGGCAGCTGGGCTGGAAGGGGCTGGTGCCATCGGCACCATCGCAGGGGGAGCAGAGGCCGTGGGAAGTTGGGATTCGGCAGACGCTGGAATGTCGAGCGTTGTACCGTGCTCTGGCGGGAGAGAGGCCAGAGGAGTCGGTTGGGCCGGTGGTGGCACGGCGAAACCTGCAAACGGGCTGGCACCTATGCCAGGTTTGGTGGGTGTTGACATCCATGAGGGTGCGCCGGCGTTTCCAGTCGCAGGCCCCATTTGGGATGGTGTTGGGGGGACAAATGGAGCGGGCTCCGCTGGAGCCGCTGGGCCAAACGGCGAATTCACCGCTGGCGGAAGCGGAATTGGGGAAGGGGCTGCTGCCGGTGTGGGCGCGAAGGGAGCGCCACCCGACCAAAGGGGGTTCGATTGCTGATGGGATGCAGGAGCAGGGGATGGGGGCGGGCTTGCAGGTGTGAAGGGAGAAACGTTCTCGGGAGCGCTGACAGTGGGCCGGGTCGGGCTGGCGAAATCAAACGGCGCTGGCGCTTGTTTCGCCGGGTCTGGAAGGGCGGAGGCGAATGGCGAGGACTGAGCGCCCGGACCTGGCTCTGGAGCTGGTGCCGGAAGTTGCGGCGTGGGCGTCGTAGGAGGAGGGTTGGGCGAGCCGAAAGAAAACGGGCTGGATGCTCCTGGTCCCAAGGGAGCCTGTGGAGGGATTCCTACAGGAGCGGGTGCTGGCGCAGGGCTGCCGAAGGCCATGGAGGCGAATGAGGCAGCTGAGGTCGGAGCGAAAGGATTGGGCATGCCGGGAGCAAGCGCTCCCGGACCGGCCTCGGGGCCTCCACCGGCAACACCGAAGGGTGAGGCTGCGGGACCTTGTTCCGGTTTTGGTCCCTGGGTTGGGGCGCCAAAATTGAACGGAGAGGGATGAAAAAGAGTGGTCGAAGACTCAGTGTCCTCCGTTGGGTGCTCCGCTTGGACGAAAGGGGAGAAAATGCTGTTGCTTGCAGGTCCGCCCGCGAACCCGGGGGCTGATCCAGGAGGCGCGATGGCAAACGGAGAAGTTCCCGCCCCCGGTGCACCTGCGGGACCACTCTTCGGGATCAGTCCGGCAATCTTATGCGGAGGGATGGGAACGGTGCGATTGTCCTCCGGTGAAATCGGCGCCGGAAACAGGGCAGGACAAACGCGGTAGATCTCGAAAAGAGGGATCGCGGGTTGTCCACTGGAGAGGGCTCTCTCCACGATTTCATCCGCGAGGTGCAGCGGCTGGTTCAGAGCGACCTGCCGGTTGTTGAGAGCCTCAAGCGGCAGCCCGGGGAGGATGTCTCCCACGGTCAGTTCAGTCCGTCCCGAATCAGCAGGGGTGAAGGGAGTGAAGGGAGAGTTCATGGGAGCGGATGTGGAATCCCCTGCCTGATGTGCGGCGTTGGCAGCGAAGGGATTATTGGATGCGGACTGGAACGGGTTGGCACCCAGGGGAGGAAGAACGCTGCCTTGATTTGCTGACGACCCCGGGGCCAAGGGGTCCGCCCCTTTTTCTTTGCCGAAGAAACTGCGAATGGAGAATGCCATGAGCGGACAAAGAAAGATTTGGACGGAAGCCTAAACGATTACTAAAACTATATTGTTCATAGTTATAGCGTCAAAATTTATCCAGATCCTTTATTTACCTTAAATATCTGGCGCGTCTCTGGCAAGAGAAATGTCTCGCAGATGAGGGGCTTGTGAATTGGCTCGCAGGACTATCCGAACCGCGGGGGAAAGCTACGAACCCAAGTGACCCAACGCCAGCAGTCCATAGCTGGTGTATTCGGCATCGAGGTGATCGTCTGCCCAATGGCCGTAGAATCCTCCTTCGGCAGTCCAGAGGCTGTCGACAAAGTCGAGGCAGAGTTCGCGAACGTGTCCGAATGGGATCTGCAGGCCGTCCAGCGCATGGAGGGCGGTAGCGGTGCTGAGCAGGTCCGGGAGAGGGGCTCGTGGAGTCGCGAGAAAGCCGCCGCTGGGATGCAGTTGCTTCAAAATCCAGTCGCCGGTTCCTGAAGGCAGGGGGAAGGAAAGGTGCCGTGCGAGCGTGACTGCGGCGGCGGTAGTGGTGGTGGTACCTTCACGCATGCCGGGCTCGTTGGCAAAGGAGCCATCGGGAAGCGCCAGCGCTGCGAGCGCTTCCCCCAAGCGATCTTCCTGCGGCATGGGAAGTCCCAGATCATTGTAGGCGCCCCATGCGAGCAGGCCACCATAGGCTGAGCCAGCGGCTTTGCCCGGTGTGCCATGGTAACCGCCTTCCGATGTGCGGTACGTCTCGATGAGATCTGCCAGCCGGTGCTTCTGCTCGTCGGAAATGAAATCTCCACCGAGGTTTGCATGACACCGCGCCAGGGAGCATGCGTGGACAAAATCCAGTCCCTCACCTGCGCCAAAACTGCGCAGATAGGCAGACACCGTTGCCTTGGGTGCCTCAATCCGGAGGGCGAGCAAAGACTCGAGACCAAACACCGTGTAATACAGGTCCGGTTTCCCCTGCCGATCTGCGAACCCGCCTTCTGCTGTCACTTGCGAAAGAAGGAACTTCTCCACCAGCGACGCGGACTCCCCCAGCAACTTGGGCGCGAGCCGCGCTACCTGGAGCATTTCAAGACGGAAACTGCGCGGGGAAGCCATGCGGGCGTGCAGCGTGGCGCAGGATGTGGGAATGGGCAACCGCAGGCCGCACATTCGCCATCCGCTGAGAGGCATGCGGGGTGCGTCAGCAACGGGCTTGGATGGACTCTACAAAAAACCGGGTGGCTTCCGAAGCATCATCTTTGCGCCAGGCGACTCCGAAAGAGAAACCGGAGTTCGGGGCATCGAGAGGCCGGGTGTTGAGTCGTGCTCCAGCGAGTTTTTCAAAACCTACCTGCACGAGGGCAATGCCGCAGCCGGATTCGACTGCAGCGATCAGGCTTGTGGAGCTGTCGTATTCGGCCACGATTTTCGGCGAGGGGCGGACCTTCTTGAGGATCCCCTTCAGCCATACGTGATATTCGGGATAGTCGGATTGGCTGTAGGCGAGGATGCTTTCCCCGGCCAAATGGACGGGGAGAATGGAGTCCAGACCACCGAGGGGATGGGAAGTAGGCAGGGCCACGCCAGGACGGAAATAGATGGCCTCCTCATAAATCAGCCCACCCAATGCGGGCGTGGAGGGGCGCACCAGAAGCGCGGCATGAAGGGTGCCATCCCGCAAGCCTGCAAGCATGCCTTCTGTGGACAGGTCATGGATCTGCACATGGACCCGGGGATGCTTCTCCTGGAAGAGTTTGATGGCGCGCGGAAGGAGTTCCACGGTCAGAGAAGCTGCGTAGCCAATGTGGATTTCTCCCTGGTGTCCCATCGCAAACTCCCGGACAGATTGCGTGGCCAGCTCTGCTTGTTTGAGGGTCGATCTGGCGTTTTTCAGAAAGACGCGGCCCGCTTCGGTCAGCCGGACTGAGCGCGCGTTGTGTTCGAAAAGCGGCACCCCCAGCTCAAGTTCGAGATCGCGAATCTGCCTGCTGAGGGCGGGCTGTGCCACGTGCAACTTTGCTGCCGCGCGAGTGATGTTTTCCTCCTGAGCGACGGCCACAAAGTATTTAAGATGCCGCAGTTCCATCGGGGTCAGCATACCTGCCGGGCATGGTGAGGGAAACAAAGAAGTATTTTGCCGGATGCAATTTTGCCCGGTATTTGCGGCCTTACCTCGAACCTTCAAAGGAGACACCATGAGCCAATTCAAATACAACCGCCTTGATAAAGCCAACGTTGCCGTCCTGCTGGTGGATCACCAGACGGGCCTCACCAATCTCGTCCAGGATTTTTCTCCGGATGATTTCAAAAACGGGGTGCTCGCGATGGCCGATATCGCCGAGTACTTCAAGCTTCCGACCATCCTCACGACCAGCTTTGAGGATGGCCCCAATGGTCCGCTGGTGCCTGAGCTCAAGGAGAAGTTCCCCAAGGCGCCCTACATCGCCCGGCCGGGCAACATCAATGCCTGGGACAACGAGGACTTCGTCAAAGCGGTGAAGGCCACGGGGAAAAAGCAATTGCTGATCGCCGGTATTGTGACTGAAGTTTGTGTGGCTTTCCCCGCGTTGTCCGCGTTGGAGGAGGGGTATGAGGTCTTCGTGGTCGCGGATGCGTCAGGCACTTTCAACCAGACCACCCGAGAGGCAGCGTGGCTGCGCATGCAGAGAGCAGGGGCACAAATGATGACATGGTTTGGCGTTGCGTGTGAATTGCACCGAGACTGGCGCAACGACATCGAGGGGCTTGCGACGCTCTTCTCGAACCATCTGCCGAGCTATCGCTGCCTCATGCAGAGCTATGACGCAGGCAGGAAAGCGGGCAAACGCTGAGTCCATGCAGGCTTTCCAGATCCCGCACTTACCCCATCAGCTACTACCATGAGTGCTCCGGCAAACTTCAATGGTACCAAGCCGGTCATCGATGCAGCCAACGCAGCCATGTTGCTCATCGATCACCAGAGCGGTCTCTTCCAGACTGTCAAGGACATGCCCATGACAGAATTGCGTGCCAATGCCACCACGCTGGCAAAAATCGCCACCCTGGCGAACATGCCCGTCATCACGACGGCCTCAGTGCCACAGGGGCCCAATGGACCCTTGATTCCCGAGATCCACAAGTATGCGCCTCATGCGAAATACGTGGCCAGACGTGGAGAAATCAACGCATGGGACAACCCGGACTTTGTCGCTGCGGTCAAGGCTACGGGTCGCAAGCAACTCATCATCGCGGGTACGATCACCAGTGTGTGCATGGCCTTCCCTGCCATCGCGGCAGTGCATGAAGGGTATCAGGTTTTTACTGTTGTGGATGCCTCCGGCACCTACTCAAAGATGGCCCAGGAAATCACCCTCGCCAGGGTGGTGCAGGCGGGGGTGGTGCCGATGGATACCGCAGCGGTGTGCTCGGAAATCCAGAAGAGCTGGAACCGTCCTGACGCTCAACAGTGGGCCGAGGCGTACAGTGCAGTCTTCCCGCCGTACCAGCTGCTGATCGAGAGCTACCTGAAGGCACAAGATGTGACGAAGAAGGGTGAGGTTCTCGACTCACAGCGCTGAGCCGGGAGGAGCTTCCCTGCGCGTTGACCCCGGAATGGCGGAGCCGCTCCCACGGCGGCTCCGCTTTCATCTGAAGAAAGGAAGGATAGCGTCATGCGCCGCCTGGAACTTTTCATTGCGGAGGCCTTTGCGTGGGCAGCGATGGCTGCCGGTGTGTGGGCGGAGGCGGAGCGCCCCGTGTTCAAGTCGTTGCGCTACGATGAAGACTATTCTTTTTTGAAGGATCCGGCCGAGCGCTCTGGCTTTTGGGATGGGGTCAAGTACCTGCCGGTGGCGGATGAGCACGCAGGCTTCCTTTCATTTGGAGGAGAGTTACGCGAGCGCTTCGAGAGTTACGAAAACGAGTTTTTTCGCACCGCTCCAGATGCGGACAATGCGTACCTGATGCAGCGTTACCTGTTGCACGCGGACTATCACGTCTCCGACAGGTTCCGCATCTTTGGACAGCTGCAGAGTTCGTTGGAGGATGGACGTCCCGGTGGCCCGCGTGCCACGGACCGGGACACAGCGGATCTGCATCAACTCTTTGCTGATGTTGTGATCTTCACCAGGGACGAGCGAAGTCTGACCATGCGTGTGGGCAGGCAGGAGATGTCCTACGGCTCTGAGCGTCTGATCAGTGTCCGCGAGGGAACCAACAGCCGGCGGGCTTTTGACGCCATACGGCTTCTCTACCGGCAGGGTGAAAGCAGTGTGGATCTCTTCTTCTCCAGTCCCGTTGAAGTGGATCCCGGGGCCTTCGATGACCAGCACATTCGCGATCTCTGGTTCTGGGGCGCATACGCTACGATGCCCTTCCCTTCATTGTCCGGCATCAAGCTCGACCTGTATTATCTGGGGGTGGACAACCCGCGAGCCAGATTCAGCCAAGGCTCCGGCCGGGAGGAAAGACACACGCTGGGCGCGCGTTTTTTCGGGACCCGGGGACGATGGGATTTCAACCATGAGGCCCTCTACCAGTTTGGCAGGTTCGCAGAGGGTGACATTACTGCATGGTCCGTGGCCACGGACCATGGATACACGTTGTCTCATCTCTGGGGCCGACCGCGCCTTGGATTGAAGGCCGCGATTGCGTCAGGTGACCGCGATCGGGCCAGTCGTGATTTACAGACGCTCAATCCTCTGTTTCCCCGTGGCAACTACTTCACGGAGGCGTCCCTGCTCGGACCGCAGAACTTCATTGACCTGCACCCCTGTCTCCGGCTTCAACCCGCGCGGAACTGGACGGTGGATCTCGGAAGTGATTTCTATTGGAGGGAGAGCAGGGAGGATGGGATCTACACCCCAGGTGGGGGAGTCATCTATGAGGGGAATCCCTCGTTTTCACGATTTGTAGGTACAGACCTCTCGCTCGCGGTGACCTGGCAGGCCACCCGCCATGTCCAGGTGGCGGCCGCCTACACCCACTTTTTTGCGGGTAGCTTCATTCGAGAAAACGGAGGGGAGGACGTCGACTTTGGAATGATCTCCGTGAGCGTAAAGTTTTGACCGGAAGGGGCGCTTTCATGTCCCGACCGGGCGCTACGACACGAGACAGGGAGGCGAAATCCTCCCCGGTGTCCTGGCTGTTTCGTGAAACACTCCTACCGCCGGCCTGCCTTGCGTTTGGCCAGCACGCGGCGTGATTTGGCTGCCGGGCGCTTGGCGACCGGCTTGCGTGACGGGGGCCGCTTGCTTGCGGAGGCGGACTTCGCTTTCTTCAGTCCGCCGTGGCCATTGTGCGTGGTCTTGGCAGGTGCGGGCGTGGCGTCAGGAGCAGGGCTGGCTTCGATGCCCAAGCTGGCTTTGAGTTCGCGCAGTTCCTTCTCCACCTCGGCGAGGCGGCGGGAGGTGGCCTGGAGGCGTCCGGCGGTCACACGGGCGATGAATTCGTACAGGGCGGCGTAGAAGGCGGGGTACTCATCCCGTGGCTTCACGTCCTGAAGAAACTTCTGGTCGACCGCAAGGCAAACGGTCGACTTGGCGGCCACCACCGAGGCGGAACGGCGGTCGTCGTTGACCACGGCCAGCTCACCAAACACCTCGCCCGGACGCTTGATGGTCGCGAGCGTCTTGCCGTCCTTGCGCACGTCCACGACGCCGTTGAGGAGGATGTAAATGCGCGAATCGACCGCCCCTTCCTGGATGATCACATCCTCAGGTTCGCAGTGGATATAACTGCTGGAATTGAGGACGTCGTCGAGCTGCTCGTCGCTGAAGGACTCCAGAAACGGGACCGTGCGCAGGCTGTCCGGCACCTGTCCGTGTTCATGGATGAAGGCGTATTCTTTCATGTCGTATGTGATTGTGGCAAAGAAGGGGCCATAAGGGAAGCACGCAGTTCGGCCTCTTTGCAAAATTGTATTCAGGTGGATGACGCGTGATGATGACAGGTGTGGACAGGGAATGTTCAACTTCACGGAAAGTTGTGAATAAGAGGCTGTCCGGGGTTGCTGGTTTACTGCTTTATGGAGCAAGTGTTCAAGCAACTCGTTTGCCAAGCGGGACAGCCCTGCTAGTTTTTCGTCCGCAATGAAACCACTGAGTCGATTCCGCCGGTTTGTTCCCGTTCTGCTTCTACCTCTGGCAATCTCCCTGAGCCAGTGCGGGAAGAAAGAAGACCCCGCCACCCCAAAGGCAGCCGACGGTGGAACGCCGGGATCGCCTTCCGCGCCAGCCAGGACGGAGCCTGCAAAGGCAGCCTCGCTCGTGGACCATGCCGCCAAGCTCGGTTTTGCCGCGAAATTGCCGGCGGACACGGAGCTGTACATCGGTTCCGCGCAGCTCAAGAAGCATCTGGAGAACATCAAAAAATCCTCCTGGTGGAAGGATCTGAGCGCACTGGTGGAGGACAAGACCCCGGCTCCAGCCGCGGGTGAGAAGGCACAGCAGCTCGCCCTCGAAGTGTGGGGCGATGATATGTTCATTGCCGGTGGGCAGGGCTTTGCCCAGGACGCGGAGCTCCTCCGCGATCTCAACCGCCTCTACAATGAGGTGTACTTCAAGCTCATCCTGTCTGGCAGCACAGCCAGCCTCCAGACGGACGGAGCCGCGCCCTCGAATCCTCTGGCGATGGTGCAGCCCCTGCTGACTGATCAGGCCAGCCTGGAGAAACTTGGCCAGTTCATCTCGAAGTTCCAGCTGCCCTCGATGATTGCCGGTGTGAAGACCGACAAGGGACCGGAAGTCATTGCCGAATTGTTCAGTGAAAAATCCCTGAAGAACAAACCTGCGGAGATCGAGATCTCTGATCTCAAGACTCCAGATGGACATGCCTTCAAGGTTATCACCATCGACATGAGCAAGGTGATCACCGAGGAGAAGCAGAAGGAGATGCTGGAAGGCTTCGCCAAGATGCTTCCCGAGCCTGCCCAGAAGGCCTTGACCAAGGCCCTTGCGGATGTGCGCTCCAAGAAATTCGTCTTCGTTGTGGGTGCCGTGGAGGGGTACCTGCTCCTGGCGACCGGCAAAAGCCTGGACCACGTGAAGTTCGCCGCGGATCCCTCCAAGTCGCTTCTGTCCAAGCCTGAGATGGCCTGGCTGCTGCCGTACGCACAGAAGGATCTGACCGGTCTGGTGTACTCCACGGCCGCCACGATGAGCGCACTGCATGATGACCAGCCGCTGGTGCCCATGCTGCGCGGTGGGGTGGCTGCCCTGAAGGACAGCGAAATGTTCAAGCCCATGGGCGAGGCGCTGG
This sequence comes from Roseimicrobium gellanilyticum, assembly GCF_003315205.1. Classification (NCBI taxonomy): domain Bacteria; kingdom Pseudomonadati; phylum Verrucomicrobiota; class Verrucomicrobiia; order Verrucomicrobiales; family Verrucomicrobiaceae; genus Roseimicrobium; species Roseimicrobium gellanilyticum. The sequence continues at coordinate 30,874 of NZ_QNRR01000014.1, read as the reverse complement.
AGAAGCAGATCGATGAAATGGCCGGCCTCGAGAAGAATGTGTACGCCCGTGAATTCACCAGTGTCGCTGGTGTGTCCTGGTGGGAAGGTGGCGCCCTCAATGCCGAATTCTTCGGGGGTGCGCGCAACCGCTTCATGACGCTGGGCAAGCCGCTCAGCTTCGCCGGGCTCGTGGAACGCCCCGGTGTGGTCTTTGGCATCGCCTACCACCGCAATCCTGAGTATGAGAAGGCGGTCCGTCTCTGGATCGAAAAACTCGTGAGCATCGCCTATACTGGTGCGCAGCAGCTCGTGCAGGCCGGCATCGCAGGTCCGGAAGGCGGCCAGCAGTTTGCCCTGTTTGAGATGATGCTGCTTCCCACCATCAAGGAAGTGTATCAGGCCGATCGCCAGATCGATGAGAAGGGTCTGGGCAGCCAGTTTGCCGCGCTCCTCGACGTGAATGGCCAGATGCCGTCCCTGCCCGGCGTGACGCTCGAAGATTCAAAGAAGATGAAGTTCCCCCGCCTGACCATGGTGTCGGAAGTGGCGAACCGCGGTGAAATTGCTTCCGGATGGGCCACCATCAGCAAGACCATCACCAACTTCGCGACCATCGCTACCTCGATGATGGGCAAGGGTGCCGAAGGTGGGGCTCCTCCCCCGATTCCCACGCCGGAAAGTACCGAAGCCAACGGCATGACGACCTGGTTCTACAAGAACGAGATCTTCAACGGTGACCTGTACCCGGTGTCTTCCATCAACGACAAGCTTCTGGTCGTGAGCACCTCGAAGCCTGCCGCGGAGTCCCTGACAGCGGATCTCGCCAAACCTGCCGCGAAGGTGGTGGAAGGCTGTGTGTGGCGCCTGGACATCAGCGCCCTGGCAGACTGGATCGCCGATGCCTCGGCCCTGTCTCCCACGCAGACTCCCGAGCAGATCAAGGAAGTGCGCCAGAACCTCAAGTGGGTACAGCCCTTCCACGCATTGCAGGGACACATCTTCCAGGAGAAGGATCAGCCGCGCGTCTCCCTCAAGTGGGAGTTGAGTGACGTGGTCTCCTTTGATTGATTGGATGCCCGACAGCGACGCCGGTCGGGGCAATGAGCTTCTACTCCAGTTTTGACACAGCGACGGTATCGTCCCGGTCAGCGCACCCGGACGATCACCGCACGCCGTTCCAGATTGACCGCGACCGCATCCTGCACAGCGCCGCTCTGCGGCGTCTGCAGGGCAAGACCCAGGTCTTCTACTCCTTTCTCGTCGGGGAGTATGATTTTTACCGGACCCGCCTGACGCACTCGCTGGAAGTGGCGCAGGTGGGTCGTTCCATCTGTGCCTGGCTTCAAAAAAGCAGCGACCTGCTCCAGGGCAGTGACGGCATCGACACGGATCTGGTCGAGGCCACGTGCCTGGCGCATGACTTGGGCCACCCGCCGTTTGGCCACACTGGCGAGCGGGCCCTGCATCACCTCATGATGCCGTATGGCGGATTCGAGGGGAATGCACAGACTCTTCGCCTTCTTACACGCACCATCTTCGGCGAGGGCCGCGAAGGCATGGATCCGACCCGGGCGCTGCTCGATGGTGTGATGAAATATAAGACACTGTATCAGGAAGTGCCTGATGCAAAAAATCACTACCTCTATGACGAGCAGTCGGAGGCACTGGACTTCGTGCATGGGGACCAGCCTTTTCCCGTCGAGCTCTCGCCCGGAAAGGAACGCAACAGCTTCCGGAGTCTGGAGTGCCAGATCATGGACTGGGCGGATGACACCGCGTATTCGATCAATGACTTGTCGGATGCCATCCAGCGGGGGTTTATCACGGCTTCCAAGTTGGAAGCCTGGGCCGGAGCAAGCAAGCTTGATGACGTGGAGGCCGGCCAGGTGGAATTCCTTCTGAAAGCCATCCGCGAGGGCAAGGTGGAAGGCAGGCTGGGGCGCGGCATTGGAGAGCACATCCGTGCCTGCTCGCTGGAGATCCGCGGCAATTTCATGAGCGAGCTTTCGCGTCGCTATCGCTATGAACTGGTGGTGGATCCTGCGATGGAAAAACGTGCGCGGCTCAACAAGCGGATTGCGATGGATCTGGTGTTTGAAACACCCCAGCTTCACCAACTCGACTACAAGGCGGAGAGCGTGCTCAAGCGCTTGTTTGAAGTGTTGGAGGAGCGGTACATCAAGCGTGACGGTTCACGCGCCTGGCACTTCCTGCCGCAGACGGTGGAAGTCGCGCTGGACCGCGAGGACGATGAAAAGGTCCGTGCTCGTCTCGTGTGTGATTGGATCGCGAGCCTGACCGACCGCAACGCCTACCGCGTGCACCAGCGCCTCTTCGACGTAGGCGCCGGGATGGGTGAGTTTCTCTAGTCCAACTCGGCGAGCGAGAACGACAGGGTGTTTCGCAGCGCAGGAGGCAAGGTCATCCAAAGGAGCGTGGACACTCTTGTCCGCCGTTCTGTAGCGTGGCGAGCTTTCTTGCGCAGAAGCTGGAGAGTCATCTTCCAGAAGCAGCTGGTGGTCTGTGGCCTTGCCTGCCGGATGAAAGAGCGTGGCACATCAGGGGCAGCGGACAAGAGTGTCCGCGCTCCTGTGGGATGCGCGTTCACGCAGCAAGACTGACTTCAAATTTGCTCAGATAGCCGCAACACCATCGCACGCTCGCGTCCTTCGCGGCCGGGATAGGCGGCGTTCGGTACCCAGGTGTCAAGGAGCTCAAAGCCTGCCTCACGCCACAAGGCCTCCAGCTCTGCCACGGAAATGCCGAAGGGTGGACCGGTCTCTCCGGGATCCATCTCCGGATTGATGAAGAACACGCCGGCGACCATGCCATTCTTCTTCAGGGCAGAGCGGACGGCCTGCACATAGGCCTCGCGCATGGTCGGATCGATGGCGCACAGGCAGGTGTGCTCCCAGACCAAGTCAAAGGCGCCGAGAAGCTCCGGGGGCAGATTGAAGACGTCCAGCAGGCGGTAGCTGGCGAGGCCCCTGGCATCCACCGCAGAGGCCTTCTCGATGGCCAGTGGGGCGATATCCGCGCCCAGCACCGGTCCGCAACCCTGCTCCGCCAGCCAGCGGGCGTCGTGTCCCAATCCGCAACCGGGGACAAGGGTGTGACCGCTGAATACTTCGGGGTGCTTGGCATGCATCTCAGTGAGCACCGGTGTGGGCAGACCTTTCTCCCACGGTGTCTCGCCGCGTTCATACATTTCGTTCCAATTCATGAGAAATTAGGGATTTCGAAGTAACTGGTTTCGGGCTACAAGGACTCATGCCGCCGCGCGCCGCCATTCACAACGGAATCATCACGGTGGTGATTCTGTTTTTCATGCTGCTCCTGGCCATGCTGCTGAAGGCGCGATACCGCCTGCACAAAGAGCCGGTGAAGGCCATTCCCGTAGCGGAGGCGGTGAAAGCACCCAAGGCGATTCCTGTGGCCGTTCCTCTTGAGGAGCAAGTGCAGGAGGCGCGCGCCTACCGGCAGGGAGAGTGGTGGGTGCTGCCGGATCCCAATCTGGTGCCGGGAACAGCGAATGAAGCGGACACCTTGCGCATCCGTAGTGGGCCCAAGGAGGATGTGTTTGTGTTGTATTTCGTGGACGCGGCGGAGGTCTTTGCCTCACGGCCCAAGCGCCTGCGAGACCAGGCTGCGTTGTTCGAGAATCCGTCAACGGACGCCGTGCTTTCCGCTGGGGTGAGTGCGATGAAGTTCGTCTCCAGTCTACTCACGCAAAACAAGTTCAAGGTCTACACCAAGTGGGAACGCGTGCCGGGTGCCGAGCGCTACTACGGCTTCGTCACAGTAGAGCTGGAGCAGGGAAAGCACTTCGATCTCGGGGAGTTGCTGGTGCGTAAGGGCTATGCGTCGCCACGAGGCCACCAGATCTCCGGATTGCCCGCGCCGCTTCCAAAATCTGACCAGTACGTGCTCCAACTGGGCAAGGCGATGGGCCAGGCAAAAGCCGAGCATGCCGGTGCCTGGACGAAGGCGGAGTGAATGGTCCTGGTGAGGAAGGCTTCAGGAGGATGTAGGAAGTGCAGTTTGCGCTTTCCCCCCGTGAGATCCCGACGCTAGACTCGCCGGAATGTCTCAACCCGCTCCCGTCACCCGACTTCGCGATCTTACTCCTCATCAAAAGCGCTCCGGACTGGCGGCGTGGCTCGGCTGGCTTTTCGACGGCCTGGACATGCATCTGTACACGCTGGTGGCGACTCCCTTCGTGGCGCTGCTCATGCATCTGCCGCAGACGGATCCCAGCGTGGGACAGCATGGCGCCATCATCAATGCGGGTTTCCTCGTGGGCTGGGCGCTGGGCGGGGCTTTTTTCGGGCGCGTGGGTGATTTGCTGGGGCGCAGTCGGACGCTGGTGCTCACCATCCTGGCGTATGCATTGTTCACCGGGTTATCCTTCTTCGCGCAGGAGTGGTGGCACCTGCTCATCTTCCGCTTCCTCGCCGCGCTGGGCATTGGCGGGGAGTGGGCCGTGGGCGCTTCGCTGCTGTCCGAGACATGGCCAAAGTCCTGGCGTCCCTGGATTGCCGCGACGCTACAGAGTGCGGTGAATTGCGGCGTGCTGCTCGCCTGTGGAGCGGGCCTCCTCTTGAGTAACAGCGAGCCCCGCTGGATCTTCCTCGTGGGCATCTTCCCTGCCTTGATCACCCTGTGGATTCGCAAGGCGGTGCCGGAGACGGAGGAGTGGGAGCATGCCCGTACCAATGCCACGGAGAAGCCTCCGGGATTGGGTGCTCTTTTCGGGCCCGCAGTACGCAGCACGACGTGGCGTGTATTGACCATCTGCGCCATTTCGCTCACCGCACACTGGGCCTTCATGTTCTGGCAGCAGGCGCACATCCGGAAGCTGCCGGAAGTGCTGGCCATGACGGATGCCGAGCGCAACCACGTCGCCGCCGTGGCGCTCTTCTGGATCATGATCGGCAGCATCATCGGTAACTTCATCGCGGGCGCGTTTGCGAAATTGATGGGCTTCCGCAATGCCATTGTGCTCATGCTGGCCCTCTACTTTGGAGCGATGTGGATGTGCTTCCACACGCCGCGTGGTTATCAGGATACGCTGGTGTGGTTCGGCATCATCGGCGCGTGCCAGGGCGTGTTCGGCCTCTTCACCATGTGCCTGCCACCTCTCTTCCCCACACTGCTGCGCACCACGGGGGCAGGGTTCTGCTACAACTTCGGCCGCATCGTGGCGGCGGGCGGGACGGTCTATTTCGGGCTCACGGCCGCTGGTAAAATTGGGGACGTGCGTGAGGCGCTGCTCTATGCCGGCTGGCTCTTTGCCCCGGCTGCCGTGGTGGCGATGCTACTGCCTGAGGAGAAGGCGGGGCCTGCCGAGGTGGAGGGGCCTGTGGATTAGGGGTGGAGGGGGCACAGCCTGTGATTGATCTCGCATTTGCGGGGACTTGAGGTAGATCTTCGCGCATGAAGCCGCCAGGGCCTTTGACCCGCCTGTTCTTCTGGCTATCGGGAGCCAGTGATGAAAGCCTCGCCGAGTGCCCTGCGTGGGAGCGGCGGAAGTACGTGGCCTTTGGCGCCACGGTGTTGGTGCCAAGTGCCTTTGCCGCCGTGGCTGCGGCGTATGCCCTCTCGACGCTCACGGATGACTGGCGCGTGATTGCCGCCGTGTCGCTGGTGTGGTCCTTCATCATTCTCACGGTGGACCGGGCCCTGCTGGCCACTTACCGCGCCTACCAGAGCTTCTTCCGCAAGCTGTCGCAATTCAGCCTGCGCATCGTGGTAGCCGCGTTGATGGGCCTCTCCATTTCGCACCCGCTGGCGCTCCTTCTCTTCCGCGACACCATCAATACGAGCATCGAAAAACAACGGGATGCCGACATCTCGGCGGCGAGGAAGGAATTTGAGACGAACAAGAAGGCGGTCGAAGCGAAGATTGCGGCGCTCGATGCCGAAGTGGCAACCCAGCGCAAGCAATGGGATGAGACCTTCAACGCGAAGTTCCTCGTTCAGGAAGCCCTGCAAGGCGCGGCGAAACCGATGACTGCGGAGGAAGCGAAGGCCAAGCAGGAACTCGACAAGAAGATTGCGGATGCCACTGCGCCGAGTCGTGAAAAGATCACCACCATTGAAAAGGAGATCACCTCGCTGAATGAACAGGCCACGAAGCTGCAAGGGGAGTTGGATTTCTGGCAGAAGGAATTCGAGCGTGAACTCAATGGGCAGCGCAGTGGCATCATCGGTCTCGGACCGCGTGCCAAGAGCATCCAGGCGGATCAGCTCGCGTGGCGTCGTGATGAATCCAAGCGCCTTTCTGGTTTGCTGGAGTCCTTCACCAGCCAGCTCAGCCAGCTTCGCGCGGACGTGGCCAGCACCGAGCAGTCGCTCACCTCGCAAGCGGAAGTCGCGGCTGCGGAGGCGCTCCGCAAGTCCCAGCTCGAGCAGCAGCGCCTGGAAGGTCTGAAGCAACAGGTGCAGCAGCAGCAGGCGGATTCGTTCGTGGAGCAGCAGAATGGCATCCGTGCCACCCTGCGTGCCCAGATTGATGCCAAGCTGGAGCAATCCAAGAGTTTCGCCGGGGAGCTCACCAAATTGCAGCAGGACGAGCAGGCGCGCGTCGATGCCATCCGTGCGGAACCACGCCGCGGTATCCTCACGCAGACCAAGGCTCTGCACGCCCTCTTTGAGAACGATGCCGAGGGTGGCCAGTTCGCCTTGATCGCTTATGCGGTGCTGACGGCGCTCTTCATGCTGGTGGATACCATCCCGCTGGTGGTGAAATTCTTCTCCAAGCCGGGTCCCTATGACACGCTGCTGGATCAGGATGAGACTCGTTTCGACAAGGAACGTCTGGCCTTCCTCAAGAGCTACAACCGCTACATGGAAGGCCTCTCGGAGGGGCGCCTGCTGCACCTCACGCGGAACAAACCGCTCGAACACGCGCTCATCGAGGGCGTGGATCGCTCACGCGCGGCGAAGGAATTTCTGGAACACCTGCTCGAACTGGAGCGCGCCTTCGACGAACGCATCCGCCGCGAACGCGAGCTGGTTGCCACGCAGGAGGGTAGCAAAGCCGCGATGGTGGAAGAGATGGCCCAGGCCTTTTACCGTGACATGCGCCGGCGCATGGAACTCTTCTTCCATGAAGAGACGCCTTCACGAATCAGTGCGTGATGAGCGATTGCTGAACATGTGAGCAAAAAATAAGGCCGCGCCTTTCGAGCGCGGCCTTTATCTTTGAAGGCAGTCAAATCGATATCACTCAAGGCACCCGGAAGAGCTCTCCATTGCGCGGATTGCGCACGAGCTGGCCCGCCTTGAAGTCGCCGACATCCACCATGTTCTCCGGAGTCTTCGCGACACCGGGAGGGTAGACGAGGCCCTTCTTGCCGGGCACGGGCGAGGCGTATTGTACCTCGGTGGAAGGCGCCGGGGTGGTGGTGGTTTTCGGCGTGGTTGTGGTGGGAGGCAGGGTGTTTTCCTTCAAAGCACCTTCCTTGTTGTTCGGCAAAGGCTGCGGAGGAGATGCTGGCGTGCGAGCGGCTTCCTGCCGTGGCTGTGTGCTTTTCTTGGAAGTCGGAGGGGTCGGGGGCATGTCCGAAGGCTGGTAGTTCCGGGCGGCTTCACGGGAAGCTTCTTCGCGGCGAAGCTGCTCTTCGCTGGTCCAGCCACCTGGGCCTTCCGGAATGTCACGCGGAGCGATTTCACGCATGTCGCGCTCCTGTGACGGGGGTAGTGGTCGCTGGTTTTGCGGTGGGCGTGGGCCGCGCCGATCATATTCGTCCGGATAGAACTGTCCGTCCCACTCGCCATTGGGACCGTAGTCACGTCGGGGGCGGCGGAGATCCTGTTCCTCCATCGGCTGTTCGTCATTGAACACACGCTGGGCACCGCGCTTGATGCCACGACCAATGCCGTGGATAAACCCACGGACATCACGAATCACTTCACTGGGAGGGGGCGGTAGGGGGATGCGAAAGCGGTCTTCGGCCGAGGCGGTGACCGCAGGCAGGGCTGCGGTCGCAACCATGATGGTGAGAAGGCCCCGCAGGGTGCGGCTTTGGTGATTCATGGCAGGCGTTGGGTTGGGGGTGTAATCAGGGGTAAAAAGAGATCGTTCGGGTTCGACGGCGCGGATGCGTGGGCTATTCGGCGCCCCGGAGTGATTATTGACCTGAATTTCCAGAATAAAGCGTCCACGCCGGGGTCCCCGCTGGCAAATGAAATAACGGAGGGCCTCCGGCAGGCCCAGATCCACTGCATTCCATAATGACGATATTCAAAGAATGGTTCATAATTGCCTCAAAGCCAAAGTTCCCTCGCATTGCCAAAGATAGGAGGCATGTTCCCTTGTGAAGCCTGAAGTGCTGTTGCTGGCACCATTGCCGGACCTTCTGCTCGCGCCATTGAAGGAAGAGTTCGTCTGCCATGACTGGCACCAGTCAAAGGACAAGGACGGCTTGCTCAACAGGCACGGGGCGAATATTCGTGCCATCATCGGAGCAGGCGGAACGACCTATCACCTGTCGCTGCTCAGGGATCTTCCCTCTTTGCAGATCATCTGTGTATTCGGTGTTGGTTATGACGGCGTGCCGCTCGACTACTGCAAGCAGCGCGGCATCCGGGTGACGAATACCCCCGATGTGCTCACAGAGGATGTGGCGGACATTGCGCTCGCGCTGGTGCTTATGACCTCGCGCAAGCTTGTTCCGGCGACAAAATTCCTCCAGGCCGGGCTTTGGACGCGGGGGAATTTCGAGCTGACTACCAAGCCGGGGGGGAAACGAGCGGGCATCCTCGGGTTGGGACGCATCGGGAAGGCTATAGCGCGTCGACTTGAGGCGATCGGCATGCAGGTGGGTTATTGCTGCCGTGAGAAGCAACCCAACGTGTCCTACCAGTATTTCTTCTCCCCCGCTGAGATGGCGGCCTGGTGCCACTACCTCATTGTGGCGTGCCCGGGAGGCGAGCAAACCAAGAATCTGGTGAATGCGCAGGTGCTCTTCGCCCTGGGTTCGGATGGCACCTTGATCAACATCGCGCGGGGATCTGTGGTGGATGAGAATGCGCTGATCAGTGCGCTGCAGGGCGGATTCATCAAGGGCGCGGGACTCGATGTGTACGCTGAGGAGCCGTATGTGCCGAAGAAGCTGCTGAAGATGGAGAACGTGGTGCTGCTCCCTCACGTGGGCAGCGGGACCATGGAGACCCGCAAAGCCATGGCGGATCTGGTAGTGGCCAATCTCACTGCCTACTTCAATGGCAAACCGCTTCCCACGCTGGTGCCAGAACTGGCGTGATAGGGGGTGATTGAGCGGAGGTGAGGGGGGCGTGGTCAATGCCTTGGACGTCTTGTTTTTTCCTCGCCTCTGGCAACGTTCTCACGGAAGTTTGAGTCATGATCATCGGTGTACCCAAGGAGATCAAACCACAGGAAAACCGTGTCGCGTTGCTGCCCAGCGCTGCCTATCAGCTCATCAAGCGGGGACATCAGGTGGTGGTGGAGTCGAATGCGGGATTTGGCTCAGGCTTTCCAGATTCGGAGTACGAGCGGGCCGGTGCTGAGGTGGTGAGTACGCACGCCGAGGTGTTTGCACGGGCGGAATTGATCGTGAAAGTCAAGGAGCCGCTGCCTGAGGAGTACCCCTTGTTGCGACCGGGGCAGATCCTTTTCACCTACCTGCACCTCGCTGCCAGCAAGAGCCTTACGGAAGGCCTGCTCAAGTCTGGAGCCACCTGCATTGCCTATGAAACCGTGGAAGTGAATCGCCGGCTGCCATTGCTGGAGCCCATGAGTGAGATCGCGGGGCGTATGAGTGTGCTGGTGGGCGGTTACTTCCTTGCGAAGCACGAAGGCGGGTGCGGGGTGTTGCTGGGCGGTGTGCCTGGCGTGCTGCCGGGAAAGGTGGTGGTGATTGGGGGTGGAACCGCAGGTGTGAATGCCGCGCGTATGGCCACGGGTCTGGGCGCGGATGTGACGATTCTGGAAGTAGACGTGGAACGCATGCGCTTCCTCGATATCACGCTGAGCACCGCACACACGCTGTACTCCAATCAGGCCCACATCCTCGACATGCTGCCGGATGTGGACCTTCTCATTGGAGCCGTGCTGGTGCCCGGATCGAAGGCACCGAAGCTCATCAATCGGGAAATGATGCGCGTGATGAAGCCGGGAAGCGTGTTTGTGGACATCGCAATCGACCAGGGCGGCTGCGCGGAAACTTCGCGGGCTACCACCCACCAGGACCCCATCTATGTGGAGGAGGATGTGATCCACTACTGCGTGGCAAACATGCCGGCGGCTTACGCGCGCACCGCCACCCAGGCGCTCACCAACGTGACGTACCGCTACATTGAGACGCTGGCGGATCATGGAGTGCCAAAGGCCTTCAAGCGTGACCCGAACCTGCTGGGCGGGCTGAATCTTTTCGAAGGCAAGGTTACTCACCACGCCATTGCCGAGGCGCATGGCCTGGAATTTTTTGATTACAAAGCTGCTGTGGGATTGTAAGGGTCGCCCATGTCCCGAGCATCCCGTCGTACCTTCCTCAGGCAGTCCGCACTCGCGGGCGGTTCGTTTTTCATCTCCAAGAGCCTGACTTCCTGCGGGGGTGAGGGCGGTGGCTCAAGCGCGAATGATGTGATCAATGTCGCGGTGGTTGGTTTCCGCGGACGCGGGGCGGAACACATCAAATCGTTCTCCGAAATCAAAGGCGTGCGTGTCGCGGCATTGTGCGATCTGAACCCGGCCGTGCTGGCGAAGCAGGCAGATGCCTTCAAGGCGAAGGGCCAGGAGGTGCAGACGTATCAAGACATCCGCAAGCTCCTTGAGAACAAGGACATCGATGCCATCAGCATCGCCACACCGAATCACTGGCATGCCTTGGCGGGTATCTGGGCCATGCAGGCGGGCAAGGATGTGTATGTGGAGAAGCCCGTCTCGCACAACGTGTGGGAAGGGCGGCAACTCGTGAATGCTGCGCGCAAGTACAATCGCATCGTCCAAACCGGGTCACAGATCCGCAGCAGCTACAGCATCCGGGATGCCGTGCAGTGGGTGAAGGCGGGGAACCTCGGCAAGATTAAGATCGCCCGTGGTCTGTGCTACAAACGGCGCAAGAGCATCGGCAAGGCCAAGGGGCCGCTGCCGGCACCGGAGGGCGTGGATCTTGATTTGTGGTTTGGCCCCGCGCAGGTGGTGCCCGTCCATCGCAAGAAGCTGGACTACGACTGGCACTGGCAGTGGGCCTACGGCAATGGTGATCTGGGCAACCAGGGCGTGCACCAGGTGGACATTGCCCGGTGGTTCCTTGGGGAAAATGACATCGCTCCCCGCGCCTGGAGCTTGGGCGGACGTCTGGGCTATGAGGATGATGGTGAGACGCCGAACACCCAAATCATCTACCAGGCCTATGCCGCTGCACCGCTCATCTTTGAAGTGCGCGGACTTCCCAAGACCAGGGAGGCTGAAGTGGAAAAAGGCGCGGAGAAGAGCACTGAAAAGATCAAGGATGGCGCGGACATGGACAACTTCATGGGCGGCCAGATCGGAGTCGTGATCCATTGCGAAGGCGGTCACGTGCTCGTGCCGAATTACGATAGCGCCATTGCCTACGACAAGGACGGCAAGGAGGTGAAGAAGTGGGATGGTGCGGACAACCACTTTGAAAACTTCATCAAGGCGGTGCGCGGCCGGAAGCGTGAAGACCTCAACGCAGAAGTGCTGGAGGGGCATATCAGCGCGGCCCTGTGCCATACGGCCAACATCTCCCAGCAGCTTGGCGCCAAGAAGAGTGTGGATGAGATCAAGCAGGCCATCAGCGCGGATGCCGGTGCCGGAGAAACCTTTGACCGGATGCTGGCACACCTGCAAGCGAATGGGGTCGACTTGAACGCCACGCCGCTGACCTTGGGTCCCGTGCTGAATTTTGATCCGAAATCGGAGAAGGCTGTGGGCAATGATGCCGCGGCGAAGCTGCTTACACGTGAGTATCGCGCGCCCTTCGTGGTGCCGGAGATCACGGTGTAGCCACCCGCTGCGCGTTGTCGCCTCGAAAGGGTGGGCGCCATTGGACCGTAGTTTGTCGCTTCAGATACCATGCGACAACTGCGGTCATTTTCGTTTCTACAGGCCCTTCCTGCCACATTGATGTACATGGCTGGCAGCGGCCTCGTCCAGGCAGCACCGCTTATGTTTGAGAGGGATATCCGCCCTATTCTCAAGGCACATTGCTTTCACTGCCACGGTGAGGAGAAGGAGATCAAAGGCGGTCTCGATGTCCGCCTGAAGCACTTCATGGAGAAGGGTGGCGATAGTGGACCGGCCATCGTTTCGGGGGATCCGCACAATAGTCTGCTGATTGAGCAGCTTAAGAGCGGTGACATGCCCAAGGGTGGCAAGAAGCTGCCGGAAGCGGAGATTGCGAAGATCGAGCAGTGGATTGCCGAGGGCACGAAGACGCTGCGGACTGAGCCGGCGGTGCTGGTCCCGGGAACGGTGATCTCTGAGGAGGAGCGGGCGTACTGGGCCTTCCAGCCAATCAGGCGGCAGAAGGCACCGACGAGCGAATATGCGAATCCGGTGGATGGCTTTCTGCAGGCGAGGCTCACGAAAGCAGGACTGGCGTTTTCACCAGAAACGGATCGAGTCACCTTGATTCGACGTGCCTCGTTTGATCTCACTGGTCTGCCGCCGTCTGCGGAGGAAGTGGAAGCTTTTGAAAAGGACACTCGAGTCGATGCCTATGAAAGGTTGATCGATCGGCTGCTGGAGTCTCCGCAGTATGGCGAGCGCTGGGGCCGCCACTGGCTGGACGTGGCGGGTTATGCGGACTCTGAGGGATACAATGACGAAGATACGGATCGCGATGACGCGTGGCGCTACCGTGACTATGTGATCCAGGCGCTCAATGAGGATCTGCCCTTTGATGAATTCATTCGGGAGCAGCTTGCCGGTGATGAGATGATTCCTTCGCCCCCGGTGAATCTCACGTCGGATCAGACGCGCAAGCTGACAGCGACCGGCTTCCTCCGCATGGCGCCGGATGGCACGGGGACGGAACGCATGGACAAGGATCTGGCGAAGAACGCGGTCGTCACCGAGACGGTGAAGATTGTGAGCAGTTCCTTGATGGGGATGACTGTCGGCTGCGCGGAGTGCCATGATCACCGGTTCGATCCCATCCTGCAGAAGGACTTCTACCGGTTGCGCGCCATCTTCGAACCTGCGCTGGACTGGAAGCAATGGCGCGAGCCGAGACAGCGGCGCATTTCCCTGCTCACCACGGAAGAGCGTGCAACGAGCGCGGAACTGGAGAAACAGGCGGTCGAGGTGGAGAAGGAACTCCAGGCAAAACTGGTAGAGCTGCGCGATTGGGTCTTCGAGCAGGAGGTGAAGGCGCTTGCGCCGCAGCTGCAGCTGAAGTGCCGCGAGGCTGGACTGGCGTTTCAGAAGGATGTCAAAAGCCTGACCGCGGAGCAGAAGAAGCTGGTGGAGGAATACCCCGGCATCAAGGTCACGCCTTCTGTGGGCATCTTGAATCTCTTCCTCAACAAGTATGGTCGTGAGAATGACCTGAAAAAGATGCAGGATGACAACGCCGCGCGCGCGGCTGCCATCCGGGCGAAGAAGCCGCAGGAGAACTTTGTCCGTGTGCTCGCTGAGCCTGTGGCGTACGGCAGCAAGACGACCGTCCCTGTGACCCAGGTCTTCATGCGGGGGAATCGTGAGCTTCCGGGAGATGCTGTAGGACCGGGAGATCTCACCGTGCTGAGTCCGGATAAGCCCATCGACTTCCTGGCTGATGATCCGGCGGTGCCGGGCACAGGACGCCGACTGGCTTTTGCGAAGCACCTCACCAGTGGGAAACACCCGCTGCTGGCGCGTGTGCTGGTGAATCGGTTCTGGATGCACCACTTCGGCCGCGGTCTGGTCAATACGCCGGGTGACTTCGGTCATCAGGGGGAGAAGCCAAGCCATCCCGAGCTGCTGGACTGGCTTGCCAATGAGTTCATGTCCCAGGGATGGAGCCTGAAGAGGCTGCATCGTCTGGTCATGACTTCCGCCGCGTACCGGCAGAGTTCGAAGAAGACACCCACAGGCGAGGCGCGTGATCCGGCGAATGCTCTTCTCTGGCGTTATCCGGTACGTCGCTTGGAGGCCGAAGTCATCCGCGACGCGACGCTGGCCGTGTGCGGCACGCTCAATATCCAGCCCGCCGGTCCGCCGGTGCCGGTGCGCGTGGATGAAAACAACCAGACTGTCGTGGGCTCAGACAAGCCGCTGCTGCCGGATCAATTGTTCCGCCGCAGCATCTATGTCACGCAGAAGCGCTCTCTGCCTGCGCAGGTGCTGGCCGTCTTCGACGCGCCGCAAATGGAACCCAACTGTGAACTGCGCAACAGCTCCACGGTGGCACCGCAGTCCCTCCTGCTCATGAACAGCGCCTTCGTGGTGGAGCAGGCGGATTTCCTCGCGAAACGGGTGCGTGCGGAAGCTGGTGGTGATGTGCGCAAGCAGGCGGAATTGGCGTGGCGACTGGTATTCGGGGTGCCGGATGCGGCCACCGAAGTCGATTCGCTGGCCTCCTATCTCACGGAACAGGCGAAGGTCCTGAAGGGAACCAATGCTACCGCAAAACCCGAGGAACTGGAGCGGCGTGCCCTCGCAAGCCTGTGCCAGGTGCTGCTGGGCTCGAACCGGTTTCTCTACGTGGAATAGGTTGGCTGATCTATTCAGACCCGTTGAAAACCTGGGTAACGACGACTCCGCTTTCTCCTCTAAAATAGCACACGGGTGGCGCACGCAGATTGTGCTCGACACGGACTGCAGTTCCATGGCGTAATCACAGCATGAAGTCCTCTGCCATCTCCTCCGAGCCGGTCAATGTGGGTTTTCAAATCGCTCCGATGATCGATGTGGTGTTTGTCATCATGCTGTTCTTCATGGTGATGGCGAACTCCGTGAAGATGGAGCGGCATCTCTCCTTCGGTCTTCCGGCCCCTGGCCCTATCGTGGGTGAGCGTCCCGCGCTGCCGCCCACCGAGCTGGACGTCGTGATTGCGGAGGACGGTATGGTGATGATGAACGAGGAGCAATACGACGCCGTCGGACAGAAGGCGATGCCTCTGTTCACTGCCGCCCTCCAGCGCATCTCTGCGGACGCGGTAGCGCGCGGGGACAAGGTGCTCGTGACCATTCGCGCTGAGGAACAGGCTTCCTATGAGCGCATCATCGATGTGATGAATGCGATGTCCAAAGCGAAGCTCGCGAACGTGACGTTTGCGGTGGGCGAGGAGTGAGAGCCTTGCGAGAGACGCGACGCGAGGGAGAGCTGAAGTCCTTTCTTATTTCAGCGAATTGTCACGACTCGTCACCGCCGGAGAGATGGCGGATTGCTTGTAGTTCGTGCTTGTGTTCCCGTTCATCTCGACGGTAGCGCCAGGAAGGGCCCCAACTTTGTAAGAGACGCCGGAGGCGATGTCGTGCTCGCGTTCGACGCGGTTGCCTCGTATAATGTTCCTTCCACCGACATTGGAGAAGGAAATGCCACTGGGGCAATCGGAGATGTGGTTGTCCTCCACCACGAGGTCGCGGATTCCACCCGGCCACGGATCTTCGGGTTTGGCAGCAGCCGGGGGCAGGTATTGCACGGCGATGGCAAAGCAGGGATTCATCTGTCCGGCACGTGTGATGCGGTTGTCTTTGATGGTGACTTTGGAGACTGAGGTGTTCGTGGTGCGCAGGCTGATGCCTATCCAACTTGTGTCTTCGATCACGTTGGATTGAATCACTACGTCCTCAGCGTTCGAAACAACAATGCCCTCGGTGTGCCACGTGGAGAGATCATGGAGCCAGTTCTCCGAGATCACCACATCGTGTGACTTGTGATCCTCGATGTCACCGACGATGCAGATGCCTTGGAAATCGACATTGGCGATCTCGTTGTGGGTTATGCGCAGGTGGCGCTTCTTTTTCACCGCGATGCCCTGCCGCATGGCACGTGTCGTGCCGAGGATGCGATTGTCACGCACGTCGCCGTTGGAGCCAGTGCCGGCAATGTACATGCCATGCTCGCCCGAACTGAGCACAGTCACGTGGTGGATGGAGAATCCATCGGTCACGGAGTCCATGTTCACACCACAGAGGAAGGCAGTCTCGATGGTGAGGTCATGGAAGTGGACATCATCAATCTTCCCGGTGCATCCCAGCACTCCCCAGCCATGAGCGCCCCACTCGCGGTAGTCATAGTTTTGACCGTTGTCGCCCAGCCACAGGTGATCCACCTCCACGTTCTTCACCTCCTTTTTGGGGTTTCCCACGTAAAGTGCGGGCACACCACCCTGTTCCGTGATGATTTTACCGTCTTTCATCTTCGCCTTGAACAGCACGGAGGAGTTGAAGATGGCGCTGGCGGTTCCAGAGCCGCATAGGCGGATGTTTGACGCCGCCACATTGAGGCCCGGCCCGCCTTGATAAGTGACCCGATAGAGGCCGGGCGGGAAATACACTGTGCCTCCGGTTTCCGTGAGTGAATCGATGGCCTTCTGAATCGCCTGGGAATCGTCCGTGCCGAAGCATGTCTTGGCGTTGGAAACATTCTGCTTCGCTTCGTCCGCGAGGATGACTGTACTGGAATCAACTATAGAGACAATCTTGCTGGTCAGCGGCGATCCGAAGACTTCACCCAGATCTTTGACGGTCTGCGAGGATGCTTCCAGTACGTAGATGGGCTGGCCGATGTCCTCCTTGGTGAAGTTGGCAGTCGCGGAGAGGAAGACCTTCGACCCTCGAGTCACGGTGCCGTCCGTCACGCGGCGGCAATCTCCCTTCGCGCCGAAGTCCTTCACATTAACCCGTGGGTTGGCGGGAATCGGAGTCTTCGCGGGTCCAGTATCCGAAGCGGCGAGGCTGCCTGCTGCCAAGACAATGGCAAGCAGGGCAATGGGAAGGAGTGAGGAAGGTTTGTGCATGAACAATCAGCCGTGAGGAAGAGGGGGGAGCCGCCGGTGCCACAGATGGATTGTCACGCTTCAGACGGCACAAAAATACGCGATTCGGTCATGTTCCATTTCATGCCGCGTACTTTACAGGACCACTCTTGTTCAGCAGGAGACAGAACACCCTGACAACCGGCGTAATGTGCGGGTCATGTCAGATTGTTTTTCCCGACGTCACTTTTTGAGCAGCAGCGCCATGAACCTCGGCGCGCTGGGGTTCATGAGCTTGCTGAAGGATGACGGTGTGCTCGCGGCGGTGAATCCTGAGAAGCCCCTGCTGGAGCGCGCGGTGTATGACAATCTGCCCAAGGCTCCTCATCACGCCCCCAGGGCGAAGGCGATGATCTCGCTTTTCATGGGAGGCGGTCCGAGCCACATCGACATGTTCGACCCGAAGCCGCTGCTGAAGAAGTATGACGGCAAACTCTTCCCCGGAGGGGAGATCAAATTTGACAACGCCGGCGGCGCTTCACGTGAGGTGATGGCGAGTCCCTTTGAATTCAAGAAGCACGGTGAGTGCGGAATGGAGCTGAGCGAGCTTGTGCCGCACACGGCGGCCATTGCGGATGACATTTGCATGGTGCGCTCGATGAATCTCAAGGGCATCCGCAACCATGTGGCTGGCATGCGTGCCATGGATACCGGCAGCGGCCTCAACGGTCGCCCTGCACTGGGCAGCTGGCTCACCTATGGTCTCGGCAGTGAGAATCAGAACCTGCCGGCCTTCGTGGCTCTGGTGGTGGGGAAGAATCCTCCGGGCTCACCTTTCTGGGCGAGCGGGCTGCTGCCATCAATGTTCCAGGGAACACACGTACGCGAGCAGGAGCCGCGCATCATGAACCTGGATCCGCCCGCGTACCTGAAGGGCGCACCGCAGGATCTGCAGCTCAACCTTTTGGAATCGCTGAACCGCCGGCATCTTGAACAATTCCCCGGTGAGCATGACCTGCAGGCTCGCATGGCGAGCTACGAACTGGCCGCCCGCATGCAGATCGCCGCGCGCGAGGTGTTTGACTTGAAGAAGGAAACCGCGGCCACGCGTGCGCTGTACGGTCTGGACAATGATCGCACGCGCCGCCTCGGCGAAGCATGCGTCATTGCGCGACGGCTGGTGGAGCGAGGTGTGAGATTTGTGCAGATCTGGGACTACTCCTGGGACATGCATGAGAACATCTTCGAAGCATTGCAGAGGAAGTGTGCCGCGGCGGACCAGCCCAGCGCGGCCCTCGTTACCGATCTGAAGTCACGCGGCATGCTGGACAGCACCCTGGTGTATTGGGGTGGGGAAATGGGACGCCTGCCAGTGATTCAAGGGCGCGGCAAGGGCAAGCCTGGTCGCGATCATAACACGGATGGCTTCAGCATCTGGATGGCTGGTGGCGGTGTGAAGCGTGGCCACGTGCATGGTAGCACGGATGACTTTGGCCTCTTTGCGCAGACGGATGTGGTGTATCATCATGACTATCTCACCACCGTGTTGCATTTGATGGGACTCAATGCGGAGAAACTGGCCTACAAGCGCGGCTCACGGAATGAGACCATCCTGGCCGGTCAACCGGGCAATGTGGTGCGCGGGATGCTGGCCTGATGACTGCACAAGTGTGCGGTGAACGGGGGCTTTGTTGCTGATTCGGAACCCTGCTGCGTGCGTTGCTCCACCCTCTCCATTCGCGCGCGCGTGGGATGGGGCGCTATGCGTGCTTCCAAAAAAATAATGGCGCCTGCATGAATAAGGAAAAGGGGGCTCCGTCGAAGGATGTGGCTGCAGTTATCACAAGAGTGCAGCCAAGGAAAACATCCCAAACCCCAATGAAATTTCTGTTCACATCCCTTGTCGCAGCCGCAGCTCTGACATTTGTACCGACCACAGCGTCCGCTCTCGATCACGGTCATGGTCATGGCCACAATCATGGAGGTCACAACCACGGAGGACATGGTCACAACCATGGAGGCCACAATCACGGAGGTCATGGTCATGGTGGCCATGGCGGACATGGAGGTAGCGGACACGGTCATCATTATGGCGGACACAACGGTCACGGTCATGGCCATCATCATCACAGTCATGGTGGCGTGCAGGTCTACATCCCCGGCATCGGATATGTGTTCATCCGCAGGTAAGCGCCATTTGGCGGCGACACAGTTGTCGGTTCCACGCCTTTAACGAAGCACCATCCCATGAAAAAACTATTCGTCATCTCCGCCGCACTGCTGCTCACCGCAGGCGGCACCATGTGGGCGGCAGTGTCGCTGCCGTCAGAGCCCATCACAGCACAGCAGCAGGACAAGACCACAGGCATTGCCTCCAGCACGCCATCCAACACAACGCCGGACCCCATGGGTCGCCGTGGTCGTGGTCGTGGCCATGGTGGCGGCGGTGACCACATCTGCGGCACGCGATTCTGCGGCCAGCACTGCCATCATCACGGTCACGTCTGGTGCGATGGCCACGCCCACTGGTACTGCCCGGGCCATCATTGATCCCTTTGCCATCCGAATCACCGCTGGTGAATATGCAAAATCCGTGCAGCGCTGAAGTGCTGCACGGATTTGTTGTTCGAAGCAGATGAGAAGGGCTTCGTTATGCCTTGCCGCCGTAGCTCACGAAGTCATCTGCATCCAGCCAGTCAAACCAGGTTGCCAGATCGCTGCGCTTGTCGAGCCCCGCGGACTTGATTTGCTCGTTCACAAACTCGCGCGATTCGAAGGCTCCAGGAGCGGTGGCTTCTTGATGCGCGCTCCAGTGATGGATCTCCCAATCGGAGCGTGGAGTTTTTCCATTCTTCTGAATCCACGCCAGGAGTTCACCATCGCCCAGGCCCTTGGAGACTTCAGCTTTCAACGCCTCGGCATCAACGCCGGTGAACTGGAGGAAGCGCTGGTCGATGGGACAGGCATAGTGATAGGGACCTTGGGTGCCTTTGATCTCAGCACGACATTTGTCGAGCATGCGTGGGAGGATGACATACCCACCCAAGCGGATGCGAACGCTGCGAGGTGGATGCTGTGAAAGATCGGGTGCGGAGAAGTTCATAGATGAGGAACAGATTCAACTTTCCATGCGTAGTGAACGCGTCCAAGGGGGCGGGGACAAACGCATGATCATTGAGGTCATACGCCAGTGCCCGCCCGATGAGGGTTTGCAATTTGCATATTTCGTGCATTGGTTGTCTGTCCGATTCAAAAAGTCCCCATACGTCCATGTCAAAAGTGCTGATTATCATCGGACTGCTGGTGTTCGCGTACGCGTGCCGCACGTTCAACAATCGCTGGCTCGCCAAACTGGGCTGGCTGGCTGTGCTTGTTTCCACCTATTTGGGTGGGTATTTCCTGGCAGGGAACAGCCACCTTTGGGGTGGATTTGCGCTCTCTCTCTGGGTGCTCTTTCCTTGGGTGGAGATTGTGGGTCGTGTGCGGAAACTGCGTTTTCCCCTTCACAGCGAGGTTCGTCATCGCTTCCCTCCCTCACGGGAAATCTTCCCGGATTTGGATCTCATCACCACGGAGGTGGAGGAGTCCGGCTTCGATAAGGCGGATGATGCCGGATGGAAGTGGGAGGCCACGGATCATTTTGTTCGTATCTTCTACCACAGCGCCAAGAAGCTGCAGGCGACGGTGAGCGTGGCTCAACAGGAGGGCTTTGTCTTTTCCCATGCGAGCCTCACCTCGCGCACGAAGGAGGGCATGACCTTCGTGACTACGAACTATCCTTTTAGCTTTACCATGAAACTCGCACCGCAGCAGAGGCTGCAGCGTTGCGACAGCGCTGAGACCTTTGACGAAATGCTGGTGGCTCATGACAGCTTCCTGGAGAAGCATGGCGTGAAGCCCGAGGCAATCGCCACGCAGGATCCTGACACACTGCACACCACGCTGGAAACCGACCTGAGCGAGCAGATCAATCACAACCTCACTGCGGGTGTCATCATTCGTGAAGGGGCCGATCACTTCCGCTACTCCTGGCGCGGGTGTTTCTACCTTTGGTTCCAAGTGGTGAAGGACATGATCCGCGTGTAGCACGGTGCCGTGCATCATCTCGTGCAGAACGCCTGAATGACAGGGGTGATCCCGATGCATTTTGCATTGGATTGTGCGCCTTTGCCTTGATTCGCTGGGTGCACAACTGGCTCACAACCAGTGAATTGTGCGAAATGCAACCCAATTGGCAGGAGTCATGCGCTTTACAGGGGTGTCCAAACCAATATCACCTGACATGAAAGCGAAAACTCTTCTTCAATTTGCACTCCTTGCATCTGTTGCTGTGGCCATGAGCGGCGCGCTGAGCAGTTGCAAGACGGTCAAGGGCTTCGGCAGTGACGTGGAAAAGCTGGGCTCGAAGATCGAGCAGAAGGCGGATCAAAACACGCACTATTGAAACCTGCCGTGCAGGTATCCCGCAATGCCTGGCATGCTGCCCACGGCACGCTCCTCATCAACCCCCTGAGGCTCGTGCCGGTGGCGTTGTGAAAACACTGAACCAAAAGGGGAACACAACATCAATTGCCGCATCCCTGATATGCGGCGGAGGAAAACCTCATGAACATTCTCATCATCGATGATGATGCCAGAAGTCACCATGCGGCTTCGCAAGCGGCGCAGGCGGCCGGACACCGCGCCACCATTGTGGCAGGCAGTCATGAAGCCCTGTCCACCGCGTTGCACGAGCCGTATGACCTGGCCCTCTGGCATGTACCCGCCAACAATGACGTCCCTGAATCCACCCGCAATGTCCTGAAGGAGGTGGCGCACACGCGCCCCGACCTGAGGGTTGTGCCATTTGCAACCTGCGAAGACGATACGCCGGTCGATGAATTCATGGGCAACCTCATCTCCATGAGTGAAGATCTGGGGCAACCCGAACACAACGGCCATGATTCCCCCGGGATGAATGGCGAACAGGTGGTGCCGGGTGCCCGCATCAGCATCAAGTCCCTGGAGCAGGAGCACATCCGCCGCATCGTGGAGAGCACTCAATCCCTGGCGGAGGCCGCGGAGGTGCTCGGCATCGACGCCGCGACCTTGTACCGCAAGCGCAAGCGCTATCGCATTGCCCAGTAGGTTGGGTGAGGCGCAGCTTGAAGGGCCTCTTCAAAGCGGTCCCGTGAGACTTGCGAGTCCCACGGGACCGGGCGTTGGCGCAAGGGAGTCAGGCTGCCCTCCGGCCTGTGAACAGCGAAACGAGGAACAGGATCAGGAAGAGGAAGAAGCAAATCTTCGCAATGCCCGCGGCAGTCCCTGCGATGCCGGTGAAGCCAAGAGCCGCGGCAATCAATGCGACGATGAGGAATGTGATGGTGTAGGAGAGCATGGTGGATGGGGAAGGTTCTGAGATTCCCGTAGGATCGCTGGAGGTGCATTGGATGTGCCATGGCGATTCTTTGCCCGTAGCATGCTCGATGTGAGGCCCATCCTTCATAGGCTGACCGGCCGCCACCCAGCAGATCGCCGTGCAGTATGCCTCGATGAACGTAGTGATCGTGCAGAATGTAGGCAGGCGCTGCTGCTGCTGTGTCGCAGCTACAACAGGCTTGCCTCAATGTGTGGAACCTGGGCGGAGGATGGCGCGGTCCCCATGCCGCGAGGATTCAACCAGAAGAGCTCACCGTGGAAAGGCGTGTGAGGCGTTTCCTTCAGCAGGGGATACAAGGGATCCAGCTCGTGCAGCGACAGCAGCAGGTGCATCCAGCCTCGCTTGGATGCTTCCTCCCGAAGGGCTTGCATCAGGAGACGGAAGACCTCGGGATGGGCTGAGGGCACCGCCAGAAAGCTGGCATAGCCGAATTGAAACAATGTTCCCGGCGTGGGAAGACGAGGAATGGGCAGGACCCGGTGAGACAAACGCGAGAGGTGGTAGAGCAATCGCCATCTGCCCGCATAGCCAAGAACACGTGTCTGCTTGAATCCGCTCTGGTTCCACACACCGGCTGTTCCAAGAATGTGTGATCCCTCCTGCACGAGAAAAAAGTCTTCGGTCTGAAAATCACGCCATCGCCCTCCAACCGCGAAATCCTCGGGCCGATGCACGGGGGCGAACTGGCGTGAGGCATTGTGTGCATTCAAGAATTCAACGATGCGTGGAAGAGCGGCCGGTGTGCCGCGCGTGATACGAAGCGGTGAAGGAACACATATTTTTGCGCGTGATGGATGAACCCCAGCAGTGACGAACGCACCCAGGGGATGATACTGCGGCACTCCGGCGCGCGCCTGGGAGAGGGCCGCCTTCGCGTCTGCGTTCCCGGCAAAAATGGCGGTGTGATAGAGGGCTGTGGCGTCATCAGCATCGAGCTCGCGAAGGAATTTCCATCCGCGAGCCAGCACGGTGCCTTTGCGCCATCGGGGCAGGATACGCAGGTCACTGAGATAGCCTGCGTGCTGCGCCGTGCCATTCACGAAGGTTCTGGCAAGACACCTCGTGCCGATGCCGGCAATCTCGCGGGTGGCGGTATCCTCGCAGACGATGACCTGCACTGCATCCCCCTGCACACGCAAGGCGTCGAAGAACGATGGCTCACGCTCAAAAGCCAGACGCACGCCACCCGCCATGGGTGTAGCGGCGAAGGCGCGACGTAGAGCAGCGTCGTCTTCAGCAGTGGCGAGGCGGAAACGCAGCGACATCGAAGGGGTGCGTTACGAGCGCATGAGATCTCAGCTGGTCATCCATGCCTCCCATCCGCCTTCACGTCGGAGTGAGGCGGGCTTCACATCTCCTGCACGCTGGCCGAGTGCCACGCAGCGTTGCAGGTAGCGTGCCGCTGCATCAGAGGGCACGGGTACGACACGTATGGGTTCCAACTGTCCCAGCGTGCGACAATAGCGATAGTGGGGATTCTCCTGGAGGAGAGCGTCGAGTTCAGATGCGAGATGCT
This sequence comes from Roseimicrobium gellanilyticum, assembly GCF_003315205.1. Lineage (NCBI taxonomy): Bacteria > Pseudomonadati > Verrucomicrobiota > Verrucomicrobiia > Verrucomicrobiales > Verrucomicrobiaceae > Roseimicrobium > Roseimicrobium gellanilyticum. Next base: position 7,059 of record NZ_QNRR01000014.1, on the reverse strand, counting down.
CACAGGAGGGGGGCGAGGCTCCGGCTATCAGGATATAGGATGATCCATCATCGGATGGTGCCACCATGAGGAAGGCGGAGCGTAGGTCATGGTGCAGGCGCAGTGCATCCAAAGAGCGTCCGACGAAGTAAGGGTTGAGCTTTTCGCCCTTGAGATCGCTCACTCCATCTTCTTTGCCCATGAATTCCAGTACGGGGGTTTCCCCCACCAGGCGGACACAGCGAACGCGGTCGCCGATGCGATACCGCCAGAAGCCGCCCCCAGTGGTCATCACCATGGAGTATTCGCTGCCTTCCTCAAGTTCGTCGCACAACAGGGCTTCAGTCGCGTCGTCCGCGGAGTTTGCCGGGAGGAATTCATAGAAGTGCGAGTTCAGGCACGGCACACAACCGCCGGCAGACTCGATGGGGATCGTCATCACACCCTCGGTGGCCAGCAGGCCCTTCGCCTGAAGTTTCACTCCGGGCAGTCTCTTCTGCAGAGCTGCAAATCCCGCACGTGACGCCGCGTCACCCCAGCAACTCACCACGGCGAGATCCGGCCAGAGTTGTGTGGGAGATTCATCAAAGCCATCCAGCAACAAATCGAGAAAGCTCGGACTCCACACCGAGATGAATCGGAGATCGCGTGCCTTCCGGAGATAATCACGCGTCGCCGCGAGGCAGGAGTCCATGTCAGGCATCTTCCCAACGGAAGCCGGTACGGCAAAGAGCCTGGCCGAGAGCCACTGCTCGAGGCGGCCAAGGTATTCCGCATCATCATCGAATCCAATGGGGATGCCACCGTTCGTCTTCCGCTTCTCGCGGTGCAGCGGTGTGATGCTCCAGTAGTGCCGCCCGCGACCCATGGCGGGGTGGGTGGCATACAGGTCATACATCCATGCACGAATGGCCGCCTGGAACTCTGCGCGCAGCGAGCGTGTGTACGGGATGAGCTTCGCAGCGCTCGTGGATCCACTGCTGGTTTCAAACATCAGCACCGATTCGGTCGTGAGAACATTGGGCTCACCGTCTGCCGCGCGCTCGATGAGAGGGCGGAGATCCTCATAGGTGAAGGTGGGCACGGCCTGCTGGAACTCCCGTGCGCTCATCTGCGGATGCAGGGCATGACCTTTGCCAAAATGGGATGCGGCATTCTTGTGAAGTAAACCCGTGAGCACCTTTTGCTGGGCCTTCCGAGGATGAGCCATCGCTTCAACCAACCGCCGATGCGCAGGCCGGCAGAGGCTCTTCCAGGCGAGATGTGCGAGCATGCGAATCAATCAGCGTGGAGCGGGATGTCAGCACACCGCGGGCTTTCCCCATGGGGCGGCGGTGGATGCTTCGCTGGATTCGCCGCGCATGCCCTCCTGGAGATGCCGACGTGCTGCTCCACGCATGTTCTCCGGTGAGATTTCCGCGAAGCATACCAGCTCATGACCCTCCGCATAGCGTGGATTGCGCTCAAGGAAGAATGCCACATGCTCACGGCGATCGCGCGCGGTGGGCACGTCTGCCAGCGCACTACGCAGATGTCCTTTTGATGAGGTAAACTCCAGGCGTCCGGAGTCCGTGTGATAGTCCCCGCCAAACATTTGCGAGGCGACCGTGTCTTTGAAGCGCTGCAGGGTCATGTCCTCAGCGCCGGAACGCGGATGGTAGTGGTGGAAGAAAAGCGGAAGATAGAGATAGGTACGGTGTCCCTTGGAAAGCAGCAGCCAGTAGAGCGCTTCCTCCGCGTGGCGCGCCTTTACCCGGCCGGCATAGCGGCACCAGGCGCGCACGAGCTCCTGAGTGCCCCACCACTCCGGGGCGATGATGGTGTCTCCCGAGAAGAGCACACGGATGACACGGCCATCAATTTCGAAACGATGGGTGACTTGCGTGGAAAAGCCCTGCACCGCGCCGGTGGCATCGCACAGGAGGAGCACGTCATCCTTTGCGGAAAGATCCGCGGTGAATTGCTCCAGGCTCACCGCCTCGTAGCTTGCAGAGAAGAGGACGAAGAGTCCGCGGACATCCGCCTCGGAGAGGCTGGTCACGCGACGGACTTCGCTGGAGAGCTGCTTCATGCTGGGATGAACAATGCATGATTCCGCCACAGAAGCCACCCCAGGATGGGGTACAGCGTGGCATTCACCCACCAGGTGAAACGATTCACGGCGGCGAAATGAGCGCTGTTGTCGGCAAAGTAGATACCCGTGGCAGGATCCACGCGGGCACGGAAGATCTTGGCCATGCGCGCCTCGACGAGGAGTGTGGCCAGCAGCAGCATGGTGAGCCCTCCTGCACTCTGCCAGAAAATGACCACCAGCACTGCGGTGAGCAGATCATGGGAGATGCCATATCCACAGCGCCAGGATCGCGACACGTAGAGCATATAGAACTCGATCACACCACGGATGAGGAAACTCCAGAAGACCATGCGATAGAGCCGACTCGTGGCCGCATCCACCTGGGCATACCAGCCCATGATGACGGGCAGCACCACGAATACGAAGAGCGCGAAGTTCAGCCACGCGATCTTGGGCGGGCTGATGCGTCCACCCACGATGGCACCACTGTTCTGTATGATGGAAAACAGCCCCACGGTGGCAGAGAGCACCAACAGTGCGATGACACCGCGGTGTGCCAGCAGGATTTCAAAAGCGGATCTCGATGGTTCGTCCGGAGGCATCTGCGTCTTGGGGTTCACCGCGTTCCATTTTTCTCCTCATGCCCTGGATGTGCAGGCCGAGGAGATCCGTCTCCACATGGGAGAATTGCGCTCCACCAAAGCGCCGGAGCTGCCGTGTCATGCGCTTCAATACGTCCACGTCCTGCCCTATGATGATGCGTGAGAGCGGCTCAAAGAACAGGCGCACCAGCCAGCCAATCTTGCCGAAGGCATAGGTCATCACGGTGTACACCTGCGACTCGTGCTCACTGATGGGTGTGCATTGGGAGGTGATGATGAAATGCCGCTCCGGAGTGAAGGCATAGTCCACCCGGCTGATATTTGGCAGGATGAAGCGGTCGGTGTGCACCACTTCCTTTCCTTTCGGAAACAGAAGCTTGGACACCACACTCGTCGAGATGGGTTCGCCTTCGAATTGCGCGGAGGCGCTGGTGGCATCCCTGGTGACATGGGCACGCAGCACCCGGGTGTCGGGACTGCGGAACCAGCCCTTGTGCACATACACCGTGTGCGGGCAGTCCAGGAAGTTTTCCAAACAGGCTTCTACACTGGCTTCGAAGCGGGTGTTCATCACGAATGTGGTCCAGCCTGCATCGCCCAGATGCGCAAACTCATACGGAGGGTGCGTGGGAGCCATAGAGGGATCATCGCCCATCCATACCCAGATGAAGCCCTGCTGCTCCACCACGGGGAAGGAGCGGACATTGACGCGCGGAGGTTTGGCATTGTCGCCCAGCGAGGGCACATGCTGGCAGCGGCCGTCGCCATCATAACGCCAGCCGTGGTAGGGGCACTCCACGCAGCCGGCGTTTACCTTGCCCTCGGAAAGGGCCATATTGCGATGCGCACAGCGATCTACCAGCGCTTGTGCCGCGCCTGAGGCATCACGAAAGAGTACCAGTGGCGTTTCAAAGATGGTACGCGCCACTGGCTTGTCGCGCAGTTCACGCGACTGGGCGGCGATTTTCCAGGAATCTCGCAGTGACACGCCTGTTCCTGAAGCGCGGCTTGAGCCTCAGCTCAAGCGCTTGTTCACCTCCGTGCTCAGGGTCTTGCCGTCCACGCGGCCGGCGGCCCGTTCTTGCAGGAGCTTCATCACCTTGCCCATGTCCTTCTTGGTGGTGGCGCCGGATTCCGCAATGGCATCCGTGACCAGCTTTTCCAGTTCGGCCTGGCTCATTGCGGCGGGCAGATACTTCTCCAGCACGGCGATTTCAGCCTTCTCCACTTCGGCCAGCTCGGGACGCTGTGCGGTCTCATACTGGGCCACAGAGTCCTGGCGCTTTTTGATTTCCCGGCGGATGACCACAATGGAGTCTGCATCGTCGAGTTCCCCGTCTGCGCCGTGCTTTTCAATGGCGGCATATTTCAGGGCGGACTTGAGCGAGCGCACGGTGTTGAGGGCCACGGTGTCCTTGGCCTTCATGGCGGTCTTGATGTCCTCAGTGAGTTGCGCGGTGATGCTCATGGTCGATGTGAAAAGGAAGGTTGAAGACCTGAGATTGGCACGGCTCGCCCCGTCGCACAAGGGAATGCGGTTCCTCAAAGGGTGACCCCCAGCAGTTTGGAATAGCTATCGTAGAAGTTCTTCACCGGCTCGAACTGGTCATACAGGATGATGAGCGGGGCGTACACGTACTGGGGCCAGGTAGGCGTGTTCCATCCGAAATGCTCAAACATCCAGGCCAGCGGCGGCGGACTCAGGATGTAGAAGAGAATGGCGCCCGAAATGCCCAACAACCATGCAGCTGCATGACTGTGGCCGTCAGCCTGGTCTGAACGGGCATCTTCTGGCATGGGTCGGGGCGCGGTTCCGGTGCGTGGCGCGGCACATCAAACTTGAAACACATGGTCCCGTGGAAGTTCCACTCCACAGATGACGCATGTGGCGCGGCGGGAATTGGTCTTTTGCTTGCAGTTCGGGCAGTCGGAAATCTGCACACCCATCCTGCCATCCGTACGACCATCGCGGAGGTCGATTTCCAGCACCTTGTTCACGAATTCTTCGTCAGTGAACTGCGCTCGTTCGCGAAGCATTTCCCACATCGCCTGGCAGTGCAAGGCGAGGCGCTCAATGCGGCGTTCCTGGCTGGCCAGTCGTTCGTGCACTGCTTCCGCCTTGGCTGCAGCGTGGTTGGCGGTGGACTGCGCGTCATTGATGCGGCCCTGTTGATAGAGATCGACAATCATCGTGGGAGAGTGAGGTGTTTCGCGTGATGCCTCGAAGGGATGCTTCGTGGTGATCTCGCTGCCGCATACGACACAGCGCGGGCGCTGGGTGTTCACGTTGTTTTTGCATTTCGGTCCCAGACGAAACCGGCCATGGCATGCGGATTCGCCATCATCACCAGTGAGACGCAAGTATCCTTCATCTGGTGAAATCCCGGAGGTGACTTCTGAGAGGCAGAGGGTACCTCCTTACAGAGGGGAGGTCTTCAGAGAATAGCGCTCGATACCTTCCGAGTGGAAGAAGGTCTGAATCGCGCTTGAAGCCTCGGTAGGAGAGTTCGTGAAAATGAAGATGGTGCACGCACCATCACCAAATTCTTCACCGTCAATTTCACCCAACCGACCTTCGGCCAGTACTTGCTCAAGACGATGCTTCAAATCGAGTGCCTTCTCACGTTCAAGGGCTGTACCGAAGTCTGGGCCGTTCAGGTCCAGAGTGAGTTCAATTTGCGAGCCGTAGGTCACTGCCGACTGCATGCGCTCTCCACGCATCCACCACCAGCCGACCCAGATCATGGCCACCGGTAATAGTAATTTTGGCACCTCAACGAGGCGAAAACGAAAATGGTCGTTGGGCATGAAGAGCCCATAGGCGCACCATGCGAGAATCGCGCTTCCGATGAGGAAGGACACGAGTCCGAGCACCAAGAGTCCCGCACGCTTCATGTTCGTCTCTTTCCCAAGGGGGGTATCCGGAGATTTGACCTGCGTGTTGAGCTACAACCGCACAGGAATGTCATGCTTCTGCAAGTGGCGCTTCACATCGCCCACGGTGTATTCACCGAAGTGGAAGATGCTGGCGGCCAGCACTGCGTCCGCCTTGCCATCGCGCAACACGTCTACCATGTGGTCCAGGTTTCCCGCACCACCGCTGGCGATGACCGGAATGGTCACGGCTTCGCTTACCGTGCGATTGAGGCCGAGGTCGTAGCCCGCCTTGGTGCCATCCGCATCCATGCTGGTGAGTAGAATCTCACCCGCGCCGCGCTTACAGACTTCCGCAGCCCATTCGATGGCGTCGAGTTCCTTGCCATCACGAATCGCAGGCTTGCGACCACCGTGGGTGTACACCGTCCAGGAGCCACGCTCGTTGCGCTTGGCATCGATGGCGACCACGATGCATTGGCAACCGAAGGCGCTCGCGGCTTCATCCACCACTTCGGGATTGAAGATGGCTGCGGTATTGACGCTGACCTTGTCTGCACCGGCCAGGAGCATCTTCCGCATGTCCGCGACGGTACGAATGCCACCGCCGACCGTCACCGGCATGAAGCAGCGCTCTGCCGTGCGCTCCACCACATCCACCATGGTGCGGCGCTCATCGCTGGTGGCCGTGATGTCCAGGAAGACCAGTTCATCCGCGCCCTGGTTGTTGTAGGCCACGGCACATTCCACCGGATCTCCGGCGTCGCGCAGGTCCAGGAACTTGGTGCCTTTCACGACACGGCCGTCATGAACGTCAAGGCAGGGGATGATGCGTTTGGTGAGCATTGAGAAAAGGGATACGTGCGCTGCTTGTCTCCGGAGACTGGGACGCGCAAGGCGGCAGATGCGTAGGGCGGGGAAGGGGGCTTGGCAAGGGCAGGTGGCAATTTCGCCATTTCCGGTTGTGCTTCGCCCTCGCGTACACGACCCCTTGGCAAGTCACTCCAGGCGACCGATCATGCCTTATGCCGTAGAGATGTACTTCGATGAGCCGGGCACTGCCCGCATCCGCGAGATGTGGGACCGACTTTCCAGCATCGGCTTTTCCAGCATGAACGATTGCGGGGCTCGACCGCATGTGTCGCTGGCTGTGTGTGAGCAGCTCGAACTCAGCACCGCCCCAGCCATCGTGGATGACTTTTCTGGGGGCGTCCCACCCTTTGAGCTCAGCTTTTCGTCATATGGGTTGTTCCCAGGTGCGGAATGTGTGCTGTTTCTCGCGCCCAAGGTCACCTCACTGATGCTGGAAAAGCATGCACGCTTTCATGAGGTTATCTCCACTGCCACAGATGGCATGTGGGCGCACTATACCCCTGGGCAGTGGGTGCCTCACTGCACACTGGCTAGAGCATTTTCTATTTAATTTGTCGCATAATTGGCATGACGAAGAAAGTTGGCGCAGTGCTCTGGTGAGAACGTGTCCAGTGCTTGCGCGACGGCTGCTTCCAAACCTTCAAAGGTGCGTTGGGC